>JANYCJ010000067.1 GCA_025360345.1 Alphaproteobacteria bacterium | reverse complement strand
GTGCCTGTGCACCCCATAGGCGGCAAAAAGCCCAAATTTCGTCACTGCTTCCCGCACAATCGCCTGGCCCTCGGTTAATGCCAGCGCCGTGTAGACTTCATATTCAAGCCCTGTCACCGTCTTGCCCTCATTCACAGAGCGCACCCGGCCTTCAAAACTCACGAAACCGCCAGCGCGCTTGTCCAGTGTCTCCATCCGCTTTACAAAAATTGGCTGGTCAGTCAACTCAAACATCATCCCCCCGCAATCGGCGGAATAAAGATCACATGGTCGCCTTGCCGTAACTGCGTGACGTGCTCGGCAAAAACATCGTTCACCGCTACCTTCACTTGCGCCTCGGCCAATGTAAACCCGTAGCGCGCCGCCAGCTCACGGTACAATTCCCCCGCTATCGCTGCACTTGTGTCCACCAATTCCTCATTTTTCCCAGCTGCTTCGCGGAATAACGCAAAATAACTCACCCGCACCTGCATCACGAAGCCACCTTCACCTGCGCCGCATCATCGGGCGTATTGATATTATCCAGCACCCGCGCCGCCACGGCGTCTTTCAGCACCAACACCGGCATAGTCTTTAATACATTGCGCGGGCACACATGCTCCGTACGCTGCACCATGGGCTCCAGCAGCGAAAACGCATGGCCTTCCCAAACAGCCAATAGCGGGTCCGGCCCGCCTTTTCCCGGGCTTTCAAAGCAGGTGGCAACCTTGCTCGCATCGCGCCGCTCTAGCAAAGCCTCCACCGCAGGACGATCCACATGCGGCATGTCCACCGCCACCACCAGCCAGTTGGTTTTTGGCTGCATCCTCATCGCGGAAACAATTCCGTTGAGTGGGGAAGGGCAGGGGTAGTGGTCTTCCACCATTGCCAGCCCGCTCACATGCGCCATCCCGGCCTGATCCTTTCGCACTGAAACAAAAACCTCATCCACGAAAGGCGCAAGCAAAGCAGCCAGATACTGCGTCTGTGGCAGCCCGTGCCACACCATAGCCCCCTTATCCTGCCCCATGCGTAAGGAACGCCCCCCTGCCAGCACCAGCCCGTTCAGCATCATCCCTCCCGCTCGTCGAAATCGCGCTTGCCGCCACTTTTGGCCACCAGCTTCACCTGTTCAATCACCATGTCGTGGCTCAGTGCCTTGGTCATGTCATAAAATGCCAAAGCGGCGACACTGGCCCCCGTCAGCGCCTCCATTTCCACACCCGTCTTGGCGGTGGTGCTCACCTCGCACGCTACCAGCAGCACATTACCACTGCGCTCCAGAGTAATGCGGCAATGCTCAATCGGTAATGTGTGGCAAAAGGGGATTAAATCCGCCGTTTTCTTCACCGCCTGTGTCCCGGCGATAATGGCCGTATGGAACACCGGCCCCTTCGCCGTCACCAGCTCGCCATCCACAAAAGCATCGCATACCACCTGTGGCAACCGTATCACTGCTTCCGCCCGCGCCATGCGCTTCGTCACCGCCTTGGCCGACACATCGACCATGACCGGCGCATTTTTTTCCACATGGCTCAAACTCATCTCACCCTCCAATCTGGTACATCGGCTGCGCCACATGCGCCATCCGTCCGCCCGGTTTCAAATCGAGTATAGAAGCAATCGCCGCCGGGTAATGCTCAAACGCCACGCCCTTTAGGTTGATGCCCGTATGCGTGAACAGGCAGGGCCGCAAATGCCCTTGGGCGGTAAGCCGCAGCCGCGAGCAATTCCCGCAGAACGGTTCCGACTCCGAAGCGATAAACCCTACATCCGCCCCGTTGTCAGCCACAAAAGTATAGGCCGTGGCATCCACTTCACCCACCTGCGCCGTCAGCTTGTAATGCTTGCGGATCTCCCCGATCATTTCCCTCGCGGGGATCAGGCGCTGCGCAAAATCCTTTTCCATCACCCCGATATTCATCGCCTCTAAAAACCGCACCGCAACGCCTTCGCGGCCTGACCAGTCAACGAAATCCAGCACCTCATGGTCATTAAGCCCGCGCAGCGCCACCACGTTCACCTTCACCGAAAACCCCATGTCTCGCGCTTTCAATATCGTGCCATGCACCGTCTCGAACACATCCTTGCGCGTAATCCGCGCAAAATTGTCCCGGTCCAGGCTGTCCATGCTGATATTGAGGAAGCGCAGGTCGGTGCGCGTTTTAAGCGCCTCCAGCTTTTCTCCCAGCAGCAGCCCATTGCTGGTAAGCCCAAGCTTGCGCGCCCCCAGCCCTGAAAGCCCTTCGGCAATCGCCAGCATGTCGGCCCTGAGTGTAGGCTCGCCCCCCGTCAGCCGGATTTCTTCAATCCCCAGCGCGCATAAATGCCCCGCGATGCGCACAATCTCCTCTGCGCTCGCCCAGTCTTCCTGCGGCGTAAAATGCGGCTTTTCCGGCATACAATACACGCAGCGCATATTGCACGCGTCCAGCAGTGAAATGCGCAACTTGCGCATACGCCTGCCATGCTTGTCCTGCAATACATGGCCTACCATGCAAAAAACTCCACCATGTCACCCGCAGAAAAATTCCGCCCCGCAGGCAACGCCACAAACCCATCTGTCCCTAAAAGCCCGGTAAAATCCCCGGAACTCCTGCTCATCAGAGGAACTGCCATTCCCTTCTCCACCCGCACCGGCATAAACAGCGTAAGCCGCTCCAGGCCTTTCACCCCCGCCGCCAGTGGCATGGCTGGCGCCAGTGTAAAACCTTCCCCCCGCATTGCTTTTAGCAGCGGCAGCGCATAGCGCACCAGGCAGGTCAGCGCTGAATTTGGGTTTCCCGGCAGCCCGAATACCACGGTATTGTCCCGGTACCCAAGCCACAGCGGCTTGCCCGGCCTCTGAGCTACCCCATGAAAAATACTCTGCACGCCAAGCGCTTCCATCACCCCCGGCACAAAATCAAACGCCCCGCGAGACACACCTCCCGTTACCAGTAACACATCATGCGTTTCTATCATCTGCTTCAACACATGCGTCAGCGCATCCTTATCATCCTCCGCCCAGCTGCAGAACACATTGCCAAATCCCTGCGCCTTCAGCGCAGCCTTTAATGTCGCGTCATTGCTGCGCCTGATCTGGTAAGGCGCTATCGGCGCATCCACCGCTACCAGTTCGTTGCCCGTCGCAAGAATGCCGATGCTCGGCTGCGTAAACACGGGCACCTGCGCCACCCCATTTCCCGCCAGCACCGCCATTTCCGGAACCCCGATCCGCTGCCCTTCGGCTAGGAGCAATTGCCCTTGCACAGCATCGCTTCCGCGCAGATGCAGACAATCCCCCCGTGCCACAACTGCGCCCGTATGCAGGCTCGCCACCGGCCCGCTTGTCGAAAATAACTCGTAGGGGATGACCGTGTCGCAGCCGTCCGGCAGCGGCGCGCCCGTACCCACCTCAATGGCATGATGCGTATTTGAAAGCAGAGCTACCGGGTTTCCCGCCGCGGCATAAGACTCAATGGAAAAACTATTCTGCCCCATTTTCAGCGCTGCATAGGCAATGGCAATCCCGTCATGCGTCACCCGGTCAAACGGCGGGTAATCCCGCTCCGCATGTACCGCCCGCGCCAGTGTCCTGCCCTGCGCCTCATCCAGCGCGCACATCTCTTCCTTCGCCGCGGGCAAGGCCGCGGCAATGGCGTCCCATGCCTCCTCCACAGTAAGTAACGCTGCTTGCATATCCATCCTTAAAAGCAACCGACACTATGGAGCAAATCCCCCAAACGATCAACTTGCGCAAAAATGCTGGCGATTACAATACCCTGCGCCTCAACCACCCCAGATTCACCACCACAGCCAGCCCAAGCGCCGCCAAAACCGTCAGCGCCCCGCCCAGCGTGGGGTCAAGCTTCAGCGCCGTTACTCCCACCGCAATCAGCGTGTGGCATAGATACAGCGTAAAACTCACCCTTGACAGATAGCGGTCAACCACCATGCCTTGGCACAGCTGATAACATGGCACCATTGTCGCCGCCAATAGCAGGTTGAATAACACAAAGACCGGCCACACGCCCCAAGCCGCCTCGGCTAAGGGATAATAAACGGCCATAACAGCGCAGGGTATAATAAACACCGCCACCATGCCTATCAGCGGTGTGCGGCTAAAGCGAATATCCGCCACCCTACGCGCCACCAGTGCCCCGAACCAGAAATACCCCAGTTCCGTTACAAAAAAATTCCGCTGCACCGCCGTAAACGCATAAAAATAAACCATGCTTGCAGCACAAAGCGCCGCCATACCCGTCACCCTCCACTTTGACGGCAGCACAAACGGCGTAAGCAGTATAAATCCAAGCTGGATGGTCAGCGACCATGCTTGCGGCAGCAGCAAGTATCCGCTGGCCAATGCCATATCGGGATGCCAGAGCCGAAGTGTCGGCAGGTTGATGCCAAGCAGGTTGGAAAAAACCATCTCGCCCGTACCCATGTTTTTATACTGGATCGCCTGCAAATAGCGGCTGTCTCCCACCAGCCAGTAAGCCCCGGCTGTAAGCAACATGAACATCAGGTATTGCGGGTAAATCTGCCGCAGCCGTTTACCCCAATATCCCAATACCTCCGCCCGCCCGGGCGTGCCGCTCTTGAATTGCAACTGTGTTAAAAACCCTGACTGCAGGAAAAAAACATGCACCCGCGCAATCCCCACCAGCCCGCCACTACGCACAATATCCAGCCACGGAAAGGAAAAACCCCACCATGTATGCAGGTGTCCGACCACGATGAGAAGCGTGATATACAGTCGGAAAAATCCCATCGCTTAAGCCATGCTCCCGCTATTAAAAGAGATATTGCAATAGCTATAGCTTATTCTACGCTCGGCGCATGAAAAAATTCTGCGTCCTCTTGTTTCTCGGGCTGCTCTTGCTGGCGATCAATTTCGCTTTCCCTTATCCGCAAGTATCATACGAACTGCAATCGGGCCTACTGGCGGTGGACCCCGCACCCTGGGCTCCGACTTCCCGTGGGCGCATGTTCCTGTGGATAAGCAAATACGCGCCCCAGATACGTGCCGAAGGCGCAAAATACCATATCGACCCCGTTGCCATCGCAGGGGTCATCGCATGGGAAGGGGCGGAAAACGACCATCTGCACCGCATGACCCTGAGCCTCATGGTCAATTTTACCGTTACCAAGGGCTTGTTTCTAAAAAGCATGGGCCCCGGCAAAGTGCAGGCATGGGGTCCTAATAATGCCGCGGCCTTCATCGAAGGAAACCCGCATTACATTCCCGTCTTCCCCCCCCTGCCACCTTCACTCATGCCTGATACTGTGGAACGTATTTTGCAGCTCCGTGATCCCCAAATCGCCATCGCCTATATCGCCGCCATCATGAATGCCTATGCCACCGAGGCCGAGGCAGCGGGCTATACTACGCCAGAAACCAGCCTGCGCCTTCACCCCGAATTCCTCGGCACCTTTTTTGCAGGCGTGCATGGTTTCACCCTGCCTCAGGCCAGGGCGGCATTCACATGGCGCATAAAGGAAAAAGGCCTCGCCCCATTCCAGACCAACGAAGTAGGCCGCTGGATCGGGGAAAATATTCCCTACCTCGCCTCCTCTGTTGCTCCCTAAACGGAAATACTGGCTAAATATACCCGCACAAGTGCCAACTCCTGCCTTATTGCGTCCAGATGGTCTTTTTTCACATTCGGTGCGGCGGCAAAATCCTGCTCGGCAAGGTCACAGCATTTCGCCAGGTCAAAAGCGCCAAGATTAGCCGAGGAGCCTTTCAGCTTATGGGTGATATGACGCCACTGCGTGAGCTGGTTTCGGGCATGGCTTTCTTCCAGCCCGGCAAGCAGCGTCTGCGCCTGCGCTAAAAAAGAAAAACACAATTCCTTGTCTTCTTCCGGGCTGCCACCGGTGAACTTATGCAGATGGGTAAGGTCCACCGCGGCATAGCCATCCTTCTTTTGCGCCAGCACCTGCGCAAACCCGTCGCGCTGAACAACGGCAATGTCTTCAGTAAGCGCCCGTATCACCTTGCGGATAAACTCTTCAGGGTCCAGCGGCTTGCTCAGGTAATCATCCATGCCCACTACGATACAGCGCTCCTTCACCACCTTCATTGCATCTGCGGTGAGCGCAATGATCGGCACATGCCGCTCGCCAGCCTCTGCTTTGCGGATCTGCGCCGTGGCGTCAAAACCGTTCATCTGTGGCATGTGGCAATCCATCAGGATCAGGTCATAGGCCCACATCTGCGTTTTTTCAATCGCATCCAGTCCGTTAGAAGCCGTATCTGCCTGAATCCCCAGCTGCTTCAGCAGCAGTTTGGTGGCAAAAAGCTGGTTGGTATAATGATCGTCCACCACCAGCACACGTTTATGCTTCAGCGTCTCATTCACCAGCAGCCGCGCTGCCGTCAGCGGCGTATTCATGGCCTGCCCGCTTCGGTCCATAACAAATGGAATTTCACACCAGAAAGTCGAGCCCTTGCCATACACGCTCTCAACCCCGATCGTGCCCTGCATCGCTTCTACCAGCTGCTTGGTAATGGCCAGCCCAAGCCCGGTTCCGCCGAAATTACTGGTAATGGCGCTGCCCCCTTGTGTGAATTTATTGAAAATCTGCGAAAGATATTCATCAAGGATACCAATGCCTGTATCGCTCACCTCAAACCGCATCATTGTTTTCCCGCCGGCGGCAGGTGCAGCGGTAATACGAAGCGAAACCCTGCCTTCGGAGGTGAATTTGATGGCGTTGCCCAACAGGTTGGTCAATATTTGCCTCAGCCGATATGCATCACCCACCAGCTTGGCCTGGCCGTCTTTTCCATACTGCAGTACAAACTGCACCCCCTTTTCCACTGCCATCACGCCCATGACATGCTCAAGCTCAAAAACCATTTTGCTTAAATCGAACACAGCTTCGTCCAAAGTAAGCTCCCCCGCCTCGATCTTAGAAAAATCAAGGATATCGTTAAGCAGCGACAGCAGCGATTTCGCGGAATGGTGTACCGCCTGCAGATATTCGCTCTGCTCCGCGTCAAGCTTTGTGTCCAGCAGCAACCCCGAAAGCCCGATAATCCCATTCATCGGTGTGCGGATCTCATGACTCATCACGGCAAGAAAATCGCTTTTGGCCATATTCGCCATGCCCGCGCGCTTATTCGCATCCTTTAACTCATGCGCATATTCCAGCAGCCGAATTTCACTCTGGTTGCGCTCCGTCACATCCTGCGCAATGCCGAACAAAACGCTCGGCTTGCCGTTTTCATAAACAGCTGCCTTGCTCACATGCGCAAACCATGTTCCCCGCGCGCTCGTCACCATCTGCAAAGGAATATCCGCCGTCCGGCCGCTTTTCATGACCTGTAGGTCCGTTGCGCGGAACACATCGGCCTCTGCTTTGCTGAAATGGTCGTAATCTGTGGTTCCCAGCATTTTCCCCCGTGGCCGCTCGAAGATTTCCTCGGCTTTTTTATTCCACATAATCATCCGGAAATCATCCCGCGCATTTTTGGCAAAAAGGGCGATTGGGAGTGCTTCTACAATTTGTTCCAGAAGTTCGGTTTGCTTTTTAAGCCCTGCTCTTAGCATCACTGTTTCGGTCACGTCCTCCACTTTGTGCAGCAGATAAGCAACGCCTCCCCTGCCATCGGGGATGGGGTTATTGAGCGGACTCCAATACCGTGCCACGAAGCCGCCGCCTTCTTCAGCGGGGCGGCGCACGTCATATTTCTGGATGGGCATGGCATCGGGCTGCCCCGATGCCATCACCCGCTGCAGGGAGGCATTTAAATTAGCAACGCCATCGGCATGAGGGTCATCAGGATTGTCCGGAAAAACTTCAAAAAGCCCGCGCCCTACAATCTCTTCACGCAATGTCTTCGTCGCTTTTAAATAAGCGTCTGTGGCGGCAACAATCGTCAAATCCGTTTTCAGCACCAGGCAAAGGGAAGGGGTGCTTTCAAAAAAAATCCGGAAGTCATCCCCCTCAAAAAAACTCGTTCGTGCCTGCGACCCCGGGCTCATAGGCACATTCCTGTATTCGTTTCCCCACGAATTAACATCTCGCTAACACTCCTCTCCCACCCTTGTGCCAAAATGGTTCAAACCTTCATTCCGTTGAGATCAGAAGACAGGTTTTGACATATCATAACGTATTTATATAATAAATATACAACTAGCGCGGTAGTAAAATCAAAGAGGGCTTATGGACTATCCAAAATACCACTACATGGTTGTAGACGACGACCAGTTCACCCGTGACCTCATTTCACGATTGCTGCGGAAACAAGGTGCGCTCAATATCGAGTGCGCCGACGACGGGAAAACTGCCATCGCCCGGATTCACGATACCCGCCGCTTTCCAGATATTATTATCTGCGATTTAAATATGCCCGATATGGACGGAGTGGAATTCGTAAACTACTTAGCCGAAGAAATGTTCACCGGCGGTCTCATCCTCATCAGCGGGTCCGATAAAGTGATTTTAAATGCCGTAAGCCGCCTTGGGAAAGCCTATTTTCTCAGTATATTAGGAACACTTTCCAAGCCCTTCTCCCCCGATCAGATGATGCAATTTATCGCGGCATACGACCCCTCCCGAAAAATGCCGGAAGGAAAAGCTCTGGAAGGATAAGGTTTTTTGCATTGCAGCAAATAGGGTTTCTGCTTTGTTTTTAGCGCTATATGACACTAAACCTTAACACAACCTTTAACGCCCACATGCTAGGATAACTCAGTATCCCAGTACACGGAGCCTATGGACGAACCCGCCCAGCCCCCCCTAAAAGACATTCAGGAATCGGCGCGTATATACAGCGCCGTACTGGCCGATCGCCTTGAGCAGAATCTTCAGGCCGCCCCCGCAGATCGGCTTTCACTGACAAAGCTCTACGCGCTGGCTGATACGGTAGCCGCACAGGTGGGCTTTTCCGCAGACCCGAAGGCATTTAAAGCATACGACAATTTGCGCAGCAGCGCTTTTGCTTTGGGCGCTTCACCTATCGAGGAAACCAAGGCCATTACCAGTTTCATCCGTAAGGAGCTGGCCATCTTCGAAGCATCCCCTGAACCCGCCAAGTCGCAGCTCGACTGGCTTATGGCCAGTATTGATAATACCATACCCGCACAATCGGATTTCGCCGAGACCGTGGACATCGGCCTGAATGGCCGCCTCCAGGCCCTGATGGATGCGAAAAAGAAAACGCCTGCGCCCTTGCCTGCCATCCCCATTCCCGCCGAGCCCGATGTGCCGCTAACTCCCCGCCGCAAAATAAGGGCGGTGACCACGCTTATGGCACAGGCTCTGCAAGACGACATAGATACCAAAAAACCCACGCAGGGTGTTTCACCTCTGGAAATTAGCCGTCTGGTAGATGAGCTGGTGCATAACACCGTGCCCGATGATACCCTTCAAATCGCGCACATGGTGGAGCGTAGTCTGCGTTATGCCGATCCGGCCGAACAGCGCCAGGCTGCCGTTGCCACTTTGCGTAAAGCACTGGGTGAATTGGACAACATTCCTGACTGGCAGGCCGATATCAACCTTGCCAGGACCCTGCAGCAATGGATGGAAAAGCAACTGCCCACCCCCGGCGGCTATGATGAAAAAATCGCCGAAGAAATGCTTGCTCCCACAAAGATGCCGCCACCTCCCGGCTTCCCCCCGCCGGGCCCGATGCAGGATTTTCAGAAAAAAATGCAAGCGGCCGAGCGTGTAATCGCAAGCCTAGCCAACGAGAATATTGCCCGCGCAGAAAAAGGCACTGCTTCCATTCCCGCCGACAATGTAAGCGCCGTGGCAGATTATTTGGATAGCTTCACCCATGGCGGTGTGGATAAGGTCGTCAAGGCGCGTCTGGCCGAAGCCCGCCAGTACAGCGAAGATGATGCCTATCTGCGCGCCGTCACTAACGCCCTGCGCGACACCATGGCCCCCGCCTCGAACTTGCCTGGCGAGCGTATCGCCAGTCGGCAGTTCCTGGAGCTGGAAGAAATCATGGACCGCAATTTTAAGCAGTTGCTCCCTCCCGGCGCCAGCTTCGCACAATTAGTGGAAAAAGAGATGTCCGCGCCCACCGCGCTTGTTGATCGCCTGCCTGTCCCGGAAGGCGCAAAAATAATTACGCCCGCACAGCGGCTGGAAGCGCTTGAGGCCATCGTTGCTGGCAGCGTCAAAAGTGCAGTAGGCCAGCCTCAGCCCGTCGGGGGCGCGGCGAAGCTGCGCAGTATGGCGCAGAATATTTCCCGGGGCCTGCCTGCGGAAGTCGCAGGCGCGTTCGACCAGAAACTCAACGCCGCCCGCGCTTTTTCCCCGCGCTATGAAGAAGAACGTCAGGCGCTGGGGGCACTCCTGCGCGAGACCATGTCTGAACTGAAATCCAGGAACCTCCCTGCTGCCGCAGTCATGAAGTTGCAAGACAGCCTTTATCTGGACGATGACACCAACGATAAGCGCGTTAAGGATATACTGGCCACGCCGAAGCCGCTCCCCGGCGCGCCGGTAAAACCCGACCCCGCAAAACGCATCAACAGTTTCGACCGCCTCAACGCTCTCAACACTTATATCGCTGAAAAAATCGCCGCGCCGCCCGATCCTGCCTCCTCATCCGAAAATATGCTAGACCTTGCCTCTAAGGTTGTGGAGCGCGTCCCCGGCATCATGGGCCAGCGCCTTCGGCAGGAAATGGATGCCATCAACCGCGATGGCAAAAGCACGGATTTGCAAATACGCGACTACTCTGCATCCGTCATACGCCGTGGTATGCAACAGATGGTGGACCGCGCCGAAACCATAAACAGCTCCGTATCCACCGAATTGCAGGAAGCCGCCTTCAAGGCATTCGGCGGCGAAGCCATGCAGGAGCAAAACCAGAAACAACTGCTTGCCCTGCTCAATGCCCCACCTGCCGTGCTGCCGCCCATTCCGCCAAGCTTCGATACAAGCGCTTTGCCCCGCCTGCAGGATAATATGAGCTTTAGCTCCATCGCCCGTGGCGTGCACGATCTTTCCGCGGAACTCTCGCCGCTGGACGGCGGGCACCGTGAAGAAGGCACATGGCGCATGATCGGCACACCGCCTAAGGAAAAAGGTGAGCCGCGCATCGTGACCTACAGTTTCGCGGGTAAGGACTTCGAGCCTTCTTTCGGCCCCGCCGCTGAACTGGGTATTGAATCTGCCGCCGCCCAGGCCGCCGCCCGGCAGGCAATGGATGACATCGAAAAAGTGGCGAATATCCGCTTCGTACTTGCAAAGCCCAATGAAGAGGCCGCCGCCGACCTCCAGTTCGGTCAGGCAGAAATGAGCAATGCCTTGGGATACTCCTCCCTCACGCCCGGTGGCCGGACCACCGTGATACTCCAGAAAAGCATTATCGAACTTACGCCTGAAGCGCTGGCGCGCGGGGAAAGTTATTATGGCACCATTGTGCATGAAATTCTCCACGGCCTCACCCTGTCGCACCCCGGCGCCGAGCAGGAAGACAAGAGCAAGGGCGGCGGTCTCAACGAAGATTATAACACACTCCTGAGCACCATGTCTTATCACCAGCTCGCCGCGATCCACGGGCTTTCCCCTTACGATGTCATAACCCTAATCACCCGCTACGGTCCCGCCCCAGGTCTCGATCAGGAGCGCACGTTGCAGGTGGATCAGGCCGCTACCACCTCCACCCTTATTGCCACCGGCAAAACCGTAAGCCTCGACCTGCGCGACGACACCATCGGCGGCGAATTGCATGTTGATCAGTCCGCGCGCATGTTCGGCGAACAGGTCAAAGGCGACCTGACCCGCGGCGGCAAAGCGATTCCGCTGGATAATCGTGTGCAGCCCGGCACGAATGTGCAGGCGGTCGCCGACGACACGACAAAAATTTCGCTAGGCCTGCGTGGCCGCAAAGGCGCCAGCCTCGGCGGCGGTGCGGGTGATGACATGCTCGCAGCCGTGGGCGGCGCAAATATCCTGCGCGGCGGCGCCGGTGCGGACATGTTCCTCTTCGGCCCAGAAAGCGGCAAAAACAATATCATCACAGATTTTAAGCCCGGCGACGACCGCATTATCATTCGCCGCGGCGTAGATAGCGTGGACTTCCGCGCCTCTGACAAAGAGGGCGGCGGCACAGAACTGTCCTTGCGCCAGCAGGGTCGCGAAGTCGCCTCGGTATTTATCAAAGGCGTCTCGCCCGAAGAGGTGGAGAAGAAAATGACACTGCTTTCTTCAAGCATCGTGCCCGACGTAACAAAAAATAATCCCGCCCGGCCAGACGCAGCCGAAACGCCCAGCCTGCGCTCAATGTTAAATGCCGGGTTGGAAAAAATCCGTGAGTCCATGAATTTGCCTATGGCAGATATGCCTGAGCCTGCCCAGTTCCGCCCGCCTATTCCCGTACCGGCGGATCCGAATAAGCCCGATCCCGGGCGCGGTCGTCCTTAAGCATTGCCACCCGTCCGCGCGGCTCCTATAACAGGAGCATGACCAGCCCGCTTTCCATTCTCAAAAAAACCTACGGCTACGACAGCTTCCGCGGCGAACAGGCCGCCATCATCGACCACATCGTGGCCGGCAACCACGCCTTCGTGCTCATGCCCACCGGCGGGGGCAAGTCGCTTTGCTACCAGATTCCATCGTTATGCAGGGCAGGGGTGGGCATTATTGTCTCCCCCCTGATCGCCTTGATGCAGGATCAGGTAGAAGCTCTGAAGCAACTCGGCATCCGCGCCGCTGCCATCAATTCCAGCATGGAACCCGCCCATGTCTCGTCGGTCAAACGCGCCATCCGTGCCGGCGAGATCGACATGGTCTATGTCGCCCCCGAACGCCTCCTCATGCCGGACTTTCTGGAGCTTCTTGAGCAATCCACCATCGCCCTCTTCGCTATTGACGAAGCTCATTGCGTCTCCCAATGGGGCCACGACTTTCGCCCGCATTATACCCAGCTTGCCGACCTCGCTGCCCGGTTCCCTAACATTCCCCGCATTGCCCTGACCGCCACCGCCGACGCGCCTACCCGCAAGGACATTGTCGAGCGTCTGGGCCTCACCTCAGGCCGCACCTTCGTCGCAGGCTTCGACCGCCCCAACATCCATTACACCATCACCCTGAAGGATAGCCCCAAGCAGCAAATACTCCGTTTCATCAAAACCCACGCGGATGAAAGCGGCATCGTCTATTGCCTGTCACGCCAGAATGTCGAAGACATGGCCGCATGGCTAAAAAAAGAAGGCTGCAAGGCGCTGCCCTATCATGCTGGGCTGGATGCCGCCACCCGCGCCAAAAATCAGGAAATATTCCTGAAGGAAGAATCTGTTGTCATGGTTGCTACCATCGCTTTCGGCATGGGCATTAATAAGCCCGATGTCCGCTTCGTCGCCCACATGTCTATCCCTAAAAATATCGAAGCCTATTATCAGGAAACCGGTCGCGCCGGCCGCGACGGCCTGCCCGCCGAGGCGCTCATGCTCTACGGCATGGCAGATGTCGCCATGCAGCGCAGCTTCATTGAGAATTCCACCGCCCCCGAGCAGCAAAAACGCATCGAGCACCACAAGCTCAATGCCCTTCTGGGTTTATGCGAAGCCGCCTGCTGCCGCCGTCAGGTGCTGCTCGAATATTTCAACGACCATGCCGCACCCTGCAACAATTGTGACACCTGCCTAAACCCCCGGGAAACCTTCGACGCCACGCTGGAAACCCAGAAAGCCCTCTCAACGGTCTACCGCACCGGCCAGCGCTTCGGGGTGGGCTACGTCACCGATGTGCTCATGGGCAAGGATAATCCCCGCATCCCTCAATTCGGCCACGACAACCTTCCCGTTTACGGCATCGGCAAAGACACCAGCAAGAATGATTGGCAAAGCATCTTCCGCCAGCTCGTCGCCGGAAACCTTCTCGAAGTAGATACCGCAGAACATGGCGGCATCCGCCTCAGCCCACGCGGCCTGCAATTTCTGAAACAAAAAGAATCGATACGCCTGAGCCGCCCGGAACAGCGCACCAGAACCGCCAGCAAAACCCGCGAACTCAAAGCCGCCGTCGAACAGCTCGGCGGGGAAGGGGACAGCCATCTTCTGGCCGCGCTAAAAGCGGTGCGCACCGCCCTCGCCAAGGCCCAAAATTTGCCCCCCTATGTTATTTTCCATGACAAAACCCTGCGCGAAATGGCCATCCGCAAGCCCGGTACCCGTGATCAGCTTTTATCCATCAGCGGCGTAGGCGAACAAAAAATTGAACGCTATGGCCAGGCCTTTTTAACGGCCATTGCCGAGCATGAAAACCAAGCCGCATAAAGCTGCTGGCTGTGCCCAAGGCAAAAAAAAGCCCGGCTGCTTTCGCTAGCCGGGCTTTTTCAGAAAGTTCGTGCTATTAAGCGGCGAGCTTCAGATTCACAGCGGAGGTCTTGCCTTTTTCCGTTGCGAGATCGTAGGTCACGCGGGCGCCTTCATTGAGGGTCGTGAGACCGGCGCGTTCCAGAGCGCTGATATGAACGAATGCGTCAGCACCGCCCTGATCAGGCTGAATGAAACCAAAACCCTTAACCGGGTTGAACCACTTTACTACACCACTAGCCATAAGAATATCCTTTTACTGGCGTTACATTTTGCAGCCTCGCACTATGCTCGGCTACATTAAAGTCTGAAATCAAAGGCATATAACCTTGCCTCTTTTTTGAAACGTCAGGGGAAATGTAAGAATACCGTTAGATAATCTCAAATATTGTGTTCTTGGGGAACACAAGCGTCCTCGGCTAGGGCCTCGTAAGCGTCAACTGTCATCAATAAAGAGTAATACCAAACTCTGCAAAGACAAATACCCGATAACGCCATGGAAGTCCATTAAAATCGGGGCTTTGCAAATTTTACCCACATTTTTAAAGGCCGCCACACACGCTTTGAAACCTAACCTGCTGTAGTCAAGACCTTTAAACACATTAACCTTTGTGTTAAAAAATCAGTCTCAAACGAATTTTCATTCCCCTTCAGGCAGATTGCATTATAAGGTTTAATGCCTTTGACGAAAGAAAACGCGCTTATGGATATCATGTATAACATCCGTCGCCGCCAGCAGGCCCTGTCTGGCCTTATGGCTGGCGATACCCGCCCCCCTAAACACGAACCCGAACTGCTCTATGTCGGCTGTATCGACGCCCGCCTCGACCCCATCGAGGATATCGGAATTGAGCAGGGCCGGGCCCTCATTTTCCGCAATATCGCAGCCCTTGTGCTCAAAGATGGCAGCGGCCATGCCCATATCGATACGGCCGCAGCCCTGGCCAGTGGCGAAATCCCCCCCAATACCAGCATTGGTGCGGCCTTGGAGTTTTTCCTTCGCCATATCCCGCTGGAACAGGGCCATATCAAGCATATCATTGTCTCCGGCCACACCGATTGCGGGGGCATCAAGGCTTGCAGCCTCGGCACCGGCCAGCACGACCACTATCTCCCGCTTTATCTGGAAAGCCTGAAAGGCGTGCGCAGCCGCGTCATACAGGAAGCCAAAGCCCATAACTGGAACGAGGCAGAAACCCTCCAGGCACTTGAGCAGGAGTCCGTGCGCCAGAGTATGTCAAACCTACTGACCTATCCTGCAGTGCGTGAAGCAATTGAGAAAAACACGCTGGAACTGCACGGCTGGATCATCAATACCGCTACCAAGCGCATCGCCGAAATGAACCCCGCAACCCTTGAGTTCGAGCCGATGCGGGTGGATACTGAAAATGCGCAATCCGCATGAAAAGCGCGCCCCCCTCAAAGCTGTATAGCACAAACTGCCTTCCGCGCCGCAGCCGATCGCTAGAGTTTAAATACCTGCGCCTTTATTGTCGCGCGCGGTAGTAGTGTAATTGCAAAGCGCCACAATGCCCGCACCTAAAATGCCTGCCAGCGCAATGCTGGTCAGCGGCAGGTTGCGTACATTCTGCTGCATCCATCCTTTCGTGTCAGGAGCATTATTCGCTTTCGTATTACATGCCGTGGCCATGGGAAAACCTCATTGTATAGTTGCGTTAAACAGTCGGAAACTAACAAACCGGGCATTAAATTGCCCTGCGTTCAATCGCCGTAAAAAATAAGCATAATGTAAACTTCCGCTCCCTATTGAAATTTAACGATCAAACCGGATAGCATTCTGCAGGCGTAACCTTTTCCCCCCGGTGGGCGAATAAAGGAATGAAAGGAAAGCACATGACCAGAATCTATAAAAAAGACCCAACAATCATCGCTGCGCTCACGCCGGAACAAAAGCGCGTAACCCAGAACAGTGGCACCGAACCCCCGTTCCGCAATGATTTCTGGGATCATCACCAGCACGGAATATATGTCGATATCGTATCCGGCGAACCGCTTTTTTCGTCGCTCGATAAATTTGATTCCGGCTGTGGCTGGCCCAGCTTTACCAAGCCGCTGGAATCCACGCATGTGCAGGAAAAATCCGATATCACTCATGGTATGCGCCGCACGGAAGTGCGTTCCACCCATGCTGACTCGCATCTTGGCCATGTGTTTGAAGACGGGCCGCAAGCACAGGGTGGCCTGCGCTATTGTATCAATTCCGCATCCTTGCGCTTTATCCCTGCCGATAAGCTGGAGGCGGAAGGCTATGCTGAATATAAAACGCTTTTTCAAAATAAAGGAATTCACCTTATGGCTACTGAAGTCGCGCTCCTCGCTGGCGGCTGTTTCTGGGGCATGGAAGACCTCTTCCGCAAACTCCCCGGCGTCATTGAGACCGACGCAGGCTACACCGGCGGCACCACCAAAAATCCCACCTATCAGCATATGAAAGGTGGAGACACAGGACATGCCGAGTCACTGAAAGTCACCTTTGACCCTACGAAGCTTTCTTATGAAAAATTGCTGGAATTCTTCTTTCAGATCCACGACCCCAGCACGCCAGACCGTCAGGGAAACGACCGTGGCAGCCAATACCGCTCCGCCATTTTTTACCTCACCGAAGCCCAGAAGCAAACCGCTGAAAAAGTAATTGCGGCAGCAAACGCATCGGGTAAATGGCCCGCAAAAATTGTAACCCAGCTGGCCCCGGCAGGGGAGTTTTACCGGGCCGAGGAATACCATCAGGACTATCTCGAAAAAAATCCCGGCGGCTACACCTGCCACTGGATACGCCCCAACTGGAAACTTGAGGCGTAACCGGGTCTAGCCCAACACAGCTTTCGCCAGAACGGGTGCCACCTGCTGGTAGCTGTACCGCGACAGGAACCGCTCCCGGAGCCGCTGCCCTTTCGCCTGCGCCGCTGCCCAATCGGCGCTGATTTCGTCCAGCGCCTGTGCAATGCCTTGTGCACTGTCGGGCGGTACCAGCCACGCATCCGTCCCCACAATTTCTTCCGTATCGGCAATGCGCGAAACGACCAGCGGCTTGCCCGCGGCCATCGCGTCAAACACTTTGGCAGGCGTCTGTCCCCAGCGGGTAAACAGCGTTTCCTTTTGCGGCACCACTAAAATATCCGCGCAGGCCAGCAGGGCAGGGGCCTTGTCCCACGCCACAAATGGCAGGAACCGGTATCTCCCCGCAAGTGCTCCGTTCGCCGCCGCCGCATAGTCTGCATATGCTTCCATGCCCGGGGCAAGCCCTGCTACCACGAGCAACAGCCGCCTGTCCTGCGCCATCCCCATCGCTGCAATCAACTGGTCAACCCCCTTATGCCGGTGCGGCGTGCCGAAAAACATGACAATCCGTGCATCCCCCGGTAACCCGAAATCCTCTTTGAGCGCTGCAACATCTACAAACGCCTTTCCGTCACGCGCATGCGGCACCACGGTCCCCCCATAGCGTGCCTGTAAAAATACATTGGAGACTGTTCTGTGTTTCACCAGTGGAATCATCCAGTCGGCCAGCTGAGTAAAGCTAATCCCACGCGCCGCCAGCCTATTCACCCATGGGCGGGGGGAGAACCCGCCCCGTGCACAGCCCGCTTCCCAGTCGTCATTATCCAGCACCACCCGCCTTCCGCGCGCTCCCAGCAGCCCTGCCACCAGATTGGGGAATTTAGGTTTGCATATATAAATAATATCGGCCTGCGCCCCCCACACATAGCGCAGCAACCGCCAGGTACCGCAAAGATTGAAAAACCGCCCCGGCGCAAGGGCATCAACGGGGTGCCGTTCGTTTCCCGCCAGCGGCGGCCACACCCCCCCGCGTGAGCTTAACCCCGCAATGCGCACGCTGGCCGTGGCCGAAAGCATATCCGCCAGTATCCACGCCCGCCCCAGCGCGTTGTCGGAAATATCCGCCCCCAGTAATAAAATTCGCTTGTGCATTGCCTTCGAATACAGGGATACTACATCACATGATGACCAGTCATACGCCTTTAACCCCCTTTCGTCACTCGGATTTTCCTGTTCAGTCACTGTGGATCGGAACCCTCGGCCTGTTGGAGCGCCTCTCCATGGCCAGCTTCATCGCCAACGGGCATTCTTATCACCTCTACGCCTACGACCTCTCCCTCGAAGTGCCCCATGGCGTTGAACTTAAGGACGCTCGCGCTATCCTTCCTGAGCAGGATATATACACCTATACTACAGGGGCCGCCAAAGGCGGCGTATCTGCCTTCGCCGACTGGTTCCGCTATACACTTTTGGCCATTAAAGGCGGCTGGTGGGCTGATACCGATGTCATCTGCCTCAAGCCTTTTGATTTCAACACAGAAGTCGTCCTGGGTTATGAACGCACCCGCTGGGGTGGCAAAAAAATCTGCGTCGGCGTTCTCTTTGCCCCGCCTGCGCACTCTCTCATGCAGGCCTGCGCCTCCGATGCTGCCGCCACCAACCGTCAGCACGTGCGCTTTGCCCAGAATGGCGAGCCGATCATGCGCAGGCACGTCGCCGCACAGCACCTCACCTCCTGCATCCAGCCGCCTGACACCTTTAACCCGATAAACTGGTGGCGTTCCGCCGACATCGCCAAACCCGGAACTGTCTCTTTGCTTTCTCCCAGTAGCAGCGCCGTGCACTGCTTCGGAGAAAGCTGGCGCTGGCGCCTGCGGCAGGAATATGAAGCCCAGTTCCATAACCGCCATTTCCCTGCAGACTCCCTCCTTGGCCATCTCCAAACCCGATATGCGGAGGCCATGGCATGAACAC
>JANYCJ010000041.1 GCA_025360345.1 Alphaproteobacteria bacterium | reverse complement strand
GCAGTTTAAAAAATGGCTGTACCGAGGCCACCAGCCCATTTTCATCATAGAGCCGCTTGCGCAGGAAAAACTCGCTCTCCCCGATGCCTGCATGGCTCAGGTCGCTGTCGCCCGGCACATTCTGCTGCGCGCGCTGCAGCGATACGCTCGCCCCCAGCGTCACATCGTCGTATAGCCCGTATTCAATATAGGGATTCAGCTCGAACTTGTGGTAGTTCGGTGCTGTTTGCGTGTTGCCGTTGTTATTGTAAATCTTGGCCGCGTCATAATAGCTGGCCGTCAATATAACCTTGGTCTTGCCGGCGTCCTGTGTCCATGCCCCGGCAAACGCGGGCGACGCGGCAAGCGACAAAATCGTAACCAATCCGGCAGTCTTAAGCGCCATTATTCCTCTCCCGCGCGTTTATATTCCTATACGGCAAGAGGGTTGATATATCGTTAATGGCTAAGGCGCGTCATGCACATCGCAGTTGTTCTGCGCGCGGCACATGCTTCGCACAATGCCCGCCCCGATATTGCGCGGCGTCAGGTTGTCGGTGTTGATGTCGCAGCCCGAAAGCAGCAGCACCATTGCCAGCCCCAAACGCAAACTGCCCGCCCGTGCGCGTAAATGGCAGGGGCGGGCAGCATGTGTCATAAAAAAATGCCTAGTGGATTTTGCGCTCGATATCGGTCAGTGCCAGCTTCACCAGGTCTTCCTGCGAGAGGTTGCCCACATGGTCCACGATCAGCGAGCGCGCGGCGGCCAGCGCCACGTCTACCACATGGTTGCGCACATCGGTAATGGCCTGCGCTTCTTCCTGCGCAATACGGTCCATCGCCTGCTTGGTGCGGCCTTCCAGCTGGGCGTTCATTTCTTTTTCAGCATAGGAGCGTAGCGTCTCCGCATCTTTCTTGGCATCCACCAGAATCTGCTCGGCTTCTTTCATGTAATGCGCCTGCTTCTGCTTGTACTGCTCCAGAATGCCTTGCGCTTCTTCGCGCAGGCGGCGTGCTTCGTCCAGCTCATGCTTGATCTTGGCGGTGCGGTCGTCCAGCGCGCCAAAAGCAAACTTGCCGATTTTCTTATAGGTAAGCGCAAAGAAAATGAAAAAAGAAACCGCAACCCAGAACCGGGGATCTTCCAGCATTTCAGACATTAGCGTTCCCCCTTCGTCGCAAGGTTGAGCGCCTTGGTCACCTGGTCGGGCGAGGGTTTCGCCTGTGTCAGTTTTTCCACGATCATCGCGGTCAGGTCAACCACCGTAGGAGCCAGCTCATTCATCATGGTGGCCTTTTTCGCTTCGATCTGCGCGGTCGCCGTTGCCAGCTTTTGCTCGATCTGCTTTTCCAGTTCTTTGCCCTTGGCTTCCGCCTTGAGCTTCTGGTCGGCAACAGCGTCATTCATCGCGGCCTGCGCATCGCCGCGCGCCTTGGCCAATACCTTCTCGTAGTCCAACCGGGCTTGCTCGGCTTCGCTCTTCAGGCGCTGCGCCGTGTCAATATCCGTGGCCAGCGTATCGGTGCGTTTCGCCATGATATCCAGCAATGGCGGCAAAACCAGCCGCGACAGCATGAAATACAGCGCAACGAAACAAATGGCGAGCCAGAAGACTTGGCTGGCAAACCAGGTTGGATCTAATTGAGGCATTTTAAAACCCTAAGTGTTTTAGTTAGCTGACTGGCGGCGGAGGAGCACTTTGCGACGACTAGCACCATTGAGATGCGCAGCCATGCGGCGCTTGAGTTCTTCCTGCCGCCAGGCAGGGAATAATTAAACAGCGTAGATCAGCAGCAGTGCAATAACCAGCGAGAACAGGCCCATTGCTTCTGCAAGGCCGGCGCCGATATACACATACTTGGAGAGCTTTGCTTCAGCGGCGGGATTGCGGGCGATGCCGGTCAGCAGGGCTGCGAAGATGTTACCTACACCGATAGCGGCACCCATCATGCCGAAAGCCATCATGCCAACACCGATAAATTTAAGAGCGACGTATTCCATTGTTCGTATCCTTAGAGTTAGAAAGTTAAAAGTTAATCCTAGTGCAAATGCAGTGCGTTGTTGAGATACACGCAAGTCAGCACCGTAAAGATGTAGGCCTGCAGCACCGCAATACCGATTTCAAAACCAGTCAACACAACCAAGAGCGACAGAGGCGCCCAGCCGCCTGCCAGTCCGAGCATTACTACAAAGCCAGCGATTACCTTTAGCATGGTGTGTCCCGCCATCATATTGGCAGAAAGACGTACCGAAAGACTAACAGGGCGGGCGAGATACGAGAAGAGCTCAATAAAATACATGAGGGGTGCCATCCATAAAGGTG
>JANYCJ010000014.1 GCA_025360345.1 Alphaproteobacteria bacterium | reverse complement strand
GTCGGAGTAGGCGTCGGAGTAGGCGTCGGAGTAGGCGTCGGAGTAGGCGTCGGAGTAGGCGTCGGCGTTGGCGTCGGCGTTGGTGTCGGCGAAGGATCGGGTGGTGTATCCACAACCGAATCAGGCGGAATATCGGGATAGGGCGCAGGAGCGGGCGCCGGATTGGGGTCTGGTGCGGGTGCGGGGCCTGGTGCGGGGTCAGGGCCGGGCGACGGGTTCGGGTCCACGATAAACGTGAAGAAAGACCGCGTGAAATAGCGGCCCGAATCATCAAAATTATTCAGCGGATTCGTTGCATTCACCGTCGCCGGATGCAGCGAGAATGTGTTGTTGAATGTTGACGCCACTGCCGCCGAGCTGCAATGGCAGTTCAGCAAATCGTCTGAGTTCACCGAGCCTGCGGATTTGCGGATACCGCTAAGCTGGAACGCGCCATGGCCCGAAGGCCCGTAGCTCATCACAAGCACAAGGCCGCGCGATGTGCGCAGGTTGCCGCTGCCGTCCTGGATGTGGATATCGCCCATCGCCGAGGTGGCCGAATGGCTGGTAAACGCGTCGGTTTCCGTCGCCGCCTTGGAAACATAATACCCAAGCAAATTCCCATGCGGGTCAAACGCGTCATCGTCGTTCAACCCATAGGCAGCAAGGGTGCGCACTGGCAGAACACCGCCCGTCGTGTCCGTGGTGTCGTCGAAATTCGCGCCAATACTGTCAGGCGATGCGTCGGCCACGCAATGGCCGGGGTTCGATGCTTCAACACCGAATTTACTGCTGCTGTCACGCGGTTTTGTGCCGTCGGCTGGGCAAGGCAGGCGATTATTGAGCTTCGCGAACGCCTGCAGCGAGCGTTCCACCTTGTCGAGTTTTTGTTGCAGTGTGAGTGTTTTTTGCCGCCGCGTATCTTGCGACATTTTGCCAAGGATCACCCCGCCCATTACGGTCAGGATCACCAGGATCATACAAACTTCGATGAGGGTAAATGCGGCTTGCGTGGCGGAAAAACTTGTAAAAAGCGACAAAGCTACCAGCACCACCGCTACCTCAAGCATGGTAAAGGCTGCTTTATATTTGCGTGTCAGCTTACGTCGCGCCATGCATGAACTGTAGTACCTGAATTAATCCGACCCGTTTGCAGGTTGGCGCACGCCCACGCTCCCGCATTAATTTTCTTGCCTAGATGCCGAAAACACCCTGCCTTCTTATGAGGCCTTCCGAAGGGGTAATCAAGCAAATAATCGTACTAAAAACAGTTGTATATAAAAGTTAACACTCCTCGCCTACTTGTGTCAAAAACATAATCATTACTTCAAATTTTAGCCGTATTTATCTAAAATGCCGCCTATTGCGGGTTTACAATGGTTTCACAAGGCAATTGTTTGATTCACAAAAGCATTTATTCTTTATATAAACGCAAATAAGCCTAAACTGCTGAAAATCACTATCAGGGAAATCTGCTGAGCCATGGCCAATTTTTTGACTTCCGACACTGTAACAGCCACAAACCCGCTGTCCCGCGTCACCGAAAGATTCAAGATAACCGAGTCTTCCGAGGGCTTCGTCAAGAAGTTCACCCAGCACAAAGACGCCATTCTCACCGCCCTCACCGAAACCCAGTTTTACATCCAACTCATCTTCGTGGGCGGGGCCATTGCCGTGGGCTGGCTCATGTCCATCCTCATCCGCAAACGCCTCGACAAATATTTTGAAACCACGCCCCCGAAAAATTTCTGGCTGGAAATACTCCAGCGCTCCGAGTCGCTCATCAAGCCGCTACTGATTGCCTTTTACCTAAGCATCGTCCTGCCCTTCGCCGATGATTTCCGCAACGGCGGCGCCAGCCTTTCCGCTGCCATGCTCCAGCTCACCTTCGCTTGGGTCCTTGCCAGCATTGTGCGCCTCACCGTGCATACCAAGCCGGTGGCAAACCTGCTTTCCTTCCTTATCATCGCCACCGCCGTGCTCAAAGTCACCGCCTTCACCCAGGTCACGGTCGGGTATTTAAATGGCATCGCCCTCGACCTCGGCACCTTCCACATCACCCTCCTCACCCTCATCAACAGCGTCATCATCCTCATCCTCGTATTCTGGATCGCGGGCATGCTCACCCGCAGTCTCGAAAAATTCCTTCGCCGCACCTCCTCCCTCAGCTACACCGCGCGCGAACTCACCGTGAAGTTTTTCCGCATCCTGTTTTACTTCATCGCCTTGCTCATCACCCTTTCCGCGCTGGGCGTAGACCTCACCGCCTTTGCCGTTTTCGGCGGTGCATTAGGTGTTGGTATCGGTTTGGGCTTGCAGAAAATCACCGCCAATTTCGTGAGCGGCATCACCCTCCTGCTTGAAAAATCCATCAAGATCGG
>JANYCJ010000072.1 GCA_025360345.1 Alphaproteobacteria bacterium | reverse complement strand
GCGCGATGCGCAGGGCAAAACGCTGAAGCTGGAAAAAGTATGGGGCTTGATGTTTGGCAAT
Source organism: Alphaproteobacteria bacterium (assembly GCA_025360345.1). Taxonomy (GTDB): domain Bacteria; phylum Pseudomonadota; class Alphaproteobacteria; order Rickettsiales; family SXRF01; genus JANYBV01. The sequence goes on along the minus strand of JANYCJ010000072.1, from coordinate 3,500 downwards.
GGTGAAAGCCTTGGCGACAGCAATGCGCTTTATGTGGCTTCCGGGCCGCATGACGAAAAGAACGGGCTGTTTGGCAGCATCCGCATGGCGAAATAGATTTCGCTATATAAATAAGGGTAATGGGGGCCTTTTGGCCCCCATTATTTTAAGCGCATTTTAGATTAATGCGGCTATTAATTAAAAAATAGTTAATGCGGTTGTTGTACCATTAAGTATTGCCAGAAATGGCGAACTATAGGGGAGCATCCTGTGCGTTTGTGTGGTGGGGAGCGCGGTTGCTGGCGGGGGGCTTTGGTTGCGCCTTGCATGCTGCTATGCCTGATGTGCGCGGCAGGCGAAGCGCGGGCCAAGACTTATAATGACGCGGTGTATTATGCGTATGAAAATCCGGTGATCGAGTTCACGCGGTCGCTTTCGCGGCTGAACCATGTGGCGGAGATGTGCCGCGATATTGAAACGGCGGATTACCACACCTATGCGTTGCTGATACAGCAATATGTGAAGGTTTTGTACCGGGGTGAGACACCTTACTGGGTGCTGACGGAAGTGAAGGACCATATTAAAGACCAGGCGATGTGCAAGTGGCTGGTGTCGGAAAGCCTGATTCATTATCAGTTTGCGTATCAGGATTTCGTGGATGTTGCGAGGCCGGAACTGATGCCGCCTGTGCTTACTGAGAGCATGAGCCAACCGGGGCACGCGCCTATTGATACGCAGACACTTGGGATTGCGCGCCCATCGGCGCATTGACCGATATATTAAAATTTCTTCAATTAAAAAATACGACATGCCCATGTAATTCTGTTGAATTGCATGGGCATGTTTATACAATGACAGCGCATTAAAAAAAATCGGGGTGTGCGCATGTCTGTCAGATTCAAAATTATCGCATTATTGTGCTTCGTAGGGCTGGTATCGTCTGGCGCTGTGGTTGGGTTGTTCATGGCCGAAAAGAGCGCCTTCCAGAATGATGCGCTGGAGCGCATGGCCGATAACGCTTATGTGCTCAATGACGTTATTGACCGCAATCTGTTTGAACGTTACGCAAACGTGCAGGACTTCGCACAGAACCGCGCGGCCTATAATCCGGAAAACTGGGGCAATGCTTCGGAAGAAAACCCGCTGGTGCAGGCGATCAACAACTATATCAGCAATTATGGCGTGTACCGGCTTTCGATGCTGCTTTCGCCCGAAGGCCGGGTGCTGGCAGTAAATACGCGCGACGCGAAGGGCAAGCCGATTAACAGCCAGTGGCTGTATGGCACATCATTTGCGCGCATGGGGTGGTTTAAGAACCCGAAAGAAGGGCGCTTCCTTGAGGGGCGCAACGGCTTTACGGGCACGAATGTGACCGGGCCGATCCGCGACGAGGCGACGGCAAAAATTTATGGCGATGACGGGCTGGTGATCGCGTTTTCGGCACCGGTGAAGAACGATGCCGGGCAGCTGGTGGGCGTTTGGGTGAACCTTGCCGATTTCTCCGTGGTTGAGCAGATTATTTTCGATTTTTACGACCATATGAAAGCTACCGGGCTTTCGCACACCACGTTTAACCTGCTGGATAAAAATGGTGCGGTATTGTTTGATTTCGACCCCTATGCCGAAGGGATGTATAAGCGCAACTATGATATTGTGGGCAAGCTAAACCTTGTGGAAACGGGCGACCCGGTTGCGATTGAGTCGGCGAGCAAGAAGCTCAGCGGGTCCATGCTTACAGTGAATAAGCGCACGCAGATGGGCGAAGTTTCGGGCTATAATTATAGCGACGGGGCATATGATTACCCCGGCCTTGGCTGGTCGCTGGTGATGCGCACCTCGCAGGAGCAGATTTTCGCTTCGGTCAATTCGTCGGTGAATAACATGCTGTATAGCTCGGTGGCGATTTTCATCTTTAACGTGATTCTGGCCATGATTCTGGGCGGTGTTATTGCGCGGTCTATCCGCCGCCATGTGTCGGTGGTGGAGCGCATTGCCGCAGGCGATACCACGATGGAAGTGGGCGGGCAGAATGGCAAAGACGAAATTGGCCGCCTGATGAGGGCGACCGAAGGTTTACGCACCAGCGTGGATGACGCTTACCGCCTGAAACAGATGGTTGAGGACATGCCCACCAACATTATTACGGTGGATGCGAAGAACGGCTATAAGGTGAATTTCCTGAATAAGGCCGCACAGGCGCTGCTGGGCAAGCTGCACGGGCATGTGAAGGTGACGGCGGACACGATTTTGGGCGAAACGCTTGAAGGGCTGAATTTATCTTCGGCGCATATCCGGGATGCAAGCAAGCTTCCCTACCGCGAACGCCTGAAAATCGGGCCTGAATACATGGATGTGGTGGCGGGTGCCATTACCAACAAGCAAGGCGAGTTTGTGGGTGTGATGACGACGTGGAACCAGATCACGCAGCAAGTGGAGATGGCCGACAAGTTTGAAAAGAACGTGAAGGGCATTGTGAGCACTGTGGCGAGCGCAGCGACGGAGCTTTCGCAGACGGCGCAGGAGCTGACCCGCATGATGAGCGATACGACGCAAGTGGTGCAGAACGCGGCTACGGGCGCTTCGATGACGACCGCCAACGTGCAGTCGGTGGCATCTGCGGCGGAGGAGATGACCGCTTCGGTGCGCGAGATTTCCAGCCAGTTGCAGACCTCCAATACCATGGTGCAGGACTCGGTGAAGCGGGCGGAGTCTGCGGACCAGCAGGCGGCTTCGCTTAGCGTGGCTACGCAAAAGGTGAAAGAAGTGATTGGGTTGATTTCGGAAATTGCCGGGCAGATCAATTTGCTGGCGCTGAATGCGACGATTGAGTCGGCACGCGCTGGGGATGCTGGCAAAGGCTTTGCGGTGGTGGCAAGCGAGGTGAAGAACCTTGCGAACCAGACCAACAAGTCGGTGGAAGAAATTACCCGCGTGATTCAGGACATGAACGTGGCTTCGGAAGAAATCGTGGGTTCGCTGAAGGGTATTAAAGACGCGGTGCATAATATCTCGAACTCTACCTCGACCATTGCGGCGGCGGTTGAGGAACAGTCGGCGACCACTAATGAAATTGCCCGCAGCATGCAGTCGGCGGCGGAAGGCACGCAGACGATTTCGAGCAGCTTGCAGGAAGTGCGGCATTCTTCGACGGATGCGGAATCTTCGTCGGCGCAGGTGTCGGGCGCTTCGCGCGAACTTTCCGCGCAGGCAGAACAGCTGAATGTGGAAGTGGATAATTTCCTGAAAATGATCCGCTCTATCTAAGGGCGGCAGTATTTAAAAAAGGCCCAGGCGGGGTGCCTGGGCCTTTTTTTGTTTCTAAAGGTCTACGAAAAGCAGGCGCAGTTTGCGCATTTCCTTGTCTATCATGAGGGGGATGATGGACGAGTAGGCCATGAGGATAATGATGGCGTTTACGGAGCTTTCGGACATGGTGGAGTTCTTGATACGGCGGATCATGCTCTCGTTGAGCTGCTGGAGGGTCTGGTACAGCTTCTCGATGTCGCGGATGGTGAAGGGGA
>JANYCJ010000151.1 GCA_025360345.1 Alphaproteobacteria bacterium | reverse complement strand
CATCGGGCGCGGTTGAATATTCCTTGGCATAATCACCCAGCCGTTCTTTCAAAGAACTAATCGTCATAATCTTCTCCCATGATAGCCCCGGCGGGATATACCCGCCGGGAAGTGATAAATGTGTTAAGCGACCTTGAGCGTATCTTTGCCTTTTTCCCAGTTGCAGGGGCAAAGCTCGTCGGTCTGCAGCGCATCAAGCACCCGCAGCACTTCCTTCACATTGCGCCCTACATTCAGGTCGGTCACCATCGAGAAGCGGATAATGCCCTCCGGGTCCACCACATAAGTCGCCCGCTGCGCCACCCCCTCAACCGGGTCAAGAATCCCCAGCGCCGAGGTCAGTTCGCGCTTTACATCGGCAAGCATCGGAAACGGCAGCGCGTTCAGCTCTTCCTTGTGCTGCCGCCAGGCAAGATGCACGAATTCGGAATCTGTGCTTGCGCCCAGCACCTGCGCGTCGCGATCTTTAAATTCGCCGTTCATTTTGCCGAACTCGGCGATTTCCGTCGGGCATACGAAGGTGAAATCCTTTGGCCAGAAAAACACTACTAACCATTTACCCCGGTAGCTTTTTTCGCTGATCTCGGTAAACGCCGTATTCACATCGTTATTGATCGTTGCCTTCAAATGGAAGGCGGGGAATTTCTGTCCAACACTAAGCATTCGTTTTCTCCTAATAATTATTGATCGTTTTCCACCAGCTTTGCACAGGCGCAAAGCTCGGCGTCTTCTGCCGCTTCGGCCTGCAAAAGCAGGTCGTAGCAGCGGTTCAGGTAACTTTCGAGGTTATGCATGGCATATATCCTTTCAGCGGGTTACATCTGAAATATAACCCCGTGCCCGTTAAAGGCATAATCTATTGATTTTATAGTATTGATAGATTATATTGATGATATGAACCTGCGCGATTTACAATATCTTGCCACCGTCGCCGAGCATCTACACTTCGGCCGCGCCGCAAGTCTGTGCAATGTCAGCCAGCCCACCCTGTCCATGCAGCTTAAGAAGCTTGAGGATTATCTGGGCGTGCAGCTCTTCGAGCGCACCAACAGATCTGTAATGCTCACCCCCATCGGCAGCGCCATCACCACCCGCGCCCGCCAGATCTTAAGCGAGGCCGAGGCCATTCGCGAACTCGCCCGCACCGCGGCAGACCCCTTAAGCGGCAATGTGCATCTGGGTGTTTTCCCCACCCTCGCCCCCTACCTGCTGCCCACGCTGGTCCCTAAAATCAAAGAGCATTTTCCCCGCCTCACCCTGCGCCTGACGGAAGAAAAAACCCCTCAGATCATCACCCAGCTTGAGGAAGGAAAACTCGACTGCGCATTGATAGCCCTGCCCGCCGAAAGCGAGCACCTCACCGCCATACCGCTTTTTTCCGAGCCCTTCCTTCTCGCCGTGCCTGCCCATCACCCCCTTGCCCGGCGCAAAACCGTAACCCCCGATGACCTTGCGCCTTATGCGTTGCTGCTGCTTGAAGAAGGCCATTGCCTGCGCGCCCAGGCCCTTGAAGTCTGCCACGCCATCGGCATCGGCGAGGCCAACACCTTCCGCGCCACCAGCCTCGAAACCCTCCGCCACATGGTAGCCGCGGGCGGCGCCATCACCCTCATGCCGAAACTCGCCTGCCAGCAAACTGACCCCCTGGTGCGCTACATTCCATTTGCCGCACCAGCCCCTTCACGCACCATCGGCCTTGTCTGGCGCAAAACATCCGCCCGCACGCCGCTTTTTACCGCCCTCGCAAAACTGCTGCGGCAGAAAAAAATCTAATCACTACCCCCCCCAACAACAATGGTATTTCACTCAGGAAAATCAATACTGTTAATGAAAATGTAACTATTTATGCCATACACTGAATGCTGGGTAAACTCCATCCGGCGCGCCTGCGCGCCCTTTTCGTGGTCACAAAATGCCGTTTCGCAAGCGTTATAATCGTTTCAAGGTCGCCGGTTTTGCCGCGTGCCTGCTTGCGTGCGCGCAAACCGCATCGGCCGCAGCCCCTCCAAAAATGTCTTACGCCGTGGGCACTGGTTTTTATGTCACCCATGACGGTTACCTGCTCACCGCCAACCACGTCATCGCCAATTGTTCCGGCCCCATCAGCGTGCATGGCCGCCTCATGGTGCTCAAGGCAAAAGTCGTCGCCACTGATTTAGAGCACGACATGGCCCTGCTCAAAATCGCCGTGCCGGATATCACCATTCCCTTTGTCACCACCTTCCGCACCCTCACCCAGCCTCTCAAAGTGGGCGAGCCCGTCATCGTCACCGGCTATCCGTCGGAAAGCATGAATGGTGAGTTCGCGGAGTTCATCACCAACCACGCCAAGATCACCAACACCAAAAGCCACATCGGCGATAATTCGCAGTTCATGTTCACCTACGCCGCCAAGTCCGGCTTCAGCGGCGGCCCCGTGCTCGACGCCTCCGGCAATGTGCTGGGCATGACCGCCTCGGCCACCTGCACCTCCGCCAGCTGTATGGAAGGCTTCAAGAAAACCTTCTCCATGCGCGCAACCAACGTGGCGGAAGTCGAAGCCCTCGAAGAAACCATTGCCCAGCATGTGGACACCAACATCGCCGCCTCGTTGCCCGTCATCTTCCACTTCCTGGAAGCGAACAAGGTGACCTATCAGGAATCTCAGGCGCGCGGCGCGCCCGATGCCGACCGCATCAACGAGATCGCGCAGTCCATAGCCAACGTGCGCTGCCCCAGCGAGGAAAAATCGCTGGTCGAGCATTCCGGCATCGTCCGCACTAAATAAAAAAAACTAGGGGTTAAGCCCCGCAACGCTATAGGACTCGTGCCAGTAAGCGCTGCGCTCCTGGTTCTGTGCCGCGCAGGCCGAACACAGGAGCGCGCATATCAGGGCAGCAGCTACCCGCATGAAAACTACGGCCCGATCGGACCTGACGGGCCCATAACACCCACCTTCCCGGTGGAAAGGCCGCTGGCTCCCCAGGAGGTGTCCTGAACGGGTGCGCAGGCGCTGAGCATGGCAAGTGTGGCAAGCAGGCTGATCCGCCCGATAAGACCCTGGCGGCGGGTGAAAACTAAACTCATAAACTCTCTCTTTCCGGTTGCTATGGCTGTTTCTTTTTTTAGCTTTTCTGCCAAATACTATCTCAAGAACCGTGCCAAACCTGAAAATGAGTCTGAGAGCCACTTTCAGCAAAACCCCCTCACCCGTTCTGCCTATTTTTTAGGCAAAAGCTATGCGTTCTGATTAAAAAGATTGCGTTAATAATTGCAATCCATGCACAAAACGCATACCAAAACCGCGCTGCTGAATCCTTGCATTTCACCCATGCAACCGATTGATAAATCCCCCTTGGCGGGTTAAGACTGAATACCCACCCTTCCCGCCTCGCCCCTAAAAATGAAGCCAGCTTTCCTGCATTGCCTATCTGTGAAAAATGTACGGGAAATGCAGCTGCGCCCCCTTGTCCTTACCCTCATCTGGCTCACCTATGTTGCCGTCATGGCCGTGGCGCTTTACCAGCACATCCCCTGGCGCGACGAAGTAGACCCCTGGGTCTTCACCCGCGATGCAACCCCGGCCGAGTTATTGACCAATTTCCGCTATGCCGGCCATCCGCCGCTATGGTACGTGCTGATACTCCCCTTCTCCCGCCTGGGCGCACCCCAATACACCCTTCAGCTCCTCCAGCTCATAATCACCTCTGCCTCCGCATGGCTGGTCATCTTCCGCTGCCCCCTTCCTGTATGGTTGCGACTGCCCATGCTTTTCAGCTCTATCCTGATGTATCAGATTGGCGTGGTCGCGCGCGGTTACGGCCTCATGTCGCTGGTGCTCTGGAGCGTCGCCACCTTATATCCCCGCCGCCTCGAGCACCCGTGGCGATATGCGCTGCTGCTGATCCTGCTTCTGAATACGGAAGTGCATATGCTCTTCCTCTTCGCCAGCCTCAGCCTGTTTTTCCTGTGGGACATGATGGCAAAAGATATTCGCCTCACCCGTCATATCGCCATCGCTTTCGCCCTTGCCAGCCTCCTGTGGATAATCATCATGTGGCAAACCGAAAGCGTAAATGCAGCGGCCCTCAGGCCCCCGGACGGTTGGGAAACCGCTTCAGCCGCGCTGCGCATCGCCTATCTTCCTTATGAGTATGCGTTCCACGTGCTGCCCCACTTCCTGCGCACCTTGCCCGTGCCGCTGCGCATTTTGCCCCCCATTATCGTAATCACCCTGACCGCCTGCTCCTTGGGCTTCACGCGCATCGGCCTTCTTTACATAGGGCAGGTTGCATGGCTTCTCTATATCTTCAGCTGCGTGTATTTCGGCCTGCACCATGCCGCGCAGCTTGTTGTAGCAAACCTGTTTTGCCTCTGGCTTTATGCCACCGCCCCAAGGACCCCACCCCCCCTTGCTCAAAAACCCCTATATATTATACTTGCCGCACTCAGCCTGAACATGGCCTACACCACTTACAAGCTTTGCCAATACGATAAATACGCCCCCTATTCCGGCGGCAGGGACATGGCGAAATACCTCTTGGAACACGACTACGCCACCTCCCCCATCCTGTATGTCGGCTGCCACCCTGTCGTCACCATCGGCTACTACCTGCCCGGCGTAAACCTGTGGCAGCTTACCAGCGACCGCCACGCGGATTATGTGCTCTGGGATAAGAAAAACTATAACGCCTGCAACCATTACGACGAAGCTGTAACCAAGCGCCTTCTCAATTCCGAGGTCCGGCTGGTGCTGGTAGATAATCTCGTTGCTGAAAACCATTTCAACCTGCCCCTGCCGGGCGCAACCCTGCTTCATGAATCCCCCGGCTTCCGTGAAAGTTTTCGCCTTTATCTCCGCCCTCCGCAAAAACCCGAAACGCCGTAGCGGCCAAAACCATAGCGGGCTTTCCGCCTGAATGCAGTAACTTAGCATTAAAAACAGGTTGTTCTTGTGTTTGGCCCCTTTTTTGGCTAATTATGGCCTCCCTTTCCGGGATAAGCTGTCGTAGCTCAGCTGGTAGAGCACCGCATTCGTAATGCGGGGGTCGGGGGTTCGAGTCCCTTCGACAGCACCATTTCTTCCTTACCCCATACCCGCCGCCCGCTTTTGCATAAAAGAGCGGTTGCACAAACGCACTAATTCATTAAGCATAGCCGGGTATCAATTAACCGAAGGAGTCTACTTATGCGCCGTTTTGTTGCCGCCGCCGTCACGCTGATGACCATGCTGGGTATCAGCCCCGCCCATGCGCAAACCATTCCCGCCCCGTCTGACGTGGCCGCCGCGCCCAAAGATGCTGAAATACGCCCCTCGGGCCTCGCCACCAAGGTATTGCAGAAAGGCACCGGCACCCAGCACCCCACCGCCACCAGCAAAGTCACGGTGCACTACACCGGCTGGACCACCGACGGTAAAATGTTTGACAGCTCTGTCGCCCGCGGCGCCCCCATCACCTTCGGCCTCGACCAGGTGATCGCAGGCTGGACCGAAGGCGTGCAGCTGATGG
>JANYCJ010000114.1 GCA_025360345.1 Alphaproteobacteria bacterium | reverse complement strand
GTTGTGGTTGGCGTTGGTGTCAATGTTGACAGCTATCCGCCGCGTACCGAATTTCCTGCCACGTGCCTCAAAGAAGCCGGTGTCGAGTTGGTCAGCGCCAAGATTATCCTGTCGCGCTTCATCCATCATTTTATTGACTGCTATAATTTGTGGAACACGAAGGGGTTTGCACCCATCCGCAAAAAATGGGTTGCTTCCGCGTGGGGCATTGACCAGCGTCTATGCGCGCGCCTGCCGGATCGCAATATCGAAGGTATCTGTCAGGGTATCGATGCTAACGGCAGTTTATTGCTGAAGCTGGATAACGGGAAAAAGCATCAGGTGCATGCGGGGGATGTATTTCCCGTAGAGGCCATCGGGGCATAGGTTTTATATGTTGTTAGTGATTGATGCCGGTAATACTAACGTCGTATTCGCCGTGTTTGAGGGCAACACGCTTGCCGGGCAATGGCGTATTTCAACGGACGCACGCCGCACCGCCGATGAATATGGGGTGTGGCTGACACAGGTGCTGGAACATGCGGGTATTGTTCCTGCCAAAATAACCGGTGCGGTGCTTGCTTCGGTGGTGCCGCAGGCGATATTCGATTTGCGCCAGCTGGCCAAACGTTATTTCCATACCGAATTGCTGGTGATCGGCGACCCGAGGCTCAAGCTGGATACCGGGGTAGGGGTATTAATCGACAATCCTGCCGAAGTGGGGGCCGACCGGTTGGTGAATGCCTTCGCCGCATGGAAGCGCTATAAACAGGCGCTTATTGTGGTGGATTTCGGGACGGCAACGACCTTTGACGTGGTAAGTAAGGAAGGCAATTACATTGGTGGCGTCATTGCCCCCGGTGTTAACCTTTCGCTGGACGCACTCCAGAAGGCGGCGGCCAAACTGCCGACTGTTGCCATTCAAAAACCAGTAAAAACAATAGGAACCAATACGATAGGCGCAATGCAGTCTGGCATTTACTATGGGTATGTGGGGCTTATTGAGGGAATCGCCGGGCGAATCAAAGCGGAATACGGCCATAACATGAAAGTAATCGCCACTGGCGGACTGGCATCGTTGTATGCTAAAGCTTGCCCCCTGATAGAGCATCTTGAGCCGGATCTCACGATTTACGGGCTTAAAGACCTCTACGAAATGAACAAGGGCCTTATATAACTATTATGTCGTTTGATTTTTCAAAATACCATGACGAACTCCTGTTTGTGCCGCTGGGCGGGTCCAATGAAATTGGCATGAACCTCAATTTATATACTATCGGCGGCAAATGGCTGATGGTCGATTGCGGCATCGGTTTTGCCAACGAGCATCTCCCCGGCGTTGACATTATTGTCCCGGATATAACCTTTATTGCCGAGCACAAAAAAGATTTGCTTGGCCTTGTGCTGACACATGCCCATGAAGACCATCTGGGTGCGGTACCGTATGTCTGGCGCGAGCTGGGCTGCCCGATTTATGCCACACCTTTTACCGCTTCGTTCCTGCACCACAAATTAGCGGAAATGGGTCCGGGCACACAGCCAAAAGTCATCGAAATGAAGTGCGGCAGCTCGGTTCAGATTGGGCCATTTGGCATCGAGCTGATTGAATTGACCCATTCCATTCCTGAAATGCAGGCGGTTGCCATCACCACTGAGAACGGCGTGGTGATGCACACAGGCGACTGGAAATTTGATTCCGACCCGCTGATCGGGCCGGTGTCGGATTACGCACAGCTTACCAAATACGGTGATGGCAAAGTGCTGGCAATGGTGTGTGATTCCACCAACGTGTTCGTCGAGGGGGAATCCGGTTCGGAAGGTGAGGTGCGCAAACACCTGTCCAAAGTAATTGCCAATTGCGCGCAGCGTACCGTGGTCACCACATTCGCCTCCAACCTTGCCCGCGTTGCCACCATCATTCAGGCGGCGCATGACGCTGGAAAGATCGTAGCACTTGCCGGGCGCTCGCTGCACCGTGTGGTGGAAGCAGCGAAGGAAAGCGGCTATCTCGACAAGGACATGGAATTCATCAGCGACAGGGACGTTATGAACCTGCCGCGCAAAGATGTGTTGATCCTCTGCACCGGCTGCCAGGGGGAACCGCGTGCGGCGCTGTCGCGCATTGCCCGTGGTGACCATCCGCATATCCGCCTCCAGCCGGGCGATACGGTTATTTTCTCTTCCCGCAAAATCCCGGGCAATGAGTCACGCATCAACCGTATGCATAATCAGCTGGTGGAAAAGAAAGTCGAAGTGCTTTCGGAAAAAGACCATTTTATCCACGTTTCCGGCCACCCGGCGCGCGA
>JANYCJ010000104.1 GCA_025360345.1 Alphaproteobacteria bacterium | reverse complement strand
TGCTGCCTAGGCTATCATCTTTGGAGCCTAAAAGGCTACCAAGAGAGAGGGCATTGCCACCTGTGAGCGATCCGTCGAGCAGGTTTTTGCCATTGAAGTTTGTGCTTTTGGCAAGCTGGTCGATGCTGGCGAGGGTTTGCTGGAACTGCTCGTTCAACTGCTGGCGGTTGGCGTCGTTCAACACGGGGGAGCGCGACTGCTCGGCGAGGGACTTGAGCTGGTTCAGGGCGTTTTCAATCTGGCCTGCGCCACCGTCTGCCACTTGGCTCAGGCTGGAGCCGAGGGCGAGGTTGCCCGAGGCCTGGCGAAGAGCGGAGGTGGTGGACTGGAGCTGCGAAGCGATAGCGACGTTGGCCACGTCGTCTGAGCGCTTGCCGCTTACGATGCTTGCGATGGCGGCACGAAGTTTGTTATCGGCATTGCCTATGCTTTGCTGAGCCTGAACGCCTGCCGCACCGGATATTGCACTAATGACCATTCGATCCTCCTGATAGATTTCATGGGCGATACCTGCCCATTAGAATTCTTCACCTATATAATACAATATATTGGTTACCAGAAGATTAATTTTTTAACCTCTCAAAGGTCTAATAAATTCTTAGTAAAATCAGTGGCTTCGAAGGGGCTGATGTCTTCGATGGCCTCGCCGATGCCGATATAGTGTATGGGCAGACCGGTTTGTTTGGCCAGCGCGACCACGATGCCGCCCTTGGCGGTGCCGTCCAGCTTGGTGATGATGATACCGGAAATCTGCACCATTTCCTTGAAGGCCTGGACCTGGCTCAGGGCGTTTTGCCCGGTGGTGGCGTCGAGCACGAGGACGGTGTGGTGGGGGGCGGCGGGGTCAATTTTTTTAAGGACCTTGGAGATTTTCTGGAGTTCGCCCATGAGGTTTGTTTTGTTCTGTAAGCGCCCGGCGGTGTCGATCAGGAGGACATCCGCATTTTCTTTGCGGGCTTCTTCAAGGGCCTTGAAGGCGACCGCGGCGGGATCTGACTGGGCGGGGCCGGTGACGACGGGAATGTCGCTGCGTTCGCCCCAGACCTGAAGCTGCTCTACGGCGGCGGCGCGGAAGGTGTCTACCGCGGCGAGCATGACCTTGTTTCCTTGCGCCTTATACTGGCTGGCGAGCTTGCCGACGGTGGTGGTTTTTCCGTTGCCATTGACGCCGACCATCATGATGACGGTGGGTTTGTGCGCGGCATCGGGAGCGAGGGGGCGGGCGAGGGGGGCGAGGATTTTTTCAATCTCGCCCGCGAGGAAAGCGCGCACATCTTCGGGAGAGGTATCTTTTTCAAAGCGGTTCTTGGCGAGGGCGGCGGTGAGCTCGGCGGCGAGATTTGCGCCTAAATCTGCCTCAATAAGGAGTTCTTCGAGGTCTTCGAGGGATTCGCTATCAAGCTTGCGCTTGGTGAAGATGCCTGCGATGCCGCCGGTGAGTTTGCCGGAGGATTTGCTTAATCCCTGCCGGAGGCGCTGGAGCCAGCTGGTTTTGCCTGCGGGTTTTACAGGGGCAGTGGGGTCAGGGGGCTGTTGTTCGGCCGGGGCGGGCACTGCAGCGGTTTCAATGATCGCGGGTTCGATAGCGATGGCGGCCGGGATTTCGATGGGCGCTTCGACGGTGACCGGTTCAACGGGGGTGTCGGTAGCGGGGGTATCTTTGGTTTTATTGCGGCGGAAGAGGTTGGCGATGCTCATGTGGCGGTTCCGTAGAGGAAGTTTGCGTCGGCGTGGGTGATGCGGGCGCGGGCGATGGTGCCGGGCTCCAAGGGCTTATCGAGCTTTGTGACGGCGAAATGTTCGCTGCGGCCGATATTGTCTTTTTCCATGACCAGCGTGACGGTTTTGCCAATATGCGAGGCAAGGGTTGTGGCGAGTTGTTTTTCGCCTTCTTCACGCAGCTGCCTTGCGCGGTCTTTGCGGATGTCTTTAGGGATTTGCGGCATTTTAGCGGCGGGGGTTCCGGTGCGGGAGGAGTAGGGGAAGACATGGAGATAGGTCAGTTTCGCTTCGCGCACAAGGTTCAGGGTGTTTTCAAACATTTCATCGGTTTCGGTGGGGAAGCCGGCGATGATGTCTGCGCCGAAAACCACGTCGGGGCGAAGGGAGCGCACTTTTTGCACGAAGGCGAGGGCATCGCTGCGGTTGTGGCGGCGCTTCATGCGTTTTAGGATCATGTCGTCGCCGGCCTGAAGGGAGATGTGGATGTGGGGCATGAGGCGGGGTTCGGTGGCGAGCAGCTGGTAGATGTCATCGTCCACCTCCACGGCGTCTATGCTGGAGAGGCGCAGGCGGGAAAGTCCGGGGACGGCGGCGAGCAGGCGGCGCATCATCTGGCCGAGGGTGGGAGAGCCGGGGAGGTCTTTGCCATAGTCGCTGACATCGACACCGGTCAGGACGACTTCCTGAAAGCCGCTGGCGACAAGGTTTCGCACCTGCGCCACTATCTCGCCCATGGGGACGGAGCGGGAGTTGCCGCGGCCAAAGGGAATGATGCAGAAGGTGCAGCGGTGGTCGCACCCGTTTTGCACCTGCACGAAGGCGCGGGCGCGGCCTTCGAAGGAGGTTACCATGTGGGAGGCTGTTTCCTTTACCGACATGATGTCGTTTACGAGTGCTTTTTCGGTGCCGGTCTGGATGAATTCGTAGCCGCTGGCTTCCAGCTTTTCCTGATTGCCGATGACTTTGTCTACCTCGGCCATGCCGGTGTACATTTCCGGGTGGGTTTGGGCAGAGCAGCCGGTGACGATGATTTTGACATCCGGGTCTGCCTTGCGGGCTTTGCGTATGGCCTGACGCACCTGGCGTTCGGCTTCGGAAGTGACGGCGCAGGAGTTGAAGATGAGGGCGTTTTGCAGGCCTGCTTCGGTGGCTTTCTGCCTGATGACTTCGCCTTCGTAAATATTGAGACGGCAGCCGAAGTTCAGTACATTCACCCCTTCGGCGCTGGCGGGAAGCTCTGGGGCGGGGTGGGTTTCGCAAGCCTCGTGGTCGTGGGTCATGAGGCCTCGGCTTCGCGCGGGGCGCGGGGTTTGTCGAGATGCATTTTGCCGCTGTTCCAGCGCGGGCGGAATTGTTTGATGAGCTCAGATTCGCGGATGGTGGCGGGATTTTCTTCCATCCAGCGCATTTTTACGAGTTTTTCGTCGTGCAGGATAAAGATGTCTACAGGCGCGCCAGAGAGCAGGGTCTGGCGGATTTGCGCGTGGTTCTTGATGTGGGCGGACTGAGTGGGGCTGGGGGCCTGGTAGGCATTAAGCTGCTTGGCCATCATTTTCGTGGTTTTGCCGATGTAGAGGGGCTGGTCTTCAGAAGTGAAAGCATAAATCACGTTTTTGCAGGCGGCCAGTTCGGGGGTGACGGTAAAGCGCAGTTCCCCTTCGTCCATACGCCAGTTTCCGGCGTGGAGGAGGCCCTCTTTTTCCAGTTCGGCGTGGAGAGGGTTTGTCATATTTCCAGCCTGTCTTCAAATTCCAGCACCACGGGGCCATGAAGGTGGACATCGCCATGCTTATCCCAGCGCACCATGAGGGTTTGCTGGGCGGGTGGATTATGCAGGGTAATGGTATGGAATTTATCAGGCACGAGAAGCTCGCGGGCCACGGCGGCGACTTTCACCGCGCAGCCGGCGGTGCCGCAGGAGGCGGTAAGCCCTACGCCGCGCTCCCAGACGCGCATGTCGATGGCGCCAAGCATGGGGCTGCCATGAACGAAGGCGATGCTGACATTGACGCCTTTGGGGAAAAGTGGGTGGCGCTGGAGCTGTGAGCCTACACGCTCGATGCGATTCAGGAGTTCCATGTCGGGGACGAAGAAGACGACATGGGGATTGCCCATGCTGACACAGGCAGGGTCGCGCAGGCCTTCGATTTCGAGTGGGACGTGGAGGGTGTCTACGGGGTGGGAGAGGGGGATATCCTGCCAGGCGGTGCGGGGGGAACCCATGTTGGCGGTGACAAGGCCGGAGGCTTCCTTCCAGCCGGAGAGTGCCGCGCCCCAAAGATTAATTTCGGTCTGCAGCGTATCTGCGTTGGTACGGATAGTGGCGTTGCCGCGGTTTTTTTCTTCCATGAGAAGCCAGCCGACGCAACGGGTGGCGTTTCCGCAGGCGTCTACTTCACTACCATCGGCATTGTAGATGCGCATGAAAGCGTCTGCGTTTTCGTCCGGCTCGAGAACGATGAGCTGGTCGCAGCCGTTGGTCAGCGGGT
>JANYCJ010000103.1 GCA_025360345.1 Alphaproteobacteria bacterium | reverse complement strand
CAGTGCCTCACCCGCTACCGCCTGCCCGAGCCCACCCGGCTGGCCGACAAATACTCCAAATGCAAACCCGCGGGCGCGCAGGAAAGCTAACATGATCCTCCTCGAAAACGTAGACACCGCCTACGGCAATATCAAAATCCTCGAATCGGAAAAAGACGGCAGCATCACCTACTACCAGGGCGAAGTGTTCCAGAGCCAGGTGGATAAAAAGGGCGTCAGCACCTGCGCCTATATCCATGTCATGAAAGATGTGCTGCTGAGCGCAAAACCAGAGCGCGTGCTCCTCATCGGCTGCGCGGGCGGAACGCTTGCCACCCTCATGCACCGCGCCGGCTGCGAAGTGGTGTTGGTGGATGTGAACGACTACGCCTTCACCCTCGCCCGCCGCTATTTCCAGATGCCCCCGGAGGTGACCTGCGTGGCCGCCGACGGCTACACCTACCTGCTGGAAAGCGACCAGCCTTTCGGTGCCATCGCCGTGGATGCCTTCAATGGCCGCGGCGTCATCCCTTCGCAAATGCGTAAAAAAGATTTCTTCCGCCTGCTCGCCACCGCCATTGGCAAACAGGGCGTGGCCGTCATGAATGTCATGACCGCCCACGACCTCGACATGGAGGCAGACCGCATTGCCGAGAAAATGGCCGCAGCAGGCCTGCCCGCCGTGCTCTACGACTGGCCCGGAGAGCATGACCGCAACACTCTCGTCACCGGGGGCGCCGTGCCGCCGCTCTCCATCCCCACCGGCAAAGAACCCCTCTGGCTGCAAAAAGAGCTGAAGGGCATCACCTGCCGCGCCAGCCTGGTCTAAACCCATTATCTAAAAAGGTTTTTACGTATAAAATATGCGCGCCCCCCAGAGTCGCATCGTTTCATTACGCGCAAAAAGCTACTGATCTCAAGAGTGAAAAAACCAACCGCAACCGGAGAATACCCATGTACGCCCTGCCACGCCTGACCACTTTCGCCGCCTGCGCCATGCTCTGCCTGAGCAGCCCTGCCTTCGCGGCCACCAAGGAGGATGCGCAGAAATTCGTCGATACCCTCACCCCCGCCGTGGTGCAGACCATCGACGATAAATCGCTGGCCGCCGACCAGAAACAGGCCAAGCTGCAGGCGCTCTTCACCCAGAACGTGGACATCGACTGGATGGCCAAATTCGTGCTTGGCCGCTCCTACCAGCAGGCCACCGAAGACCAGCGCGCCCGCTATGTAGCGGCCTACCGCCAGTACCTGCTGGCCCGCTACACCACCAACTTCGCCGATTACGGTGGCAGCAAATATAAAATCACCGATATCGTGCAGGATGATGACGGCTTCAACGTGAAAATGCAGGTCGCAACCCCGCAGGCCAGTGAAGACGTGGCGCTGGGCTACCACCTGCATACAGATGCCTCCGGGCAGCTCAAACTCTCCGACATTATTGTCGAAGGCGTAAGCCTCATCACCTCGCAGCGCTCGGAATACGCCGCCGTGGTGCAGCAAAAAGGCATGGACGGCCTCATCGCCGCCCTGCAAAGCAAAAGCCAGGTGGAAAAGAAGAAATAAAGCTAATGACGCAACGTAAGCCAAAATCATTTTTGAAGATTATGGCTTGGGTCTTCGGCGGTGCCGCAGTGCTGGCCATCGTGCTGGTGCTGGGCGCCGTCATCCTGATCGGCACGCCGTATTTCGCCGCCAAAGCGGGAAGCTTCATCACCAATAAAAGCGGCCGCAACGTGGTGCTGGGCGGCAAGATCGAAGCCCATATCTGGCAGCGCGAGCCGCACTTCATCATCAACCAGGTGAAGATCGGCAATGCCGAATGGGCCGAAAGCCCCACCTTCTTCGAAGCCGAACGTGTGGAGTTTTCCATCCGCGCCGCCGAGCTGCTGCACCTGCGCGTGGTGCTGCCGCAAGTCACCATCGACCAGCCGAAAATGGCACTGGAAAAAAATGACAAGGGCGAAGGCAACTGGAGCTTCTCCCAGAACCCGCAAACCGCCGTGGGCAAAGCCGTCACTCCCAACAGCCGCGGCTCCATTCCCATCATCGGCAAGCTGAGCATCAACGACGGCCAGCTCACCTATAAAGATCCCGCCCACGGTATCGACACCACCCTGAAAGTGGCCACCATAAAAGGGGATTCCGATAACGAGGATATTGATGTGGAAGGCAAGGGCACCTTCCAGAAAGATAAATTCGAAATCAAGTTCAGCGGCGGCAACGCGCTGGAACTGCGCGAAACTAAAACGCCCTATCCCTTTCACCTGAAAACCACCGCCGGCAAAACCATTGCGAATGTGGACGGCACCGTGGAAGACCCCGTGACCCTCGAAGCCCTCGACGTGAAGCTCGACCTCGAAGGCGATACGCTCTCAGACCTTTACGCCCTGACCGGCATCGCCCTGCCGCCCACCCCGCATTATAAAATCAACGGCCACCTCACCCGCAACGGCGATAGCTGGGCCGTGGATGACATCAATGGCCGCATGGGCAGCTCCGATATCAAAGGCAAGGTGGCGTGGCACCCCACGGAAAAGCCGCCCCTGTTCGAAGGCGACCTCTTGTCTGAAAACCTTGACATGCGCGACCTCGCGGGCTTCGTCGGCGCGCATAAAAAACCTGCCAACCAGGACCGCGTCATCCCCGACGCACCGCTGGATATCTCGCGCATGATGGCCATGAACGCCGACGTGACGTTCAAAGGCACCCACATCAAAACCCCCGACATCCTCGATAATTTCCTGATGAAGGTGAACCTGAAAGACGGCGTGCTCATCCTCGACCCGCTATCCTTCGGCATCTCCAAGGGGAAGGTGGAATCGCACCTGAAAATTGAAGGCAAGCAAACCCCGCCC
This sequence comes from Alphaproteobacteria bacterium, assembly GCA_025360345.1. Taxonomy (GTDB): domain Bacteria; phylum Pseudomonadota; class Alphaproteobacteria; order Rickettsiales; family SXRF01; genus JANYBV01. The sequence goes on along the minus strand of JANYCJ010000103.1, from coordinate 18,799 downwards.
TCCGCCGACCTCGACGTGCATTTCGAGCGCCTGTCGCTGGAAGGCCTGTTCAAGGGGCTTGCCGATAAGTTCGGCAAGGGCAACGTGTCCTCCGGCCGTTTCGGCGGCAAGGCCACACTGCATGGCCACGGCAAATCGCTGCACGAAATTCTCTCGAATTCAAATGGCACCGCTGATTTCGGCATGGAAGGCGGCGTGCTCAGCCAGCTGCTTATACAGCTCGCCGGGCTGGACATTTACCGCACCGCCGGCCTGATCGTCAAAGGCGACAAGCCCACCCCCATCAATTGCATAATAGCTGACTTTAGCGTAGACGATGGTATGATGCAGGCACAGGAATTCCTCATCGACACCGGGGTCAGCGCCATTCAGGGCACCGGCCAGTTAGACTTGAAAGACGAAAGCGTGGACCTCGAACTGAAATCCTATCCCAAGAAGCCCTCGCTGCTTTCGCTGCGCTCGCCCATCTCGCTGGGCGGCACGCTGAAGCACATCACCTTCGGCGTGGACCCCGCCTCGCTGGTGGTGCGCGGCGGTGCTGCGGCGCTGCTGGCGGCAGCGGCCCCGCCTGCGGCCCTGCTCGCCTTCGTCGGCCCCGGCCTGGGTGAAGACAGCAGCTGCGCCGCCTTCCTGAAACAGCAGCCCAGCGAAGCCAAAACCAAGAATGCCCACGCCCCCGCCGACATCGGCAAGCAACCCGCCAAGCAGGCCAACTAAGATGCGCGCATGGGGAAAGGGCCTGCTACTGGCACTGACGGCGCTATACCCGGCACTTGCCGCCGCCGCGCCTGCAACGCCGGAACCCTCCATGGATTTTTCCTTCCAGCGCGAGGACTACCGTAAATATGGCCTCGGCCTGTTCCAGATCATTCATGCCAATGGCGCCATCAACGACGGCACGGTGGATAAGCTCAAGGTCTTCGTGGCCGAGCATAATATCGGCGCGGGCGGCGAAATCTACCTGAACTCCGCCACAGGAAATCGCCTCGAAGGGATGCGCCTTGGCCGCCTCATCCGCGACCTCGGCCTGATGACCCATATCGGCAACACCGACCCTAATGAGCCGGGCAGCTGCGTCAGCGCCTGCGCCTTCGCCTATATGGGTGGCACCTTCCGCTTCATGAACCAGGCCGCCACCTTCGGCGTGCATCGCTTCTACCGCAGCCAGGGGCAGGACCAGGAATTCACGCTGGAAGAAGCCCCCGCCGTGGCGCAGGCCATGACCGATTTCATGCGCGACATGGGCGTAAGCCCCACCGTATATAAATATATGTCCGCCCCTACTATCGGCGAAATCGTGCTCATCGACAAGCCGACGCTGATGAACCTCGACGTGGTCAATGACGGCGTCATCAGCGCCGAATGGCTCACCGCCGACAATAGCGGCCTGCCTTATATTCGTGGCAACCTTGAAAATTATCAGGGCGTGCATTCGCTGAGCCTCGTCTGCGACCGCCAGTCCGCCACCATGAAAGGCATCGCCCTCATGCAGGCGCAGGACACCGAAAGCCTGCGCCGCACCGCCGCCGAAGAAGGCGTGTTCATTGATAACGCCCGCGTGGCCATCCACGGGCAGTTCACTGCCGTGTCGCCGAAAAAAGTGAAATATATTTTCCCCATCTCCCCGCAGCTCGCCCTGCGCATGGCCGAAGCGCCCCAGCTCGGTATCTATGTGCAGCCCAGCGGTATCATTTACCATGCGGGTTTCCAGATCCAGCAGACACTCGAATCGCACCAGCTGATAAGGGATTACAACAAGCAATGTTTTGGAACACAGGTACTCAAAGATGCTGAAAATCTCTAAAAAAACCGCCCTCTGCCTCGCCCTTGCGCTGCTGCCCATGCAGGCATATGCGCAAGGCTCGGTCAAAGACGCCGCAAACCGCATCGCCGCCTGCGTGAAAGCGCGAAACGCCGAAGCCTGCCGCGAAAACATCACCGCCAGCTCCGCCGATATCTTCGACCGCTTCGCCTCCTATGATTTGATGGACTGCCTGCCGCAAAGCGCCACCTATATTTCCAGCAAGCCCGATGGCAGCGCCATGCAGGTGCGCGCCGCCGTCACCACGGGTGACAAGAAAAGCAACGTGCGCCTGCTGTTCCAGCAGGAAGAAGAGGAGTGGAAACTCGATATCCCCGGCACGCTGCGTGAAGGCATCGGCGAAAACTGGGAAAGCCAGCTCAACGCCACCGAGCAGGTCTACCAGATGCTCAAAGGCCAGATGGGCGATAAGCTTAACTGCACCATGATCAGGAATCTCGGCAGCGGCCTCACCGCGAAAACCTCCAACTAGAAGGTGTAAGGCATCTTCTGTTTGAGCTGGCTTTCCATGCCGTTGATCTTGCCCGAAAGCGTGGTGAGCGATTCCTCGTCGAGGGTTTTGTCCTGCGTGGCCTTGGCCAGCAGGTGCTTCACATTTTCCACCGTGAGGTAAGCCGCGTCCTGCTGCCGGTGGTCGGTGAAATATTCCAGCAGCGCAATCTGGGTCATGATCTCGTCGCCCGCCGCGCACCGGCCCGATTGCGACAGCAAGTGCCGCTGCTGCGCGTCCAGCGCATTGGCCAGCATCAGCGGTTCTTCAGGCAGTGCCGTGGCGGCGTCAGGCATCACTTCGGTAGTCAGCACGCGAATGTTTTTTAAAGTATAGGGCGTAACCTCCATAGCCGAAAGCACATGCCCCAATGCAGGGAAACTACGCTGCGCCATGGAAAACGGCGCCACCGCCTGCATGTCGCCGTCTTTGCCCTTGAGGCTGTAATCGAACACCGCGATGCGCACTTGTTCGGCTTTCGCTTTAGTCTGCGCCATATAATTGCGCACCACGTTCAGCCGCGGCGAAACGGGCGACATGTTCGCCGGGTTTCGTGAAAGCTCCATCCGTGCTATCGTAAGGTTTTCGATGTAGCTGCTGGCCGCGACTTTTTCTTCCGGCTTTTTAAGTTTGGCGGATTTGGGTTTCACCGTTTTGGCTGGGTGTGTCCCTAAAAGGGAATCGCACCCGGCAAGCGAAAGACTGCCCAGCAGGGCAAGGGTAATGCCGCAAAATCGCAAAGAACGCATAAAGCTCGGTATTTCGGTTGAAGGCGGTTAAATCACCTGCGAGCATAGTATGCCATCATGCCGAAACGCAATGAAGAACCAGTAACATAGCCCAAAATCACATGGAATCTTTATGCTGTATAAATTACAATACTTAACCACTAGCTATTAAAAGGACAATCAATGGCTGAATTACCCAGCGCTTCCCCCCGGAAGAATTTGATTATCGTGCTGGTAGAAGACCATCCTAAGGCGATTTTGCTGTTCCGCATGGCACGCAAGCGCGCCCAGGAAAAAAACTGCAAATGGCGGGCCGTATATGTTGAAACCCCCGCTCATATCCGCAGCACCGAGGATGGCACCCAAGAACGTATTTTACGACTGTTGACCACGGCGGAGCAACTAGGGGGTGAAAGCGAACAGATCGGCGCGGCAAGCCTTGAAAAAGGCGTGGAAGCCCTGTGCGCGCGTGAACAGCAGCGCCTTAGCCTCATCATCATGGGCAGCGTGGAAACGCGCCGCCGCTTCAGCTTTTCCCAAAGCCCCTGGACACGCGCCATGCGCCGCGCCTCGCTGCACACGCAGGTGGAGGTCGTGCCACTCTCCGGCCCGGTCTACCGCCAGAGCCTCACCGAGCGCTTGCATTTACGCAACTTCCGCCTGCGCTACATCGCCTATGCGCTGATAAGCGTCAGCGCCGCCCTCGCCGGGGCTTACACGCTGGAACATATGCTGCCGCCCGCGCTGTTCCGCGTCAACGAACATAATGTCGCGCTGCTCTTCATGATCGCCTGCGCGTTTTCCGCGGGGCGCTTCGGCCTGCTGCCCGGCCTGCTTGCCTCCGTGGCCAGCTTCCTCACCGTGAATTACTATTACACGCTGCCCTACAAGGAGCTGAAGCTGGAGTCCATCACCGATGTGCTCAACATGGCCATCTTCTTCTTCGCCGCCATCCTGATTTCGCTCTTCACCAGCCAGACCCGCGGCCTCGCTGAAAACGCCGCCCAGCGCGAACTCAGCACGCAGGTGCTGTTCACCCTCTACCGCATCGCCTCGGAAGCTTTTTCCCGCCAGCAGGCCATTGATAAACTGCAGCGCCGCCTGGAGCGCATACTGGATGTGGACGTGGCGTTTTTCATGCCGCCCGTGCTCAACCCCGACCGCATCGAGCCCAGCGCGCCGGATAATATCCTGCTCTCGGAAGCCGACCGCAAGGCGCTGGAAGTTTGCTGGCGCGACACCAAAACCACCGGCATCTGCTCGCCCTATAACCCCGGCACCCAGTGGCGCTACGAGCCCATGGTTTCCGCCGGTGGTGAAATTGGCGTCATCGCCGTGCGCCCGCGCAACAAAACCCGCATTGACGCGTGGTTCGGCAAAATGCTCACCGCCATCGCCGACCAGACCGCCAATGTGCTGGAACATATCGAGCTGGAACGCTCCATGGAGGCCACCCGCATCCGCGAAGAGCGCGAAAAGCTGCGCTCTATGCTGCTCTCCAGCGTGTCGCATGACCTGAAAACCCCGCTGGCGGGTATCATCGGCGCGCTCAGCGTGCACCAGAGCCTGGGCAACCGGCTGGCCGAAAACAAGCGCAACGAGCTGCTCGAATCCTCGCTTCAGGAGGCCCAGCGGCTGGACGGCTTCATCAACAATATCCTTGAAATGACACGGCTGGAAACCGGCAACATCACCTTCAAGCAGGAATGGCACTCCGCCTCCACCATGGTCGAAAGCGTGTGCAAGCGCCTGCGCCACCGCTTCAAAACCCGCGAGCTGCGCGTAAAGCCCATCCCCGCCGATATTGAAGTGTACATGGATGTGGTCATGACCGAGCAGGTATTGCAAAACATTCTCGACAATGCCTGCAAATACACGCCCGACGGCACGCCCGTGGAAGTGGAAGCCAAAAGCGTGGAAGGAAAAGGCTTCACCTTCACCGTGCGCGACCACGGCGCAGGCCTGCCGCCGGGGCAGCTCACCAAGGTCTTCGACAAATACGCCCGCATTGAAAAGCGCGACTCGCAGGTGGCCGGAACCGGCCTCGGCCTTGCCATTTCCCGCGCCGTGCTGGAAGCCCAGGGCGGCTGGGTCAAAGCCGAGAACCACCCCGATGGCGGAGCGGTTTTTACTTTCTGCCTGCCGCTGTGGCGCACCGCGACAAACCTGATGACGGAGGAGAAAGCGTATGCAGTTCCTAAATAAGCACATCGTCGTGATCGACGATACACACGCCATTCTCAGCTTCCTGCGCATCTCGCTGGAATCGCTGGGCGCGCGCTTCAGCGGCGCGGCCACGGCTTCCGGCGGGCTTGCCCTGTGCGAGTCGGAAAAGCCTGACCTCATCGTGCTGGATTTGGGGCTGCCCGACAAGGAAGGCCTCGATATCCTGCCGCGCCTGCGCAGGCTGGATAAGGAGCGCAGCGTGCCCATCATCGTGCTCACCGTGCGCAACCAGAAGGAAGACCGCGACATGGCGCGGATGCTGGGCGCGAACGCCTATATCACCAAGCCCTTCATCATGAGCGAGCTGGTGGAAGAAATGCGCGTGCAGCTGAAAATCGACGTCAAGCCGCACCTGCGCCTTGTCGGTACAGAAGACGAGGGGGATTACGAAAAAGAGGCCGATTCCATCCGGTAGCCGATGCTTGGCTCCGTCACGATTGTGCCCGCCGCGCCTTCATCGCTGCCGATCTTTTCGCGCAGCTGGCTGACATACACCCGAAGATATTGCATACTTTCCGTATGCGCGTTGCCCCACACATCCTGCAGGATCTGCTTATGGGTGAGCATCTTCCCGCGGTTGAGCAGGAAATAGCGCAGCAGCTCGTATTCCTTGGGCGTAAACGCCGTCTTTTCGCCGCGCACATACACTTCGTGGCGCACTAAATCCATACGGATATCGCCGTTGACCAGCTCCGGCTCGCCCGCTTCTTGCATGGCGGCCTTGCGCAGGTTGGCGTGAACCCGCGCCAGCAGCACGTCCGGGTTGAACGGCTTGGTGATATAATCGTCTGCGCCCAGCCCAAGTGCTGCGATCACCTCCGCATCGTTGCTGCGCACCGAGCAGATGATGATGGGCATCTTCGTCCATTCGCGCAAACCCGTGATGACCTCTTTGCCGTCCATGTCCGGAAGGCCTAAATCCAGCACTACCAGCTCGGGCTTTACCGACATCGCCAGCCGCATTCCCTCGCGCCCGCCTTCGCATTCCACTACTTTATAATCGGCGCTTTCCAGCGCAAAGCTCAGCACCTTGCGGATGGGTTTTTCATCTTCAATAATGAGGATAGTGCTTTTTTTCTGGGTCATCGGGCAGGGATTTAATAGCGCAATAGCATGTTTTCACATGGTTTTTACGCTCGATTTATAAATGGGCCACCCCTTCCCAATAGCGCGTTTAGTGGAGCATCGCTACAGTAACATTATAAACGATTTCATAGCCAAACCAAAGCAAATTGAGGTTACGAATGCATTACAGCCAGCAGCGCGAAACCGCCCATTTCGGGATGTTCATTCCCGGTGAAGCCGCAGACGCCGCCCGCACCGAAGTGTCCTGCAACTGGAGCGCGCTGCGCGAACAACTCCTGAACCAGTGGGACCGCATCACGCCATATGAGCTGGAAAGCACTAACCATATCCGCCTCAACATCGCACGTCTCATTCAGAAAAAATATGGCATCTCCGTTGAAATGGCCGTGAATTATTTACGGAATTTCGAGCGCACCCTCCCGCTGCTGGGCTGCGCATAACATATCCCATATAACCGAAAGCAACCGAGGGGCCTATGACTCCCCCGTATATGACCCCTCGTTCTTGCTGGCCGCTCCCTGCTCCTGGGGGGCGGCCCATTTTTTTTAAAACAGGTATTCGCCGAGATACAGCAGGCAACCCGCGCAGGTGAAGAGCCCGCCCACCGCCACATAAACCACGCGGCAGGCGCGCCCACCCTCCACATACAGCACAGACAGCGGCACCACCATCGGCACAACGTAGCGGAAATCCTGGCACACCGTCATTTGCCGCAGGGCATAAAACGCCATGTCGAACCCCACCGGAAAAGCCACCCCCACAAGGTAAGGCAACCACATCACAAGCCGCTCCCGCTTCGCATAAATACCGTAAGCACATCCCGCCAACGTGATCGCCAGCAGCAGCAAAAGCAAAGCGTTCAGCGCCACCGCGATCCCGACATGCTTCCATGAAAATTCGCCATACAGCATGGTATTAAAGAAAATATGCCAGAAGCTCGCTTCGCTGCCATAATCGTTGAACGGCACAGCGATGAAGCGGTATGCGTCCAGCGTGGCGAAATGGTGCAGGCTCAGCGCCTGCTGCTGCTGGTCGCCAAAGGCCTGCCCCGCCACGTCGCGCCCGTGCCATAGCCGCTCATAAATGATCCGCCCCGCATTTACCAGCACCCCGATTGCGAAGCAGCCATAGCCCGCCCCCATGCGCCGGGACAGCAAGGCCGCCGGGGGCAAACGCTTCAACCACAGCGCCGCCGCCACGCAGCAGCCCACCATACCCAGCGGCACAAACGCTGTGGATTTCACCGCGAAGGCAAGCCCCAGCAGCCCCACCGCCCACGGCAGGAACCGCTCGTCCTTCTGGCGCCACCACCGCTCGGTGCAGTAAAACACCGCCGCCCATACCGGGTAAAAAAACACATCGTTGGTGATCCGCGTGGCATATAAAATAGACGCTGGCCACAGCACGATCAGCGCCGTGCCCACGTAATACAGCGCCCCGCGCTCCAGCGTGGCACGGCGCAGTGTCAGCGCCCCCAGCAGGCAGAAGCTCAGGTAAAAACCCAGCGACAGCAGCCGGATGCCGGTGAGCGGGTCGAAATAGGGTGCGAAGATCAGGAACGCGGCCTTGGCCAGCGCACCGGCGTAATAATAGGTCGGCGGGTGGAAATTCTCATGGCCCGCGAATAAGAACGGCTGCGCCCACTGGCGCATCACCGTGTCGATATAGCTCAAATGCCCGCCGATATCGTTGGTCTTGGCGGTGTTGGGGAAATAATGAAGCCAGTACAGGAAATAGAGCGCCGCCGCCGCCAGCATTGCCGCCACCACCTTGTCCAGCCCCGCCCGCCGCGCCACGAGATACAGCCCCAGCATCAGCGCCGCCGTGCCGAAAACACTGCTCAGCGCCCCATACACGCCCGGCCCCCAGCGTAAGTCAAACCCGTTTGGCTCGTCCTTGTTCTGGATATTCAGCACCATGCTGTTCTCGCCTTCGGAAACATAGCGGCTCAAATCCAGCGCAAAACCATCGTCAATCTCGCCGGGCATCGCCGCCATGCCCGCATGGGCCTCGCCCGCGTTTTTGTGGCACAGCTCCGCGTGGCGGAAACCCGAAAGCTCAACCGCCCGCCCATTCACCCGCAGCGCCCTCACGCAGCCCGAGGGCCTGAGCAGGAATACCGGGCTTTGCAGGGCGGGCAGGGTGAATGAAACCGTATACGACACCGCACTGTCCGGCGTGTCCGCAGCGTAGGGCAGGGTGACTGCCTGCGCCTCCCCGCCCCGCGCCTGCGCCGCCACCGAAAATGCAGGCCGCGGCATGGCGTCGTCTGCCAGTAAAAACCCGAGGCACAACACCGCCAGCACCGCGAAAACCAGCCAGGGCCGATGCAAAAAAAACGCCGCGCGCAAACCGAAATCTCCCGTCCTAAATGCCTGATCCACAATATGTTAGCGCCATATAGGGCATGAGGCTACCGCAAATCCTTTACGCGGCATTTATAGTTATGCTTCAGGGTCGCATCGTATCTTTGCGCCCGCTCTGGCATTGATGAGGATGCAACATTTTATAAGGAGATCTTTATGCTGAATAAAACCGCCAAATCAAACGTTAACACCGTGAAATCCGCTGCCGCCGACCTGCGCGACGAGCTGGACAGCGTTGCAGCCACCTATGGCCGCAAAGCCCGCGAACTGCTGGAAACCGCCCAGGGCGAATTCGAGGACGTAAGCGATACCGTGAGCAAGGAAATCAGCGCCAACCCGCTGCGTTCCGGCCTCATCGCCCTCGGCCTCGGTGTCGTTATCGGCGCGCTCATCCGTCGCGCGTAAGCCGCTTTCAGGAAGAGTAACGTTATGAAAATTCAAACACTGTTACTTGCCTCCGTAGCCATGCTGGCCCAAGCCGGAATGGCCCACGCGGCAACCGAAAAATACGAATCGAAAACTACCGTGGTCAAGAAAGATGACGGCAGCTACGAGCGTAAGGATGTCACCACCAAAACCGACCAGACCGGCAACAGCGTAACGCTGGAAAAGAAGGTGGATGTGGATGTCGGCAAGGATGGCACGTATAACGCCAAAACCGACACCAAGCAGATCAACGATCCCAAGGGCCTGCTGAATAAGCATGTCGTGGAGACCGTGGATACCAGCAAAATCTCCGATGGCAAGCTGGTGGCCACCCATGAAAAGAAAGTGGACGGCAAAACCGTGGCGGGTGTGAAGGATAAGTATAAATCCACCACCAAGGTCAGCGAAGATGCCACCGGCAATTATGACGAGAACACCAAGGTGAGCACCGTTTCGCCCACCGGCACCAAAACCACCTATGAGAAAAAAGCCGTGGTAGACGTGCATAATGATGGCAGCATAGATAAAGCCACCACCACCAAGGAAGTAGACGACCCCAAAGGTCTAGGCAACAAAACCACCACCACCAGTGCCAATACGCAAAATATCAGCGATGGCGTGGTGACTAACGGCCAGGAAATCAAGGTTGACGGCAAAGTTGTCGAAAGCCAGAAGACCGTAACGCCGCAATAACGCTTCCCCCGACGAAAGCGCCGCTCCCATAAAAAGGGGCGGCGCTTTTTTTATGCGGCCTTAAGTAGCAGCTGGTTATTGATGTGGATGGTCATGCGCACATTGCCGCGCATGGCCCGTGCATAAGGGCAGCTGCGATAGGCCTGCGCCACCAGCTCCGCCGCCTTGGCATGGCTCATCCCCGCGATGGTGATGTGCAGCACGCATGAAAGGCTCCGCGCCAGCTGTTCTTGAAGCAGGTGCACTTCGGCCTCCAGCAGCGCCTCGCTCATTTGCATGTTGCGCACCCGCGCCGCCTCTTCCAGCGCCCCGCAGAACGAGGCCGCCAGCCCGCAGGCAAACAGCTCTTCCGGGTTGGTCGAATCAGGCTTCGCCTTTACCGAGCCGGGCACTGCGATATCCAGTTTCATCGCCTCGGACTCGCCGCGCACAAACCCGCTTCTCCCGCCGATGGCCCGCGCGCGGGCGATATATACGGTGCTTGCCATCAGGGGATTACACGTTAGGGAAGGGGGGGCTGGTGCGCATCCAGCTTTTAATCATCAGGCTCCAGCGGTCCATCGTGCCGTTCACATCCTGCGGCAATTGGGGGCTTGCGCTGCCCAGCGCGGAAATAATCACGCCCATGTCGCGCTTAAGCGCCGAAATATCGTTACGGTGTGAGGCGTAATGAGTATCGGCCGCCATGGTGGAAAGCGCCTCCTGCACATGCTTCAGCGCATAGGCCGCCGCGCTGTAATGCCCTTGCCCGATAAACTGCTTGGCCAGCGTGATATTGTCCGTGGCCTTCGCCTCCGGCATGTCCACGCGCTTATCCACGGTGATGATGCTGGTGGTAAGCTTGCCCAGCGCGCGGTCCGCGCCCCGAAGGTCACCGGCGGTGATGCGCTCATCCGCCTGCGCCAGCAAGGCTTCCGGCACGCCGCTATCGCCAAGGTCCATGGTCACATACACCATTTGCGCGTCTTTGACCGTGCTGTCATCGCGCGCCGAAGGGTTGTTGAGGGTCTTGATTTCCATCGGCCCGGCCTGAATGGGGAAATAATGGCTGTCTTCTGCCGTGACCATCTTGCCGGAGCTGAGGCTCTCCACGCGCTTCTCGGTGGTGGTGTTACGCATCTGCGCCACCAGCAGCTGCGCCTGCGCCACATGCCCTTTCGCCTCGTCGCCTTGCTTCTGCGCCAGCGCAATGCGCGCCATGTTGATTTCGCCGATCAGGTTTTCCGCCGCCGAGCGCGCGTCCTGCTTGGCGTCTGCCATGCTGGAGGTTTCCGTTACCACCTTGCTGCCGGTGAGGTTGCCCCCGCCCGCGCAGGCAGAAGTGGCAAGGCACAGGAAAAGGAAAAGCGTGTGGGTGCGTGTCATGGTATCCGAGCCTCCGTAAGGGTTATCAGGATAAGCCAACGCAGCGAAACTTGCGATAAGTCCCTGCTGCGTTTTTTATAAGCGGAAAGTAAAATGCCGGGAGAAACAAGCTCCCGGCATTCCCTATTGCATCAACGTCGCTGCAATTAGCGTTCGTCGATAACCGTGGTCGATTCGTTGGTCTGCTTGTTGAACAGGCCACGCGGATCGGTGGTATCTTTCTTTTGCACCACGGCCCTCTTATTGCCGTAAGCGTCATAGCCCACCGTGGTGGTTTCCTTGTCGCTGTGGCTGGTGCCATAAGCGTCGGTGGAATTGGTTTCATGGTGGTACTGGCCGGGGGGCAGGTCCAGTGCGGAGTGGCGGTCATCCGAGCAAGCCGAGAGGCTAAGGGCGGCGAGTGCGCAAATGCTGAGGTGCTTATACATAGTCATCACTTTCTTACAGGTTGGTAAAAACGAACAAATCCACGCTAGCAAGCTCCACGTAAATCTTCTGCCCGGGAATAACACGCGCTTATAAATGCCACGTAAGTACCCGCATAAAAAAAGGAAGGCCGGAGCCTTCCTTTTTTTCACGTAGCTGATTACCTGCCTTAGATCGGCGGGTTGGCGCGGCGTCCGGTGAGCAGGCTGTAAACGAGGCTTGCGACAAACAATACAACGAAAACAACCGCGAGGAACTGTGCGATGGAAGAGAAATCGGCAGCGAGGCCGCCAAAGCCGAAGAAAGCGGCGAGCACGGCGAGGATAAAAAAGGTAATGACATAGTTCAGCATAAAAACTCCATTGATAGATAACATCAGTCAGTAACAAGCTAACTATAATGGGCAGCACGCAAGGTCGCCGCACGCAAAAGCGGCGGAAAACGTAAATTACAGGTAAAGATTGTGGCTTATGCCGCCTGCGAAACCGCCGGGTCCACCGTTTCCATGCGGTAGCCAATCCCCGGTTCCGTAATGATAAACTTGGGCTTGGACGGGTTTTCCTCAATTTTTTCGCGGATCTGGCCAATATAAACGCGCAAATACGTGGTGTCGTCCGTATGGGCCGAGCCCCACACCTTTTTCAGGATTTCCTTGTGGGTAAGCATTTTGCCCTGGTTGATGATGAAATGCCGCAGCAGGTCATATTCCTTGGGGGTCAGCGCGATCTTTTCGTCTTTCAGAAACACTTCGTGGCGCACCAGGTCCATGCGCAGCGACCCGTTGCGCAGCTCCGGCTCGCCCGCTTCGCGCACCGCGGAGGTGCGCAGCGCCGCGTTGATGCGCGCAAGCAGGATATCCACGTTGAACGGCTTGGTCACATAATCGTTGGCGCCCATGTTCAGCGCCGTGGTCACTTCGTCGTCAGCCGAACGCACCGAAAGCACGATGATAGGCACGTGCGACCACTCGCGCACGGCGGTAATCACGTCCTTGCCGTCCATGTCGGGCAGGCCGAGGTCGAGCAGGATCAAGTCTGGCTTGGTGGACACGCACATGCGTACGGCCTGTTTGCCGGACATGCTCTCCACGATTTTAAAATTCTCCGCGTCGAGCATAATGCCGAGCATTTTCTGGATTTGCGGTTCGTCATCGACGATCAGGATAGTGTTTTTCTTCTCATGCATGGGGCAAATCCTAAGTATATTTATGGGGCCGCGCAGCGGCATTCCCGCACACAAATAGCATAATCCCCCAGTGTTGAACAGCGCAAAATGCGCAGAAACCCTAGGAATAATAAACAAAATCCAAGCTTTTGCAGCGTGCCCGCGGCGGCAACCCAGCGGGAATAAATTATACCGGAAATGCAATAAATTAGCCTTTGCCAAGCCTGCCGCAAGGGCTATTTATTATGGATTATTTACAATCAAACACTTACCCCTATCGCATGTTCCTGCCGCAAGACCAGACGAAACCCCCCAAAATCGCAGCGCTGTGGCTGTGCGCCTGCCTCTGGCCGGGCGCCGCCCACGCGGCCTTCTGGGACGAGAAAAAATCCTACCACGTCGAAATCACCGCCAAGGACCCGCCTAAGGAACTGCAAGGCCAGCTGGATAATATCGCAAAGCTCCTTGAAGACGCCCCCGCCGGCACGTCCACTGATATCAGCTATCTGGACTACCGCTACGCGCAGAACAAGGCCTATATCGAAAAAGCCCTGAAGGCCCAGGGCTATTACGAGGCGAAAGTGGAGGGCGGATTCGAGGAAAAAACCGCCACCGCGCATTTCAATGTCACGCCCGGCCCGCATTACGAGTTCGGCAGCGTCACCTTAAGCACGCATGATCCGCTGGAAGGAAAGCGCCCCACAATCGCCTTCCCCGATAGCGCCTCGCTCAAAACAAAGCCGCACACCCCCGCCATCGCCCCCACCGTGCTGGCCGATGAAGAAAATATGAAAACCTACATGTCCGCGCATAACTGCCTGTTCTCGTACGATGTGCAGCACGAAGCCGTGGAAAACACGCTGAAAAAACAAATCGACGTCGCCTTCGCTATTAATGCCGGGGCGCAGGCGAATTTCGGCGCGATGGGCTTTGACGGCGAAGAAACCATCGCCCCCGATTTCCTCGCCCGCGTGCTGCCGATGAAAGAAGGCGAATGCTTCCGCCGCGAAAAAATCAACGACGCCACCATCGCCCTGCAAAAAACCGGCCTGCTCGCCACCGTGGAACCCGAAGTGGCCGCCTCGCCATCACCCGACGGCAGCGTGCCGGTCACCTTCCATGTGAAAGAGCGCGCCCAGCGCAGCATCAAGGCGGGAACCAGCTACTCCACCGATGTGGGCCCCGGCGTCACCGCCGGATGGGAGCATCGTAATTTATTTTCACGCGGTGAAAAAGCCGACCTCACCCTCTCGCTCACCCCCATCCAGCGCACGCTGGAGGCCATGCTCACCAAACCCTATTTTCTGCGTGACGACCAGAAGCTGAAACTCGACGCCAAGCTCGACCAGCAAAACACCGACGCGTATAACGCCAAGGCCTTCACCGTCGAAGGCGGTATCGAGCGCGATTTCAAAAAAGGCCTCACCGCGGGCGCGGGCCTGAAATACGGCTTCAGCCAGATCAGTGATTTAATCTCCACCCAAAACGTCGCCCTGCTTTCCGCGCCCATATTCGTGGCGAAGGACAAGCGCAACGACATCCTCGACGCCACCAAGGGCTGGCTCCTGCGCTTCGACACCCAACCCTATCTCGACACGCTCGACCCCACCATCGTTTTTTATAAAAACCGCCTCACCGGGGATTATTATAAAACCTTCGACCTCGCCATGAAGCCTGTCATCGCCCTCCATGCCAGCGCAGGCAGCATCACCGGCGCCAACACCCAGACCGTGCCCGCCACCGAGCGGTTTTACGCCGGCGGCGCGGCCTCCGTGCGCGGCTACGGCTACCAGCTCGCAGGCCCGCTGGACTCCAGCCTCCATCCCCTTGGTGGCCGCTCGGTCATGGAAACCTCGGCGGAACTGCGCCTGCGCATCAAGCAGGATTACGGCCTCGTCACTTTCATCGACGGTGGAAACGCTTACGACACCGCGCTACCCGACGTCACCAGCGGTATGCGCTATGGCGCTGGCCTCGGCGCGCGCTACTACACCAGCTTCGGCCCCTTGCGCGCGGACGTTGCCGTGCCGCTGAACCGCAGGCGCGGGGTGGACGCCGCCTACCAGCTTTACTTCAGCATCGGGCAGGCTTTCTGATGGCACACGCACTGAAATGGCCGTTGCGTATTGTCCTCACCCTGCTGGTGCTGGGGCGCTCGGCATCGCCGGCACATTATTCTGGCTCTCCACCGCCCCGGGGCAGAACTACGCACAAAACCTCGTCAAAACCCAGCTCTCCGAAGCCGCGGGCTATGCCATCACCGCTGAAGGCCTGCACTTCACCTTCCCGCTCAACGCAACCATCCACCACCTGACGCTGGCCGATAGTGACGGGGTGTGGCTGGATGCCGCGGACGTGGCCTTCAGCGTGCTGCCCACTCCTGCCATGCTCCACAGCCTCACCCTGCGCCGCCTCAATGCCGCCAGCCTGAAGCTGCTGCGCCTGCCGCTGGCCACCGCCAAGGAAAAACAGGAGCATAAAAGCGGCGGTATTGATGTCAGCATCCTCTCTGTTAATCTCGCGCAGGTCACACTGCCCGCTGCCATCACCAGCCTGCCCGAAGCATATGACGGCAGCCTGAGCGGCTCGCTCGGCTGGTCTGCCCGCAGCGAAACCCTGACCCTCGACCTTACCACCGCCATGCAGCACGGCATCCCCGGCCTCGAAACCGCTGAACTAAGCGCAAAGGCCGCCATCAACACCGGCAAGGACACGATCCGCCTCACCGCCATCACCCTGAAACACCCCGCCGTGACGGCCTCGGGGGATGTGAACCTTGACCAGAACAGCGGCGCGCTGAAAGCCACCCTGTCGGCAACCATCGCTGACCTTGCGAAATTCTCGCCCGGTGCCACGGGCGCAGCCCAGATCGGCGTGGCGCTCTCCGGCACGGTTGCCGCCCCCCATGCCGAAATCTCCCTCGCCGCCACAAACCTGCGCTACGCCGACAAAGACCTGCCCAACCTCACCACCCAGATCAGCGCCGGTATGCAGGACGGCGCAGCCGCCGGAACCTTCAGCGCCAGCACCGCCGACGATGGCGGCCTCACCACCCGCTTCCGCTACGCCGCCCCCACGCTCACGCTGGAAAACCTCACCGCCAGCTATCTCGGCGCAAGCCTCACCGCCGATGCCGCGCTCAATACCCAAAGCCGCCTCGCCACCGGCACCGCCCATGTTGCCGTGCCCGAGCTGCAAAGCCTCGCCCGCTTCCTGCCCGAAGGTTTCGCCGGTAAGCTGGAGGCAACCATTGCCCTATCCGCCCCCGCCGCCGCGCAAGCCGCAAAAGTCACTTTCGCCGCCGCCAGTCTGCGCACCCCTTACGCCACCGTTGCCCGCGCCACGGGTGAAGCGTCCTTCGCCGATGTCACGCAAGGGCTGCCCGATACGCTCAACCTTAAAGCCGATAACATCACCCGCGATGCCATCACCTTAAGCCGCACCAGCCTCAGCGCCCGCCGCGCCGATGCGCTCTGGCACGCCGAACTGGCCACGCAGGGCAGCCTGCCGCAAAGCTTCACCACCGCCGCCACCGCCGACATCACCCAGGCTGCCAGCGGCTACGCCATCACCCTGCCCAGCCTGAAAGGCAATTTCGACGGCCATAATTTCCGGAGCCTCAGCCCCGTCACCGCCAGCATCGGCGACCATAATGACCACCTCACCGCCCCCCGCTTCACCTACGGGCAGGGGCAATACACCCTCGATGCCGCGCTCGACGGCACGCAGGTAAAAGCGGCGCTCACCGGCAGTAACATCGCCGCCTCTGACCTCATGGAAAAGCCCGCCCACGAACTGGCTTCCGCCCGGGCAACCCTGTCGCTGGCCATGAGCGGCGAGGCCGCCAGCCCCGATACCACCGCCAACCTCACCGTGACCCAGCTGGTGCTCGCCCCCAAAGCGCCCCCCGCCACGCTGAAGGGCGCCGCGTCGCTGAAGCAGGACACCGCAAAAATAGATGCCACCCTGCTTCAGGGAAAAGCCGCCACCTCGCAGCTCAGCGCCGCCTTGCCAGTTCGTTTCAGCCTTCAGCCCTTCGCCTTCGCCATCGCCGGCACCGCTCCCTTAAGCGGTAAAGCCAGCCTCGCCATGGATGTCACCAGCCTCGCACAGGCATTCCTGCCGCCGCCGCACGCCTTATCCGGCAAACTGAAGGCCGATCTTACCCTGGGCGGAACCTATGCCAGCCCTGCCATCGCCGGGCCTATCGCCTTCACCGGCGGCAAATACACCTATCCCGACCTCGGCATCACGCTCGATAGCCTCAGCGCCCATGCCACCGCGCAAAACACCGCCCTCACCTTGAATGATTTCACCGCCTCCGATGGCAAAAACCATACCCTCTCTGGCAAGGGCAGCGCCAGCTTCGCCTCAGCCGCCGCGCTGAAATACGCGGCGCACTTCACCGCGCAAAACTTCCTGCTGCTGCGCCACCCCAATGCACGCGCCGTGCTATCAGCCGATATCGCATTATCCGGCGATGCGAAAAGCGGCCTCGTCAAAGGCACCCTCACCAACGAGCAGACCGACATCAACCTGCCCGACCGCGTGGTGGGCGAAATCCCCCAGCTCAACATCATCCGCAGCGTGCCCGCGAAAAAATCCGATAAGCTCAAACCCGCCAAGCCCGCGCCCGCCTATCCGCTGATGCTCGATGTCAGCTTCAGGGCCGATAATAAGGTCTTCGTGCGGGGCAGGGGGGTGGATGCGGAAATGAAAGGCGACCTCGCCATTCAGGGGCAGGCCGCCAAGCCCGACATCACCGGCAAGCTCTCCACCGTGCGTGGCCGCTATGAGCAGTTCGGCAAGCAGTTCACCCTCACCACCGCGGAGCTGACCTTCCTCGGCGACATTCCGCCTTCGCCCTTTTTAAATATCGTGGCCAGCATCAAGGTTGGCGAGAACGAGATTGAGCCGACCATCACCGGCCCGCTGCTGAAACCCGACCTGAAAATCCAGTCCACCCCCGCCATGTCGCAGGAAGAGGCGCTGTCGCTGCTGCTCTTTGGCCAGGGCTCCAAGAAGCTCTCCGCCTTTCAGGCCGTGCAGCTGGCCAACTCCCTGCGCGAGCTTTCCGGCCATGGCGGCAGCGGCTTCGACCCCATCGGCAAAATCCGCAAACTCATCGGCGTGGACGACATTACCATCAAGAACGACGATAATAATCCCGATCCCTCCGTCGGCGTAGGCAAATATATCGGCGACAAGGTCTATCTGCAGGTGGAGCAGGGGGCAGGGCAGGCCAGCAGCAAGGCCAGCGTCGAAGTGGAAGTCACCCCCGGCATCTCGGTGGAAAGCGGCACAGCCGCCACCGGCGCAAGCAGCGTGGGCCTGAACTGGAAACACGATTACTGAAAAAGGCCGTGCGCCGCGCGCTATTCCTTAAACGCGTCTTCCTTGATGCGCAATAGCGGGCGCAAAAGATAATCCATCACCGTGCGCTTGCCGGTCAGGATGTTCACTTCCGTCATCATCCCCGGCATGATCTTCTTGTCCGCCGCCAGCTTGCTGCGGTCCAGCGCGATCTTGACACGGTAATAGGGTGTGTGGCTCTGCTCATCGGAGAAACTATCGGCGCTGATATCGGTCACCGTGCCCGGCAGCGTGCCGTAAGTGGCATATTCATAAGCGGTGATTTTCACTTTCACGTCCTGCCCCACCCAGATTTTGGCGCGGTGCTCCGGCGCAATTTTCGCCTCCACGATCACGCTGTCGTCCAGCGGCGTGATTTCGGCCAGCACCTCGCCCGGGCGCACCGTGCCACCAATAGTGTGCACATACAGCCGGTTCACAATGCCCTTCACCGGCGCCACCACGTCAGTGCGGGTCTGGCGGTCCTGGTCGGCCTTTTGCCGCTCGGCCAGCTGCTGGCTTTCCAGCGTCATCTTGCGCAGCTCGTCCAGCATGTCGTTTTGCTGCTTGGCGCGCAGCTCCTCCAGCCGCCCCCGCGCTTCGCTAAGCTCCGCTTGCGTGACGGGAATGGACTGTGTCACCGAGGAAAGCTCGG
>JANYCJ010000064.1 GCA_025360345.1 Alphaproteobacteria bacterium | reverse complement strand
TTAATCCACCGACCAACGAAGCCGCTGGATAGAGTCAATTTGCCATTACAAAGGCATGGCGCAGTATCTGGACAAGGCAAAAAGATTAACATAGGCTAATAGCTATGAGCAGCGTACGCACCATCGAAATGAAGTTAATTGACCAGCTTTTTGACCACCCGGGCAACCCCGGATATGTGCTCGATTTCAGCAATAATAGCTTTGCGAGCTTTTTCTCCCAAGAATTGAGGATAAATATTTACGATGACCGATATGCTGGACGCGGTACTTCAAAAATGAGACGCTTGCGTTGCTATATAGAAGTTGCCGACGACCTGAGCGTTGCCAAAGCCCTTAGCGCTCTTTGGGAATATCGCGAAACTCTAGACGATACATTCAAGAGAGAGGTTCTGAACGGCGAGGATCGGCTCAACCAACTCGTAAGCAGGCTTGGCGGCAAGGCGATTTCAACTGCTACCACAGAACCTATAGTGCCGAAGACGGCAGCCATTAATCCGGCAAAATTAGAAACACTGCGCAGTGACCTGATCGCCCTTTCTTACTTGCAACCACAAGCACGCGGCCTCGCATTTGAGAAATTTCTCCGCGAATTATTTACTTCATACGGCTTGAAGGGTGAAGGAAGCATCGTAATTCGCGGAGAGCAAATTGACGGAAGTTTTCAGCTCAATGGCCATACCTACCTTGTCGAAGCGAAATGGCACAACGACAAAACGGGAGCTGCTGATCTGCATGTATTTGAAGGAAAACTAGGCCAAAAGGCTACTTGGACACGCGGTTTATTCATTAGCCAGAGCGGTTTTACTGAAGAAGGATTACACGCGTTCGGTCGAGGAAAGCGCCTCATTTGTATGGATGGCTTGGACCTTTGGGAGGCGCTAAATGGCTCCCTATCCCTTCCTGAAGTAATTGAGAGTAAAGCAACGTGCGCATCGAAAACCGGAGAAATTTTCGTTCGGGTTCGGGATCTTGTCTAAGGTCACAATCATCGAGCAGACACGGGTTTGCGTCGTGGCATACAGCATAAGAGCTAATGCCAGGTTTTTATTAGCTAATATCCATATATTGACATTTGACACCCAGTAAGCAGAGAAGGCTAAGAACGGATTTTTATCTACCGTCAGTTCAAAAACGCCCCGCAGAGCAGAATTGGCTAAGCCTTCGGATAATAGCTAAGAGCCGCCACAAAGACTGACGCATAACTCTGCATACGCCACCCCAACCGACCGAACTTCCCAAAGAATTGCTGCTGCCCGGAGACTACGCTCCCGGGAGCAGACTTAGTGGCGGAGGAAGTGAGATTCGAACTCACGGTAGCGTTGCCACTACGGCAGTTTTCAAGACTGCTGCCTTAAACCACTCGGCCATTCCTCCGCAGTGCCGGTTTTGCCGGGTGTATGGGTTTTAGAGGAAAAAAGGGCTGGTGACAATATCATCCATAGGGTTTTTTTGGCATAGGGTTTTTGGGGGGATTAGCCCAGGCCGTATCCCCAGCAGGTGGGGCTGGTGGTGATTTTGGTCACGGTTTTGCCGTCTGGGGAGAGGGTAAGCCAGAGGCCGGGGCTGCAGCTGCAGAGCTTCCACAGCGCCCATGACTGCACATCGCGGCAGCTGATGGCGGGGGTGGTGCCGTTGCTAGGCGTGGTGGGGGCATCGCAGCGGAAATGGGACTGGGTGAGGCTATCCACGGCGGCTTGGGTGGACATGCCGGCGGACACCTGCTCCTTTACCTCGGCGTCGTAGTGTTCGGGGTTCAGGCAACAGCCTGATAATGCAAATACTATGGTTAAAAGGCCTGCGCGCAGTTTCATGGTGTCCCCCCTGATGGTGGGGGGATTTTACGCGGGCAGGGGGCAATTACAAGTGCTTAGGCAACGACGATGGTTTTTATGTTCACAAACTCGTGCTGGCCAAAGGAGGATAGCTCCCGGCCATAGCCGCTTTGCTTGATGCCGCCGAAGGGGAGGCGGGGATCGGAGCGGAGCATCATGTTCACGAAGCAGGCACCGGACTGAACATGGTCGCGGGCAAGCTTTTCGCCGCGTTCCCTGTCTTTGGTGAAAATCGCGCCGCCGAGGCCAAAGATGCTGTCCGCGCCGATGCGAACGGCGTCGGCATCATCGCTGGCGCTGATGATAACGCCTACGGGGCCGAACATCTCTTCTTCGTAGGCGGTCATGCCCTTGGTGACATCGGTCAGGATAGTGGGGGGGTAGAAGGCGCTTTTGCCGCCGGGGTTCTTGCCGCCAGTGAGAAGCTTCGCGCCTTCGCGGATGGATTTCTGCACCTGCTGGTCCAGCTCGTCGCGCAGGTCGGCGCGGGACATGGGGCCGACATTGGTGCCGGGGGAGAGGGGGTCGCCCAGTTTGACAGCTTCGAATATATCTTTGAGGCCTTCTTCGAACTGTTTTTTCAGGCTTTCATGCACCACGAGGCGTTTGGGCGACACGCAGGACTGGCCGCAGTTGAGCAGGCGGCCGGGGCCGATGGTGCGGATGGCGTGGTCAATATCGGCATCGTGAAGGATGAGGTAGGCGTCGGAGCCGCCGAGTTCCAGCACGGTTTTTTTGAGGTATTTGCCGGCGAGGGAAGCAACCGCGCTGCCAGCGGGTGTGGAGCCGGTGAGGGTGACGGCGGCGACTGTGGGATTGCTGATGACTTCCTCGGTGCGCTTGCCGGGAATCAGCAGTGACTGGAAGGCGTGTTCGGGCAGGCCTGCTTCTTTGAACACCGAGGCGATGGCGAGGGCGCAGCCGGGGGTGTTTGAGGCGTGTTTGAGGAGACAGGTGTTACCAGCCATGAGCGAGGGGAAGGCGAAGCGCAGCACCTGCCAGAAGGGGAAGTTCCAGGGCATGACGCCGAAGATGACGCCTAAGGGCTGGAAGGTGACATAGGAGCGGTGATATTCGGTTTTGATTTGCTGGTCGGCGAGGAAGGCTTCGGAATTTTCGGCGAAGTATTTTCCGGCGCTGGCGCATTTTTCGACTTCGGTGACGGCTTCTTTGACGGGTTTGCCCATTTCCATGCTGATGAGCTTTCCGAACTCGTCCTTGCGGGCGAGGAGAACATCTACGGCCTTGAGGATGAGGGCTTTGCGCTGGGCCAAGGGAGTGCGGCTCCATGCGAGGAAAGTCGTGTGGGCGTTGCCGATGATTTCCTGAACCTGTGTGGGGGTATGTTCTTCGTATTTCTGGATGATTTCACCGGTGGCGGGGTTGATGCTGGTTTGCATAGGTTTTTTCGTCTTTCCTGTTTTTTTCATTATAGCGGAAAAATATTAATAATACGAGTAAACTGGGGGTGTTAATTGTTAATAAACAATAAAAACATATGATTACAGTATGCAGAAACGAGATGATCCAGGGCTGGAAGAACTAAGGACGGCGTTGCGCGAGGCGGCCGTTGCGCGGATGCGCGAGCTGGAAGCGAAGCTTGCGGCGAAGGGCATACATGTGCAGTGCGGCGTGGAGCTGGATGTTTTTTTCAAGAAAAAAGGGTGGTCGGTGACCACAATCGAGAAAAGCCACGTGAATGCATCACTGGCGGCATTGCCGAGTTTTGAGGCGTTTATTCGGCAGGCAGACAAGCTGGACAAGGTTTCGAAGGCAGCGCATTTCGTGCCGATGCTGGAGTTATTTGAAAAAGGGGCAGGGTCGCTGCCGGTCGTTGCGATCACGTATCCGCCGATTTACATGGGGCTCAAAAAAATGATGCGGGCGGTGGTGTCGCATTACCAGGTGCTGTTTAACAATACGAGCAAAGGGCAGGTGAAGCCGCTGGAGAGGCTGGCGGCGGATATTGAAGCATCGAGGGGGAAGCTGGCGGATGCGGCTGTGGCGCTGGATGCGGGCAAGGCGGAATTTGACGGGGGACGGTATAAGGAAAAGCTATTCTTGTTCAGCGCGCCGAGTATGCATATCAATAGCAGCGTTTGGGAGAAGGATAGCAACATGCTGTGCGATGCGAAGGTGTTTTCGGCGTGCACGGATGCTTCGCTTATCATGCAGCGGGAAGCGCCGCTGCTGAAGCTTTCTACGCCGCAATCTTATGGAAATATGGCGAAGGAACAATTCTACACCAAAAGCGTGGATGCGAATCTGAAGGGCAAGGGGGTAAATGGGAAGGCGGATAAATCGTTGTTGGTGCGGGGGAAGGGCGCTTCGCTGCGGCTGGAAGACCGGCTTTCCATGGCGGATTGCGATGCGTATCTGGCGGTGACATCGTCGCTGGCGGGGATGTATGCTGGGCTGGTGCAGGCAGGGAAGGTGGAGGATGCGCCGGTGAAGGCGTCGATGGCGGAGGCGGTAGAACTCCTGCATCACGAGGTGCCGAACCGGTTGCAGGAGAAGGCGCTGCCGCGCGATATGGCCGAAGCGCGGGGGCGGTTTGCGCAGGCGGGCTTGAGCAAAGAAGTGCTAGGCGAACGGCTTTACCACGCGGCGGGGCGCTATTATGACGCGGTGCTGGCGGTACAAGGCGAGAGCGTTGCAAAAGCTTAGGGGCGGGTTTGGCCTTCGCCGTGGATGACGTATTTGTAGGTGGTGAGTTGTTCGGCGCCAACGGGGCCGCGGGCGTGGAGGCGGCCTGTGGAGATGCCTATTTCCGCACCGAAGCCGAATTCCCCACCATCGGCGAACTGGGTGGAGGTGTTGTGCATGACGATGGCGGAATCCACGCGGCGCAGGAAGGTGCGGGCGGTGGCAGTGTCTGCGGTGATGATGGCATCGGTGTGGTGGGAGCCGTGGTGGTTGATATGGGCTATGGCTTCTTCTACGCCATCTACCAGTTTAACGGCGATGATGGCGGCGAGGTATTCGGTGTCCCAATCGGATTCATCGGCGGGCTTGATGCGGGGGTCGATGGCGCAGGATTCCTTATCGCCGCGCATTTCGCAGCTGGCTTGCGAGAGGGTGTCTGCAAGGGCGGGGAGGAAGGTTTGGGCGATGCTTCTGTCCAGCAGCAGGGTTTCGGTGGCGCCGCAGACGCCGACGCGGCGCATTTTGGCGTTTAGCAGCACGGCCTTTGCCATGTCCAGATCGGCTTTTTCGTGGATGTAGGTGTGGTTGTTGCCATCGAGGTGGAGGATGGTGGGGATGCGGCTTTCCTGCATGATGCGGCTGGTGAGGGATTTGCCGCCGCGGGGGACGATGATGTCGATCAGGCCGGTGAGGGTGAGCATGGCACCCACCGCGAGGCGGTCACGCGTGGGGACGAGCTGAATGGTGTCCACGGGCAGGCCTGCGGCGGAGAGGCCCGTGTGGAGGGATTCCACGATGGCTTGCGAAGAATGAAGGCATTCGGAGCCGCAGCGAAGGATGGCGGCGTTGCCGGATTTGATACAGAGGGCGGCGGCATCCGCGGTGACGTTAGGGCGGGATTCATAGATGATGCCGATGACGCCCAAGGGAATGCTTACGCGCTGGAGGACGAGGCCGTTCGGGCGGGACCATTCGTCGATCACCTTGTTTACCGGGTCGGGGATGGTGACGATGGTTTCAAGCCCCGCTGCCATGGCTTCGATGCGCTTGTCGTCCAGGGTGAGGCGGTCAAGCATGGCGGCGTCGAGGCCTTTTTCCTTGCCATAGACGAGGTCGCGGGCGTTGGCGGCGAGAATGTGGTCCTTGCGTTCGCGCAGTGAGAGGGCTGCCTGTGCGAGGGCGATGTCTTTCTGGGCGTTGGTGGCTTCGGCCATGACGGCGTAGGCGGCGCGGGCCTTGTGACCAAGCTCTGCGATCTGGTCGTGAACTTCACCCTTGAGGGAGACGATGTTGCTGTGGGGCACAGGAGGTTCCTTCATTATTCGAGGGCCATGTCATCGCGGTGAATGAGGACGTCGCGGCGCTTGAAGCCCAATATCTGTTCAATCTCGGTGCTTTTTTTGCCGATGATGCGGGTGGCATCGGAGGCGGAATAGGCGATGAGACCTTTGCCGATTGTATCGCCGCTTGCGGTTTTAATCAATACGGCATCGCCACGGTCAAATTCACCTGTGACGGAGGTAACCCCTGCTGGCAAAAGGCTTTTTCCTTTTTTGAGGGCGGCTTCCGCCCCGGCGTCGATGGCGATGCTGCCTGCGGGGTGGATGGAACCGGAAATCCAATGCTTGCGGGCGGAATGGGGTGAGCCCTGGGCGATGAAGCGGGTATGGGGCGCGCCTTTTTCCAGCTCACGAAGAGGATGGGAGATATTGCCGCGGGCGATGATCATGTTGCAGCCGGCGGAGAGGGCGATTTTGGCCGCACCGAGCTTGGTGACCATGCCGCCGGTGCCGACATTGGAGGTGACGCCACCGGCCATAGCCTCGATCTCGGGGGTGATGTCGGTGACTTCGGGGATGAGGGTGGCGGTTTTGTCGGTGCGGGGGTTGGCGGTGTAGAGGCCGTCTATATCGGAGAGCAGGATGAGGAGGTCGGCCCCCGCCATCTGGGCGATGCGGGCGCTGAGGCGGTCATTATCGCCGAAGCGGATTTCGGCGGTGGCCACGGTGTCGTTTTCATTGATGACGGGGATGGCGCCGAGTTCCAGCAAGGTAGACAGCGTGTTGCGGGCATTGAGGTAGCGCCTGCGCTCGATGCTGTCTTCGGCGGTGAGGAGAAGCTGGGCCACGGTCAGGCCGTGGGGGGAAAGCGCGTCACGCCATGCGGAAAAAAGCTCGATCTGGCCGCAGGCTGCGGCGGCTTGCTTTTCTTCCAGCAGCAGGGTTTTGTTGGTGAGGCCGAGCTGGGTTTTGCCAAGGGCGATGGCGCCGGAGGTGACGATGATAATTTGCTTGTCCGAGGCGTTCAGGGCGTTGATATCCTGCGCGAGGGCTTTGAGCCATGCATTGTGCACGCGGCCGCTAAACTCGTCGGTGACAAGGGCGGAGCCGACTTTGATGACAATGCGTTTTGCGTTTGCGAACATGGTGAACTGCTTCTATTTTTACCGGGGTTAAGTCTTAACAGATGGGGGCGGAATGTCGACAATCCATTGGGATGATTTTCAGAAGGTGGCCTTGGTTGCCGGGACGGTGGTGAAGGTGGAGGATTTCCCGGCGGCGAGGAAGCCCGCCTATAAGCTATGGGTGGATTGCGGGGAGCATGGGGTGAAGGCGAGCAGCGCGCAGGTGACAGTGCATTATGCCAAGGAGGA
>JANYCJ010000053.1 GCA_025360345.1 Alphaproteobacteria bacterium | reverse complement strand
CGAAGTCGGAGCATTGTTCCTGCGTGATGCCTACTAGTTTCAGCAAGGAGGGGCTGGTGTATATATTTTTTCCGTCCGGCTCGCAGACCCATATACCGTAATCTATGGATTCGCCGATGGCACGGTAAAGGCGCTCGCTTTTCATCAGGCTGTATTCGGCATTTTTGCGGGCGGTGATGTCCTGCACCAGTCGGGTCATGCTGACGGCGTGGCCATTGGCATCGTATTCGCCGTGGCCGGTGGAGGAGATCCATATCTGGGAGCCATCTTTGCGGATGAGGCGGTATTCGATGCTGTAGTCCTCCCTGCTTTCCAGCGAATGCTGCAGGGATTCCTGCACGCGTTTGCGGTCTTCAGGGTGGATGAACTCGCGCATAGACGACCAGCTGGCGACCTGGGTGCCAAGGCCGAATATTTCCGCTGCGCGGGGAGAAAGAATGGCGCGATCTTCGTCTATATACCACGTGAAAATGCCTAGGCGGGAAGCCCCGAGGGCGAGGCGGAGGCGCTCCTCGCTTTTTTGCAGGGCCAATTCCGAGCGCTTGCGGTCGGTGATTTCGGTAAACATGATGAGGATGCCCTCGGCAATGCCCTCATTGGTGCGGTAAGACAGCAGGCGACGGATGTACCATATGCCCTCGCCCGTTTCCACCTCATGCTCAATCGGCTTTCCAGAGGCGTGAATTTCCGCGATGGAGGGAAGCGGCGGCATGTTCTTTATCTTGTGGGTGAAATGCGCGAGGGGGCGGCCCGTATCTGCCGGGCGCAGGTTATAGAGATTTTCCACCGAGGGGGTGACACGGCGCACGTTGCCTTCATTATCGAGGAATATGGTGGCGATCTGCGTGCTGGCGAGCAGGTTTTCAAGGTCGGTGTTGACGCGGTTCAGCGTGTCGTTGGCATGTTGCACTTCTTCCTTGGAGGTTTCGAGCTCTTCGTTGGCAGACTGCAATTCCTCGTTCATGGAGAGCAGCTCTTCATTGGAAGACTTCAGTTCTTCGTTGGCGGCTTCCAAATCCTGCACGGTGTGCTCAAGGTCTTCCCGGGTGGTGAGGAGCTCGCGCTCCAGCTGCTCGATAAGGGCGCTGGCTTCTTCGCTGGCAGGCATGAGCACCGCTTCTTCACGCATGGGAAGGCCCACATCCTGAAACACAACCATGAACAGGCCGGAGTCATCGCCCATATGCGGCATGGGCTGCACGATGAGCATGACGCGCTGCATCCCGTCGCGGGTGCGCAGCGCAAGGCCGCTATGCACGATCTGGCGGCGCACTTTCACCGCCTCGGCAAGGGTGGTGCGCAGGCCCACGCGCAGGCCGTCACGCACAAGGCGCATGGCGTTGTTATGGAAGGCGCCAGCGGAGACGGTCATGTATTTTTCCAGATTACCCGAAGCGCAGACGATCTGCCCTTCTTCATCAACCACCAGCGCCTTGGGGGCGAACTCGTCCAGCACGATGCGCTGCATGAAGAGGTAGGTGTCGTTTTCGCTGGCGGTGGCGACGTTGGGGGGTTTTACCAAGGTCGGCGGGCCGCCGCGCCCCGTGAACAAGGCGGTGGAGCGCACGGCGGTGGGCAGGCGCTGGGAGATGCGGTGCTTGGCGTTCAGCGGGCGAAACAGCTCACGGTGGCTGCTGAGGTTTTCAGACGTGCCGAGGAACAGGTAGCCGCCTGGTTTCAGCGCGTAATGAAAGAGCGGGATGAGCTTCTTCTGCAAATGCGAACCCAGATAGATAAGCAGGTTGCGGCAGGAGATGAGGTCGAGCTTGGAAAAAGGCGGGTCGTTTATCAGGTTGTGCACGGAGAACAGCACCATGCCACGTATTTCTTTGCTCACATGGTAATGCTGGGCCTTTTTGATGAAAAAGCGCTTGAGCCGCTCAGGCGATAATTCTTCGGCGATGGCGAGGGAATACACGCCCTGACGCGCGCTGGAAAGCGACTCTTCATCAATGTCGGTGGCGAAAATCTGTACTTCTGGCGGATTTTTAAGGTCGCGGATGTGTTCGCGGACCAGCATGGCCAATGTGTAGGCTTCTTCGCCGGTGGCGCAGCCGGGAACCCAGATGCGCAACGGCTCATCAAGCTTGCGGTCTTTTAAAAGGCGGGGCAGCACTTCCTGCGAAAGGCATTCGAATGCATCGGGGTCGCGGAAGAAAGAGGTGACCCCGATGAGCAGGTCGTTGAAAAGAAGGCGTGCCTCGGTTTCATTCTTGCGGATATAGGTGGCGTAGTCCTTGACCGAGGACATGCGAAGCACCTGTATGCGGCGCTGGATGCGGCGGCCAAGTGTGCTCACCTTGTAATGGCGGAAATTGTGGCCGGTGACTTCCAGCAGGGTTTCGCAGATGACGGGGAGGTAATCATCAACCTCGGCGCGGAGTTTTTCAAATTGCTCTTTTTCACCGGAGACCTGCATATGCTGGGCATAAGCCAACAGCTCCTCGGTCAGGTTCGCGGGGGCGAGGACATGGTCTACCAGGCCGGTGTCAATGGCGCTTTCGGGCATTTCGGTATTTCGGGCGGTGGAGGGCGCCTGAGCCAGCAACATGCCACCGGCCTTGCTGATTTCACGCATACCCAAAGAGCCGTCGCTGCCATTGCCGGAGAGGATGATGGCCACGGAGCGCTCGCCCTGATCCCGGGCGAGGGAATAAAAAAACTTATCAATCGGGTTGCGGCGGTCTTCGGTTTTTTCGCTGGCGGCAAGCTGGAATATACCTCCCTTGAGGCTTACCACCTGCTTGCCGGGAGCCGTATATACATTGCCCGGCTGAAGGGGCGTCCCGTTTTCAATTTCCTGCACAGGCAGCTTGGTGAATTTTGACAGCACTTCCGACACAACTTCTTTTGCGGCGGGGTCTATGTGCAGTATAATTACGAAGCTCAGGTTTGATTCATCTGGCAGGGCGTCAAACATGGCCTGCAGCGCTTCGCTGCCTCCGGCGGAAGCACCTATCCCCACCACTAAGGGGGGCTCTGACGGCAATATTTTTTTCCTGGATTTGGACTGTGGCATTCGCGCCTGCTGAGGCATCTTTTAGGTTAGTTTATGTTTAGACAGCATTGTGAGCAATCGCAAGTATGTAAATTCCTGATATTTTTCCTACCGAAAGCCCCCCCCCGCCCCCACTATTTTTCAAGTTCAGCCTTCAGATTGGCGAGGCTGGCGTCAAAATCGGCGGCGATCTTTTTATTCTGATTCATGAACATGCAGATGACGCCCATGGGAAAGCGGATTTTGTCGTGCATAATCATAGTGACTTCGGTTTGGGTCAGGCTTAGGGAGCGGGTTTGCAGCACTGAGGGGAACGTGGCCCTGAAAGGCGCAAGCAGGCGGATCTGGCAGGTGAGTTTCTGGCCGTCAATGATCTCCAGGATCTCCTGCTCGCCGGTGCCGACTTCACGGTTAGCGCTTTTCCAGGTGGCGGTGGCGCCGACGGTGCCGTCTATCCCCCGGAAATCACGCTCGGCGGCGGGGTCTTTCAGCGCCCAGGCGTTCCAGTTCACGTTGTTGCGGATCATGCGGAGATAGGCGAACACGTCGTCACGTGGGCGGTTTATGGTGATACTGCGCTCGACGTGGAAATCACGGAGCTTTACGCGGGAAAGGACGGCAAAAATGGCAACGATAAAAAATAGCGTGGTGATAAAATGCATGGGGCGCCCCTTGGGTGAACTTTCTTTATAGCAAAGCCAGCCCAAGAAAAAAAGAGGGGTGTGCCACCGGCACACCCCAAATTCGCACAAATCCTCAGTGTTCCCCTGGAGGAGGCGGGGGTGCCTCCTCCCCATCGGCCGGGGGAGCGCCGGGCTCCGCGCCAGGAGGCGGCGGAGGGGGTTCACCGGGTGCGCGACCGTGATCGCTGAAATGATGATCTGGTTCCTGCACCAGTTTCTCGCCAAAGCGGGCACGCTCTTCCACCGACATGGAGGTGATCTTGTCGGCAACGCGGTCCTGGGTGCTGTGGCGCAGGGTGTCCATGATCTGATCAATTTCGGCGAAATGGGCCAGAACCTGATCGCGGGTCACAGGGCCTTGCTGAAGCTGCGCGCCGAAGGCTTTGCGCATGTCATGCATCTTGTCGAAGCTTTCCTTGTTTTTGGCAGCATCGGCTTTCATTTCCTCAGGGCTGAAAAGGCCCGAAGGGCTGAAGAAAGGCGGCGGGGGCATGTCGCCATGCTCGCCATGGTCGCCGGGATGGGGGCCGTGCGGGAGCGGGCCGTCATGCATACCGAAGAGGCCGGGGCCGCCATGCGGTGGTGGGGGCGGAGGCGGAGGGCCCATGCTCATGCGGCCCAGCACAAAGGCGAGCAGGAAGATGTTGAGGGTGACCGAGCCGATAAGCACGATGCGGCCACGGGGGGAGAGTTCTTTATTCATAACATTACCTCTTGCAGGGTTTGGGGGCCGAGGATGACGGTGTCGTAATTGATAGCATCGCTATCGGCGCTGGCAACGGCGGCGACGGTTTCAAGCGAGGTATTGCCCAGCCAGAAGCCGCACAGGGCGGTGGCCGCCATGAAGCCCGCGTTTTTAAACCATCGGTGCTGGGTGTGCGAGTATGCCGGAAAAGACACGATCTTGGTATCACGCGCCTGCTGCACAATGACGTCGAGCAGGGCTTCATCCGCGTCGCGCACCTTGTAGGCCGCCAGCCAGCGGTCGAGTTCTTGGTCGGTGTTATCCATTTTTCTTCTCCAAGCGTAGCTCCATCAGTTCGTCTTTCAGGGAAGCGCGGGCGCGGAACAGCAACTGCTGGAACGCGCCAAGGCCGAGGCCCAACATATCGGCGGCTTCCTGATTGCCGATACCTTCGTAATAGCTCATGACCAGCGCGGCCCGCTGGCGGGGGTTCAGGCGCTGCAGCGCGGCCTGCACGGACTGCGACTGCTGGCGCTCGATCATGCCGTCATCGGTGTTTTGCGCCGGGTCGGGGATGATATCCATATCCACATAGCCCAGCGGGATCACCTTGCGGCGGTGGTCTATGCAGGCATTGTAGAGCACGCGGTAGAGCCAGGTGGTGAACTTTGCCGAGGGCTTCCACCGAGGCGCTTCATGCCATATTTTCATACACACATCCTGCGCCACATCTTCGGCATCCTGACGGCTGCCCAGCATACGCTCGCCAAAGCGAACGCAGAAATTCAAATGGCGTTTGACAAGATGGCGGTAGGCCGCCCCGTCCTGCATTGCGATCCGTGCCATGAGGGCGTGGTCGTTATCTTCGCTTTCCAAGAGTATCCTTTCGGGGGCTACAATCTGCATACTTATATAACGCACGCATGGCCGCAATACTTACGGGATTATCCGTGTTTTTTTAATTATGCTTAAAAAACCATGACATGGTCTACCAGCCAGCGGCCATTACTCTCTATGAAAACGGCTTCTGCGACATAATCCCCAGCGACTTTGGTGAAGTGCTGGACCCAGATGACGGCGATGGAATCCGGGCGGCGGAACAGGGCAACCAGTTTGCGCTTGCCAGTAAAGAAGCCCTTTTCCTGCTGGTATTTCGTGCAGGCCTCGATGAGGTGGCTGGGGGTGAAGAAGGATTTCAGGCGCGGGGAAAAGTCACGGGTATGGCGGGCGAAATCCATGTCGCGGGAGGCCTCCATCAGGTTGTCCATGATGGGGGTGAGTTCTTCCAGCAGCGCTTCGTCGGTCAGATGGGAAGCAAGCAGCATGGGCCAGGGTTATTTCCCGCTTCCGTTGCCGCGGGAACCACGTAGCAGCGCGTCTATCGGCGCTTTGCCATTTGGGAATTCCACATGGGGACGCAACTGTCCGTCTGGGGTCAGGGGGTCTGGTTCGGGACGCTGCGCGCGGGGGAGCCTGCCCTGCATACGCGACAGTTCATTGACCTTTCCGGTGAGGAGGTCGGCCACAATCTCAAGGTCGTGGGCGTGCAGCTCATTGACCACGCCTGCGCCGGGGATGCGCTTGGTAGGGGTTTCCACGATGACGGGGGGATAAGCTGGATTTTTGAAAGAATCTTCTACCCGCTTGACGGCTTCCTGAATTTTAGGGTTCATGCCTGCGAGCACTTTTTTATCAATGGGTACGAAATTCGTGATGCGGGGAGTATCTAGCTTGCCGTCTTTTTCGAGGTCTTTTTTAATTTCCGTAAGCCACCGTTCTACCTCATGGGGTTGAACGCCCACGGGGAATACGAATTCACCGGTTTTATGGCCGCGCGCGATATCTTTCATGCCGTTCAAATTATCGGTGATGTGCTGGCGTACCTGCTCCACGCGGGCAAGGCGGGATTCTTCAGGGGTGAGGATGCGAACCCGCGCTTCCTGCTGGGGGATAACGTAAGGCTTGAATTCTGTGTTGCGGCTTTTATAGGGCATGGAGCCTGCCATATCCGCGTCGAGTGTTTTGGTCAGTTCCCTGAATTGGGAGGGTATGGTGCGGCTTACGGCGCCTTTGCAAGCTTCGTCGGCATCTTCAATGCATTGTACGACGAAACGGGCGGCAGCTACATGGTCTTCCTTTTGTTCATT
Source organism: Alphaproteobacteria bacterium (assembly GCA_025360345.1). Lineage (GTDB taxonomy): Bacteria > Pseudomonadota > Alphaproteobacteria > Rickettsiales > SXRF01 > JANYBV01. The sequence goes on along the minus strand of JANYCJ010000053.1, from coordinate 9,914 downwards.
GACCAGATGCGCATATAGCTGGCGGCCACCGGTAAGGATGTAGCGGGCAATATCGGCGCGGTCGCGCACTTCGGCAGCGGCCTGGTCGGCGGAGAGCCTTTCATCGCGGCGCTTGATGGCTTCCGGCATACCGTAATGGTCCTGCTCGTGGGCGCGGGCGAAATTATCGGCCATGATGGATTTATTCACGGCATCGTCGAGGCGGTCCGGCACTTTGACGGGAGAAAGAAGGGGTTGGCGCGTGTCGAGGGCTTCTGCGAAGAACTGTTCCAGCATTCCATCTACCCCGAGCTGGGCCGCGCGGGGGCTTGGCGGCTGGGGCGTTTGCGGTTCCTGCGGAGCGGGCCGTGCGGCCTGGCCGCCGCCGGTGTTGTTATGGGCGGCCTGCTGGCGACGGCGGATGCGCTGGTTGCCTGGCTGCACGATCATCTTGTCGATCATGTTCGAGAGGCCGCCAAGGTTATTGAAGGTTTGCGGGACGGGATTGTAACGGAAGCGGTTATTGTTCAGAAGCGGGTTTGCGCTGTTGTTGAACGGTACGCCATTGTTATAGGGCATACCGTTATTATACTGCACGCCGGGAATGCTCGGCGGATAAATCGGCGTGAAGGTCTGGCCGGGCGGAAGGCGAATGACCTGTCCTGGCCTTGCCGTAATCGTGTTATCACCCATACAACTCTCCCGTGTTATATTATGCTAGAAATATAGCATGGAGGCGAAATTGAACAAGTATTTACTATGTACTTGTTTTTATTTACTTATTTTACCTGAAAATGCCTTCAAGGCCATTTACGAAGGATTTTTTCTCCTGCTGGCCAAGGCCCAGCTTGCGGAAGCATTCCAGCAGGGCGATGGAGGCGTTGCCCTGATACACCTTGGTCAGCTCATTGGCGGACGTGATGAAATTGATGTTTGCGCTGTCGTATTGCGCATCGGTGTGGCAGGGAGGATTGTCTTTCCAGCAGGACTCAAATTCGGTGAGGCCGGTGACCACGCCATTGATGCTGATGCCCACGGTGCCGATGGCCTGATGGTTCAGCAATTTTGCGACCGGCGGGCGGCCCGATTCGACATAGGCTTTATACAGCACTTTCAGTTTCGGCAATTCGCTGGTGTCAGCCATGCAACTTAGTGCGAAGGCGGGGGTGGCGGTGACCAGCAGCAGGGCGAGTGCGAAGAAGCTTTTTTTTATCATCGGGGCAGCCATATAAAACCTTATATTTCAGTAGGCGATTTTACCATATTCAACGACGACATAGCAATAGCTAAGGAATACCATAGCAGCAGGGCCGGCCAGTTCGAGAAAAAGCTCTGGGTGGCCATGAGGGGGAAGAAATGCATGGCGATGACGCCCAGCACCATGGCGGCCACGACGCGCCCGGGCCCACGGTTCGCCCTTACGGCGCGCAGGCCTTCGCGGCTTAAGGCGGCGATGAAGGCAATGAAGAGCAGCAGGCCGGGAAGGCCCAGCTCGGCGAACCACTCCACATATGGGTTATGGGGGTGGATATTGCACTGGTCCAGTTCGCCGGGGGCAAGATAGGAAGGACAAAGCTCGCGGAAGCCCTTAAAGCCCGCGCCGTGCACCCAGTGGTCCGCGCCCATTTCAATGCCAATGCGATCCAGAGTGCCATATGACGAGGTGCTGAAATTCATGAGGTTTTCATGCAGCCATTTTACCCGCGCCTGTAGCACCGGCTGGGTTGCCAGCAAGCCGCCGGAAATAATGATAACGGCGGCGGCGGCCAGCAGGGCTTTAGTGCGCAGTGCCGGTTCGTTCAGGGCGATGATGGCGATGCCGAGGCCGAAGGCGAGCAAACAGGTGAAGAAGGCGGTGCGCTCGCCCGATAAAAGGACGGTGGTGATGCAGGCCGCAAGAAAAACGCAGGCGGCGGCGGCTTTGCCGCGCTTATGATGCAGCATGGCGGGGTAGAACAGCATGGCAGCGGCAGGGAAGCAAAGCTTGGCGACGAAGATGCCCACCTTCACGTTGCTCATGGGGCCGGTGAGGCGGTAGGTGTCGCTAGGGACATGGCCGGTGAGGGAGATTCCGAAATGGTATTGCCAGATGGTGTCTACCATGACGAAAAACAGCATGACGGCGAGGTTAAGGCCGCAGAGGCGGAGACGGCCGGGGGTGGACAGCACCCATTGCGTTAGGGCGGCGTATAGCAATATCCAGCGGATCCACGGCAGGGCGGTCTGGAATGATTCGGAAACGCTGTGCGCGAGGGGGCTTACGATGAGCAGCATCCACGCCCAGGCGACGAGGCAGATGCGCACAACGGGAGAGCGCGCCCAAGCCCAGTCATTGGTTTGCCAACTGCGGAGCAGGAACAGGACACCGATCAGGATGCTGGAGGCATCGCCCCCTGCCCGGCTGAAAATAAGGAGCCACGGCAGAAGCAGGCAGGCGGCGAGGCTGATGCGGTCCATCCACGCTTCGGGGATGAGGGAGAAGGAACGGGGCAGCGGCGTGGCGAGTGCGGTCATGGGGAAAGGCCTTTTTTTATCACGGGATTGTTATTACCCAATTCATGTGGCGGTTACAATCTTATTGTTAAAACAAAGGGGTAATGTGGGATATCCGCATGGAAAGCAATCTTTCGTTAACCCTTTGTGGATTATCCTGCATTATAATCGGAGTGCCCTAACCCCCTATGCCTTTTGCATGATGCGACGTTTTCGCCTGTTTGTGCTTTTCCTGCCATGCGCGCTTACGCTTTCGGGCGGGGCGGCTTTTGGCGAGGTGATGGAAAGCCCCTCTATGTCACAGCTGCGTGTGGATGCGGAGCGCGGGGATGTGAAAGCGCAGAACGTGCTGGCAGAAGCGTATTACCACGGCACGGGCGTGCCGAAGAATCCGCAAGAAGCCATTCGCTGGTGGCGCAGGGCGTCTGACCAGGGCAGCGGCGAGGCGCTTTCCATGCTGGGCACGCTGAGCTACCAGGGCGTAGGCGGGCCGCAGGACAGCAATGAAGCCGTGCGGCTGTGGCAGAAGGCCGCGGAAAAATACGACCTCGACGCGATGACGCAGCTGGGCTTTGCCTATTTGCTGGGCGACAGCGTGCCGCGGAATTTCACCATGGCTTATATGTGGTTCAACATTGCGGCCAGCAACGGCGACACCAACACCGCCAAGCAGCGCGACTCGGTGGCGCAGAGCATGTCTGCAGATATGGTGCAGGAAGCCCAGCAGCTGGGCACGGAGTGGATGACGCAACACCCCCGCCAGGCAGCGGTAACCGGCACTGCCATGAACATGAAAAAACCCTAGCTACAGCCTTACCGGGATATTGTTTTCGCGCATACTTTCTTTCACCTGTTTGATGGTGAAGGTGCCGAAATGGAACACCGAGGCGGCGAGCACAGCATGGGCATGGCCGTGCTGCACGGCTTCGGAAAAATGCTGGAGGGTGCCTATGCCGCCGGAGGCGATGACGGGGATGTTTACCGCGTCGGCGATGGCACGGGTGAGTTCGGTGTTGGTGCCCTGTTTGGTTCCGTCGCGGTCCATGGAGGTGAGTAGTATCTCCCCTGCCCCGTATTTGGCCATGCGTTTGGCCCATTCCACGGCATCTATGCCGGTTTCGCGGCGGCCGCCATGGGTGAAGATTTCGAATTTATGGGGGGCGACTTGCTTTGCGTCAATGGCCACGGTAATGCACTGGGAGCCGAATTTCTCGGCGGCCTCGCCCACAAATTCCGGGCGGGTTACAGCGGCGGAGTTGATGGACACCTTGTCCGCGCCTGCCAGTAGCAGGTGGCGGATGTCAGCCACTTCACGCACGCCGCCGCCGACGGTGAGCGGCATGAAGCAGCTTTGGGCGACTTTGGTGATGACGTCGAACAGGATGGAGCGGTTGTCGGAGGTGGCGGTGATGTCGAGTAAGCAAAGCTCGTCCGCGCCTTGGGCATCGTAGATTTTAGCTTGCTCCACGGGGTCGCCCGCGTCTACCAGCGCGACGAAGTTTACGCCTTTGACGATGCGGCCATCTTTGACGTCGAGGCAGGGGATGATGCGGGTTTTAAGCATTTGGGGGCGCTTCCAGCTCGCGGGGGGGCTTCTGGGATTTGCGGATGGCGTAGATGGCGTAGAGGCCGATGAAGACCCAGATGGCGTTTACGAACATGGAGGCGAAAGCGCTTTTGGCGAAGGAATAGATGGTGAGGAATGCGCCGCCGGCGATGTTGGCGTTTTGGTAGGCGTAGCTGTCGCTCTTGATTTTTTTAAGCGAGAGTGCGCCGTAGGAGCCGAGGATGGCCACGGCACCGGCCCAGCCGATGGCTTCTACGAGGGTGGGATTCATAGGGTGGCCGTTGCTTGAGGATAAAGGATAAGCGCCATTTAGAATGCTTTATTATTGTTTATTTACAAATTATTAGCTTCATTAGCATAGTTGAGCATGAAAAACAATCCGGGAATCTTTTAGCTCTAATCATTATAAATTCTTTAATATGGTTAATATATACTCGTATTATACAATCTTATGGTTATTTTCCAAGGAGCCGCGGGAATGGCGAAAGGCAAAGATTCCGAAGATGCCCTGGCAGAAGCGGTTGGAGGTAAAAGCCGCAGGGACTTTATGCGGGATGCGGCGAAAACTTCAACCGCGATACATTTGGGTATTGGGACAATAGCTGGTGCCCCGGCGGCTTCTTCGCGCATATGCGATACGCTGGCCAGCAGCACCGGACTGGAATCCGATGCTATTCATTCTACAGGCATCACGGTGGCTGGCTATGCTGCAGGCGCATGTTCCGCGCAGGCGGGGCTGCGGAAACACTTAAATGGCGCACAGGAAAGCAGTGCGGGCATGAGCCGGAGAAGTTTTGGGCGCCTATTGAGTGGGCACGTAGCCATCGGATCCACGGCCATGGCGCTTTCCATTGGAAGCCGCGAGGGTATCAACAATCAAAAAGCTAAGGCGCTCGATGATGAAGGCAGGCCGTTTTACGAGAGGCAAAAAGAGGCATATGAACGTTATGACGCCGATAATGCCTTGAAATCCAGCAGCCCTCAAACAGCAGATACCCCTGCCAGTACGCGCGGTGCGAAGCTTTTAAAACGACTGAACCGGGATCTGGAAGAAGCACATTCCGACCATGAAAAACAGGTAAGGCGGATTGAAAAAACAGCGCTTATGCAACATAAGGCCGCAAGCGGCCTTTTCGGATATGGGGTTGGCGTGACCATTGGCTCGGTAAGCATTCCTGGCCTTGTCGCTGCCGCAGTTGATAAAGAAGCATCGTTTGCCGAGCGGGTGCAAGCGAGTGAAGGCAACGAGCATAGCGGCCAAAGGCACGTGCCGGGCAAAGGCTGATTTACCCGTCTAACGATATTTCAATGCTTCGGCAGGGTTAATTGCGCCTTCGTAGAGGGCGCGGCCTAAAATGCAGCCTTCGATGCCGTGGTCGTGGAGGGCGTGGTATTTTTTGATGTCTTCGACGCTGCTGATGCCGCCGGAGGCGATGATGGGGGTGGTGACGGATTCGGCGAGGTTCAGGGTTTCTTCGATATTGGGGCCCTGCATGAGGCCGTCGCGGGCGATGTCAGTGTAGATGATAGCGGCCACGCCTGCGTCTTCGAATTTTTTGGCGAGGTCGGTGGCGAGCTGGTCGGAGATTTCGGCCCAGCCGTTGATAGCTACCTTGCCGCCCTTGGCGTCTATGCCAACGGCGACCTGACCGGGGAACTGGCGGCAGGCTTCCTTGATAAGGAGCGGGTTGCGCAGGGCGGCGGTGCCGAGGATGACGCGGGAGATGCCGCATTCCAGCCAATGGGCGATCATGTTGATGTCGCGGATGCCACCACCAAGCTGTACGGGCATGGTAACACGCTCAAGGATGGATTTGACGGCAGCGGCGTTTACGGGCTTGCCTTCAAAAGCGCCGTTCAGGTCTACGATATGGAGCCATTCGAAGCCCTGTGCTTCGAAGACAGCGGCCTGATTGGCGGGGCTGTCTGAGAAGACAGTGGCTTTGTCCATTTCGCCGCGCAGGAGGCGCACGCATTTGCCGTCTTTAAGGTCTATCGCGGGGTATAGGATCATGTGAGTGTGGTGATAGGTTCGAGGTTTTTGAAATAGTATTTGCCGCCGATCATCTGGGCGTTGACAAATTCATAGGTGGGCAGAACGCCCCAGCAGGTATAGCCGCTTTCTTCATACAGGGCGAGGGCGGCTTCCTGTGTTTCGCGCACCGAGAGCTTTAAGACGGAGAAGCCCTGATTGCGGGCTTCGCGTTCGGCGGCTTCGAGCAACATGCGGGCGAGGCCGTGGCCACGCGCCCAAGGGGCTACGAAATGGGCTTCGATACTGGCAGCGAAGGAAGAGGTTTCCTTGCTGGGGCCGGGTTTCAGGAGCTGGATGGAGCCTGCCAGCGTGCCGTCGAGCCTGCCTGCGAAGAGAACGCGCTCTGGCACGACGAGCACGCCTTTCCAATAGGTTTCCAGCAAATCCTTGCCGGGGGGGACGACCCAGTTGAAGCCGATGCCGTCGCGGATGGCATCTTCGGTGGCCTGCACCAGCTCGGTGAGGTCGGCATGGCGGAATTCTGTCATGCGTTCGATGCGGGTGGCCATGAATCCTCGTTTACAAACTTATGAAATTCTGGAGCAGGCGCAGGCCGGTTTTTTGACTTTTTTCAGGATGGAACTGCGTGCCCATGATATGCCCCTGCCCTACCATTGCGGTGACGGTTTGTCCATACTCAACTGTGGCGAGGATGTCTAAGGGGGTTTTGCATATGGCGTGGTAGGAGTGGACGAAGTAGGCGTGCGCACCCGGCTCTATGCCAGTCAGAAGCGGGTGGGGCGTGGTGAAGGCGAGGTTGTTCCAGCCCATGTGCGGAATTTTGAGGCTGGGGTCTCTGGGTTCGAGTAGCACCACTTCGCCTTTCAGCCAGCCAAGCCCATTATGGGAGCCATATTCAAGGCCGCGCTCAAACAGCATCTGCATACCCACGCAGATGCCGAGGAAATTTTTCTTTTTGGCCAGCACCTGCTCTTCCATGGCTTCGAGCATACCGGGGACGGCTTTGAGGCCGCGCATACAATCTGCATAGGCGCCGACGCCGGGGAGGACGATATGGGTGGCTCTGGCGAGGCTTGCGGCGTCGGCGGTGACGTCTATCGCCGCGCCTACGTGTTCAAAAGCCTTGGCGACGGAGCGGAGGTTGCCGGAGCCGTAGTCAATGATGGCGACGCGCATGTGCTTCAGGCAGCGAAGCAGCGGTCAAAATAACGCTGCTCGGCGCGCAGGCGGCTGTCGGCGACGGACACATCGGAGAAGATGTAGCCGCGCCTGGTCAGGCTGGAGCGGAGCAAGTCATTGGCGGCGTAGCCCACGATCACATGCATACCCAGGTCTAGCGCGGCCATGCCGGCAGGGCCGAACATGCCGGAGCGCAGGAGAGCCATGAGAAACACCTGCCAGCCGACGAGGAGGACGGCCATGAACCACAGACGGTTATACAGCGCCCAGATGAAGGGAAGCAGGAAGGCGAAGAGGTTGAAGCCTTCTTTCAGGAATACCGGTTTCTGGTTGGAAAGCTGGATTTGCGGCTGGAGGTGGACAGTGAAAATCTTCATGCGGTGAAACATCAGAGGCTTCCTCCCAGTGTTCCCTTGGTCGAGGGGATTTCGTCAGACTTGCGGGGGTCTATGTCCACGGCGGTGCGAAGCGCGCGGGCAAGGCCCTTGAAGCAGGACTCAACGATGTGATGATTGTTCAGGCCATATAAATTTTCTACATGGAGCGTGACCCCCGCGGCGAAGGCGAAGGCCTGAAACCATTCGCGGAACAGCTCAGTGTCCATTTCGCCCAGCTTGGGCTTGGTGAACTCCACCTTCCAGATGAAATAAGGGCGGCCTGAGATATCGAGGCTGACGCGGGTGAGGGTTTCGTCCATGGGGATGTAGGCGTGGCCATAGCGGGTGATGCCCCTGCGGTCGCCCAATGCCTTGGCGAAAGCTTCGCCGATGGCGATGCCGGTGTCTTCGGTGGTGTGATGGTAGTCGATATGGAGGTCGCCCTTGGCTTCAAGGTTTAAATCCATGAGGCTGTGGCGGGAGAGCTGCTCCATCATGTGGTCGAGAAAGCCGATGCCGGTGGAGACCGTGTATTTGCCCGTTCCATCAATGTTCAGATCTGCGCGGATCTGGGTTTCCTTGGTTTTGCGTTCAACGCTTGACTGTCTCATCCGGGGCTTTCTTCTTGCTTTCTGTGTATTCGCTCACGTAACGGTTTGGCACGAGGCCCTGACGGGAGCCGATTTTGGCCGTGTCGATGATACCGCCTGCGATACCTTCGTCGATAATGGCCCCGATCAGGCTTTTCATCAGCTGTTTTACTATCCTATCTTTGTCGTCCTGTCCATAAGGGGCTAGGGCGGGGCTGTCGTATAGCCCCTGGGCGAGGTTGAGGGCCGGGGCGGACTGGGCGAGCTCTACCACCGCGTCGATGGAGCGGATATCGGGGGTGATGCCGTTTTTGAACTGGACGCGGGCAGCGCGGGCCATGATATCGTTTTTATTGGTATATATATCAACGACCCCGGTGATTATCTGGGCTGCCCCGGCACGGATGGCGAGGAGGGTTTTTTCGTCGATGGGGGCGCTTTCGGGGTTTTCGCGGTCCACGCGCCATTGCTGGGTGCGGATGCGCTCGCAGACGCGGTCTGCGGCAAGCGAGGTGGCGGAGGGGCGTTCGGTGTAAGCGTAGCGCTCGGTTACGATGGGTCTGGCGATGCCGCCCTCCCTTGCCGCGTCTAGCCCCGCGCGCACGGCGCTGCCGCAAAGCAGGGTTACGGTATTATGTTTTACGGAATGCGCCTTGTCGCCGTAGCGGTTGGCGAATTCATTGATCTCGGGCATGTTGCCCAGATCTTCTTCCAAGAGGATAAGGGGGCTTACCCGGGAGATGGCGTTGCGGTTCATATTGTTTGTGTCGGCGATAGATTTGGGATCGGTGTAGGGGCGTTTGCGATGGAGATTCGCTTTAGCAAGGGGGGGGTTGCCTGATAGCGCGGCGGCCTGCTCTTTGCTCTGGCGCTGGGCATCCATGATATCGAGGGCGCCTTGTACGAGGCGCGCTTTTATGGTGTCGCTAAGGGGGGGAATATCGTCGCCCGGCGGTGGCAGGCCTTCTACCCTGCGGGTGAGCGCCCAGCCATCCATGTACCCGGGAAATTCGTCACGGAGCTTGTCACGGGCGGCTGTCCAGCCCGCGGTGGGGGGATTGTCGGGGATGAAAGATTTTTCTGCCATGGGGTTATTATACTTGGGTTGATTTAATAAATCGATAATTGTTTAACAGATAAATTAGTGTTTTTTCAATAGGTTCTAAATGTTGTGCCGGGTTTTTCCGGGCTGGGGCGTGACTTGAAAGTTTTATGGCGATGCCCCATGTATGGGTTATGTTAACTATTCAAAGGCGAAGAAAACAATGCATGACCTGACGAAACACGATCCGCTGACATGGTACGGCACCACGATTTTATGCGTGCGCAAGGACGGCAAAACCGTGCTGGCGGGCGACGGGCAGGTGACGCTGGGGCACACGGTGATGAAGGCTCGCGCCAAGAAAGTGCGCAGGCTGGCGGGTGATACAATCATAGGCGGGTTTGCAGGGGCGACTGCGGATGCGTTCACGCTGTTTGAGCGGCTGGAGGCGAAGCTGGAAAAGCACCCCGGGCAGCTGACGCGAGCCTGCGTGGAGCTGGCGAAAGACTGGCGTACCGACCGGTATTTGCGTAGGCTGGAAGCGATGATGGCGGTGGCGGACAAAGACACCTGCCTGATTTTGAGCGGCACGGGCGATGTGCTGGAGCCGGAAGACGGCATTATCGGCATCGGCTCTGGCGGGAATTATGCGCTTTCGGCAGCGCGGGCGCTGGTGGATGTGCCGGGCATG
>JANYCJ010000034.1 GCA_025360345.1 Alphaproteobacteria bacterium | reverse complement strand
GGCTGGAAACCCTCGTGCGCGATTACTCCATGGAAATCACTCCCTACACCGCCCCCCTGAACCCCAACCCCGCCGACGAACGCTACAACGACTACCAGCACCTCATCCGCCGTCAGGAATGGGACCCCGTATGACCAATACCCAAATCGTCAACGCGGTAAAGCCACCGCAGGAGAAATCCGGGCAGCACGTAAGTGCTTGTTCCGCAGGCTACCCCGCAAAGCGAACAAAAATTCTAATGGAGTTTTTTCACCTGGTAATCCAGCCGCTGCACCCGCTCGTAAAGCTCAAGCGTGCGGTCGAGCAGGTAGCACACATAGCTCGGCAGCACCCCGTGCAGAATCCGGTTGTCCACCATGCACGCATCCTGGAAATCCAGCCCATAGCGTCCGGAATCCTCTTCGGCGATCTTACCGGTGAAAATAGCCCTCTGCACCATGATCCACGCCATGATGGAAGAAAGCCTGAGCGTAATGCGCGACATTTCGCAGGAATAAAGCGATTTCAGGTCAACGGGAATCCGCTGCTGGTCGTCTTCCCCGAACAAATAGAAATACTCATGCGCATCCGTCAGCAGCTGCATGGTTTCATCAAAAACTTTCGGCATGAAGAGTACATTAGGCGACTTCAGGTCCGAATAAACGCGTGGTGTAAACTGTCCCATAAACGTCCTTTCATTAAGGATTATAGCGCAGTTTTCGTTGTTTTTCTGTTAACTTTTTATGACATTGTATAAAGAAAATATAATAAATGCAAGAAAATACAGTAACATATAATATCGCAGAAGTGTTTAACCCGCAGGATTCCGTCTTTGTTTCCGCAAATGCGGGCGCAGGCAAAACCAGCCTGCTCACCAACCGCGTGCTTTCCCTGCTCCTCCACGGCGTGCCCGCCTCCAAAATCCTCTGCCTTACTTTTACCAATGCCGCCGCCGCCGAAATGGCCAACCGTGTGCAGGCCGAGCTGGGCGCTTGGGTCATGGCCAGCGAGTCCAGCCTCGCCGATAAAATCGCCCATCTCAACCATACCCCCAACCCCCACACCCTCTCCCGCGCCCGCAGCCTTTTCGCAACCGTGCTCGAATCCCCCGAAGGCGTGCGCATCCAGACCCTCCACGGCCTCTGCCAGTCCCTCCTGCGCCGCTTCCCGGTAGAGGCGGGCATCAGCCCCCATTTCACCATCATGGATGGCCGCACCGAGCAGGAAATTCTCCACGAAGCCCGCCAGCGCCTGTTCGCCCGCGCGCAAGAGCACGATGCCGGCCTGCGTGAAGCCCTGCAAATCCTCACCCAGTCGCACGGCGAAGACAGCATCCGCCAGCTCCTGCAAACCATCATCCGCAGCCGCCGCGCCATCCTCCCGCTATTCTCCGGAAGCACCCGCGCCCATGCTCCCATCGCCGAAATATGGAAACTCCTCGGCCTCGCGCAGGGAGCCTCCCTCGACTCCCTCCTCGATGCCCATTTCAGCTATACCGATTCCGGGCTGGCCACCTTGCGCGCCATCACCGCGCAATTACTTTCCGGCAAGCTCAAGCGCGATGATAAACGCTCCGGCGAAGCCTTGCAGAAATGGCTGGAAAGCCAACCAACCCGCCACCAGCATGTCCATGAATATGTGCAGGCCTTCATCACCGCCGCTGGCACGCCCTACAAATCCATCAGCAACAGCGGCACGCTCTCAGCCGATCTTGCGGAACAGCTCGCCGCCGAGCAGCAGCGCATCCTGTCTTACGCCCAGTCGGCAAATGCCCACGCCATCGCCACCCGCACCAGCCACATGCTCACCATCGCCGATGCGCTCCTCGCCCTATATGCCAAGCTGAAGCACGACCGCGCACTGATGGACTACGAAGACCTTATCATGCACGCCGTGGACTTGCTAAGGAACAAAGACGTCATCCCCTGGGTGCTCTACAAGCTAGACGGCGGCATAGACCATTTGCTGGTGGATGAGGCGCAAGACACCAGCCCCGAGCAATGGTCCATCATCGACGCCCTGACCGGAGAGTTTTTCGCAGGGCAGGGCAGGGCTGAGCAAGACCGCTCCCTCTTCGTGGTAGGCGATGAAAAACAGTCCATCTTCAGCTTTCAGGGCGCAGACCCCCGCGAACTCGGCAAAGCTCGCGACCGTTTTAAACAAGTGATCGCCAACGCCGGCAAAAACGCCCATAACGTGGAGCTAACCCGCTCATTCCGCTCCACCGGCCCCGTGCTTCAGGCAGTGGACGCGGTCTTTGCCCTTCCTCTGGCTTATGAGGGGTTCACCTATAGCGGCCTCGGCATTTCCCACATCCTCCACCGCGACGCCCCCGGCCTTGTGGAGCTTTGGCCCGCCATCCTCCGCAACAAAGAAGAAAGCGGCGAGGCCGAACCCGACACCACCTCCAACCACATCAAACTCGCCCGCACCGTGGCGGATGCCATTAAGGGCTGGCTGGATTCCGGCCTCATGCTCGAATCCAAAAAACGCCCCGTCCAGCCCGGCGACATCATGATCCTCGTGCGCAACCGCGCCCCCCTCGTAGACCCGCTGGTGCGCGCACTTAAAAAACGCGGCGTCCCCGTGGCGGGCCACGACCGTATGCAGCTGGGCGAAAACCTCGCCGTGCAGGATTTAATCGCCCTCGGCCAGTGCCTCCTCCTGCCCGAAGATGATCTCACCCTTGCCGCCCTGCTCAAATCCCCCCTCTTTGCCCTGACTGAAGATGAGCTCTTCCAGCTCGCCCATGCCCGTGAAAAACATAGTCTCTGGGAGCGCCTCCAGTCCCAGCAATCACTTTCCGCAAATACCGCCCGGGCGTATACTCTCCTCACTGATCTCCGCGCCCGCGCCGACTACATCTCCCCCTTCGAGCTATATTCCTACCTGCTGGAAAACCGCGGTGGCCGTGCCGCCATCACCGGCCGCATGGGCGAGGAATACCATGATCCGCTGGATGAATTCCTGAACCTCGCGCTGCTCTATGAACACGCCCACATCCCCTCGCTGCAGGGCTTCATCCACTGGCTGAACGCCAGCGAAAGCGAAATCCGCCGCGACATGGAGCAGGCGCAGGCCTGCGTCCGCATCCTCACCGTCCATGCCTCCAAGGGGCTGGAAGCCCCCATCGTCATCCTTCCCGACACCACCAAGAAACCCGACATGAAAGACATGCTCCTCTGGCATGAAGGGCAGGGGGGGCGGCTACCCTTCTGGCCCGGCGGCAGCAAGTCCGACGACCCCTTCTGCGCCCGCCTTCGCCAGCGCCGCTACGCCGACATCATGGGTGAATACCGCCGCCTGCTCTACGTCGCCCTCACCCGCGCGCGTGACCGGCTCTACATCTTCGGCGCCGCAAACGCCCAGAAAGTAGGCGAGGAAAGCTGGTATGACCTCATCACCGCTGGCCTGTCGCAAATCGCCATTCCCTTCCACCTGCCATGGGGCGATGGCCTGCGCCTCGGCGAAATCCCCGAACTCGCCAACCCCGAAATCGAGGAGTTTTCCCTCCCGCAGGAAACCGCCGAATTCCCCTACCTAACCCGCCCCGCGCCCGCCGATCCCGTGCCGCCGCAGCCGCTCGCCCCGTCGCGGCTTGTGGGCGAAGAGCCCGCCGCCGCATCCCCCTTAAACGCCCTCGGCCTCTACCGCCGCGGCACGCTCATCCACCAGCTCCTGCAATACCTCCCGCAAGTTCCCCCGCAAATGCAACCTGCCCTCGCCACCAAACTCACCACCCCCCATGCCCTGCCAGAGGCAGACGCCGCCACCGCCACCGCCGAGGCGCTCCGCGTCATCGTCCACCCCGATTATGCCTTTTTATTCACCCCCGAAGCCCTCGCCGAAGTCCCCGTGGCAGGCCTCGTCACCGTCGCCGGGAAAAAAGTCGCCGTCTCCGGCCAGATCGACCGCCTCCATATCGGCGAGTCCGAAGTCTGGATTGTGGATTTCAAATCCAACCACACCCCGCCAGATGCCGGTAACATCCCCAGCGCCTACATCCGCCAGATGCGCCTTTACCAGCTGTTATTACAGCAGATTTATCCCGGAAAACGCGTCGTTTGCGCCCTGCTCTGGACAGCCACCGCCACAATCAGCGTCCTTCCCCAGTCACAGCTTGACGAAGTGCCAGCCAGTTCCTACATATAGTGCATCAACCTAGAAAGGCCCCTTTATGACGTTACACATCGACGACAGCGAATTCGAAGCCAAGGTAATCAATGGCGCAGGCCCCATCCTCGTGGATTTCTGGGCGGAATGGTGCGGCCCCTGCCGCCAGATCTCCCCGATCCTCGATGAAATCGCCGCCGAGCGCACTGGCAAGATCACCATCGCCAAGGTGAATATCGACAAGAACCCCGGCACCCCGCAGAAATACGGCGTGCGCGGCATCCCCACCCTCATCATCTTCAAGAACGGCCAGGCCGTGTCCACCAAGGTGGGTTCCCTGCCGAAAAGCAAGCTGGTGGAATGGATCGATTCCGTTATTGCCTAAATGGTGGCAGACACCCACTTCCTCATTGATTCGCAAGTCCTGCGCATCAGGGGGGATTTCGGCCTAACCCCCGTCACCGCTTCCGAAATAGAGTTCTACATGCCCGGCGCTACCGCGTCGGGCAACCTCCCGGCTTTCTGGGAAGACCTCATACAAGCCTGTGCCGAAGCGGGCATCCGTATTTACAGCCGCGGCCCCGAAAGCGGCGCCGACCAGTTCGAAATCGCCCTCGCTCCCAGCCCCGACGCCAAGCAGGTAGTACGCCACACCCAAACCCTCAAATCCCTCATCGCCCAAAAGGCGGAAACGTGCGGCTTCACCGCCACCTTCGCCGCCAAGCCCTTCCCAGACCAGCCCGGCAGCGGCCTGCACATGCATGTAAGCCTTGCCGACGCCAGCGGCAAAAACACCTTCTTCAAAAATGATTACGAAATCAGCCCGCAGCTCAAGCACAGCATCGGCGGCCTCGTCGCTTGGGTGGCAGACTGCATGGCCGTCTTCGCCCCCAACCCCGAGTCCTACGCCCGCCTCACCCCCAAATCAAACGCCCCCGTCACCGCCAGCTGGGGCGCGAACAACCGCACCACCGCCGTCCGCCTGCCCGATGCCCCGCACGACGACAAGCATATCGAACTGCGCGTCAGCGGCTCCGACGCAGATCCCGGCATGGTCATGGTCATCCTGCTCGCCGCCGTGCATTACGGCCTGAAATACCAGTCCGACCCCGGCCAGCAGGTCTATGGCGATGCCTCCCTGCCCAGCTATAACCTGCCCCGGCTCCCCTCTACGCTGGAAGAGGCCACGGCCCGCCTGCAGAAATCACAGCTCATTCTCGAATATTTCACCGCCGCCACCCTGCTGGCCTAGCGCCGCTTATCCGCAAAAAACCCCCAGATCACTTGCGTCGCGTCCATTTGCATCGAAAGCGGCCCCACGGTAAAAGACAGTAATGTCTCCCACAGCATCTTGCGTCCCGGCCACGTATGCCCGCCGCCTTCAATGCTCAGCAGCTCCACCGCGCACCCTTCTTTTTGCAGGGCAATCACTTGTGTTGCGTCTTTCTCGTCCAGCTTCGGCCACGGCGTGGCTTTTTCATCCCCCGTGCAGCCGTCGCGCTGCTCCCAGAAGCTCACAGTATCGGCCACCGGCTGCGTATAACCATGCTTATTGCCATCTTTGGCCACCGGCCCGCCATTATAAAGCACCCATCCGTCTTTGGTGCCGTTGATGGCCAGCACCGGCACACTCGCGCCCGGCTTGCAGTCCAGCCCCACCGGCAGGCTTCCCGCCACGGGCGCAATCGCCGCAATGCTCTCCGCCCGGTCGCAGGCCATGCGGTAAGACATGATCGCCCCGTTGGAAATCCCCGTGAAATAGATGCGCCGCGCATCTGCACCTTCCGCCACCATCGCGTCCATTACGCCCGTAAGGAAAGCAACGTCATCCACCTCGGGATGCGCCTTGGCCACCGCAAGGTCTTTGCGCCCGTCAGCCCACTGCTTATCAACTCCCTTGGGGTATACAACGGCAAAACCATATTTATCCGCCAGCGGCTCAAAACCCACCCCGCGCATCGAGCTGGGCGTGCCCCCGCCGCCATGCAGCGCAAACACCACCGGCATCGGCTTTGCGGCATTTTTAGGAACATACAGCAGGTACTCCCGCGCAACTCCCCCCACCTGTATTTGCCGTGTCACCACGCCTGCAAGCGCGGGCTGCGCCGCCACTATCATTACCAGTGCCAGCCACAAACCCCGCATAAACCCTCCTGATGTTAACTGCGCGAAAGCCCCGTCGCCAGCTCCGCGATAAACGCCTTGGCCGCCGCCACCTTGGCATCCTTGCCCTGCGCCTGCGCCATCTTATCTACAAGCGCCGAACCCACCACCACCGCGTCCGAAAACGCCGCCATAGCCTTCACCTGCGCCGCAGTCTTAATGCCAAACCCCACCGCGATAGGCAGTTTCGTATGCGCCCGCACACCCGCGATTTGTTTTTCCAGATCTACCGCCACTGCGGATTTCGCGCCCGTAATCCCGGTCACGCTCACATAATAAATAAATCCGCTGGCAGATTCCGCCAATAGTTTTAGCCGCCCCTCAAGGCTTGTCGGCGCCACCAGCCGTATCAGTTTCAGCCCCACCGCCTCCATGAACGGCGTCAATTCCTGTTCTTCCTCCGGCGGTAAATCCACAAGTATCAGCCCGTCCACGCCCGCTGCCGCCGCATCTTTGCAGAAGCGCTCATTGCCGTAATGGTAAATGGGGTTGAAATATCCCATAAGAATGATCGGTACTTCGGCATGTTTTTTGCGGAATTCCCGCACCAGTTCAAAAATTTTTGCAACCTTTGCGCCCGCAAGCAGTGCCCGCTGCCCCGCCGCCTGAATCACCGGCCCGTCGGCCATGGGGTCTGAAAAGGGAATCCCGATTTCAATCAGGTCTGCACCTGTGGTCGCCAGCGCATCCAGCACCGCCAGCGTCGTCTCCCGGTCCGGGTCATACCCCATGATAAACGGAATTAGCGCCGCCCGGTTTTGCTTTTTCAGCGCGGCAAACACCGCTTCAATCCGCGTCATCGTTCACCCTTTACCGTCATTCTTTTCGTTCTTCTTGCCGTTGCGCTTGAAGAATACTGTCACCGCCGAAAGCGCTGCCGCCCCCAGCGCCACCGAAACCTTCACCGCGGGCGAACTGCTTTCCCAGTAGCTCAGCTGGGTTTGCACAACCTGAAAAGCCGCCGCCGGGTCGCCGCTCACAGCTCCACCCCCAGCGCCTTGGCCACGGTGAAAATATCCTTATCACCCCGCCCGCACATATTCACCACCAGCAAATGCTCCTTAGGCAGGGTAGGGGCCAGCTTCATCACATATGCAAGCGCGTGGGCGGGCTCCAGCGCGGGAATAATCCCCTCCAGCTTGCTCACCACCTGAAACGCGTTCAGTGCCTCGTCATCGGTGATCGAAACATAGTCCACCCGCCCCGTATCATGCAAAAACGCGTGCTCAGGCCCAATCCCGGGGTAATCCAGCCCGGCAGAAATCGAATGCGCATCCAGTATCTGCCCGTCGTCGTCCTGCAGCAGGTACGTCCGGCTGCCATGCAGCACCCCCGGCTTGCCGCGCGTAATGCTCGCTGCATGTTCGCCCGAATCCAGCCCATGCCCCGCAGCTTCCACCCCGATCATCGCCACGCCCGGCTCAGGGATAAACGGGTAAAACAGCCCAATCGCGTTAGACCCCCCGCCAATGCTCGCCACCAGCGTATCGGGCAGCCGCCCTTCGGCCTCCATCATCTGCTCGCGCACCTCAATCCCGATGATGCTTTGGAAATCCCGCACCATGGCAGGGTAGGGGTGCGGCCCCGCAGCCGTGCCGATCAGGTAAAACGTGTCATCCACATTCGTCACCCAGTCGCGCAACGCCTCGTTCATCGCGTCTTTCAGCGTGCAGCTGCCGGATTTTACCGGAATCACTTCCGCCCCCAGCAGCTTCATGCGGAACACGTTCGGCGCCTGCCGCTCAATATCCTTCGCGCCCATATAAATCACGCATTGCAGGCCAAACAGAGCGCACACCGTAGCGGTCGCCACCCCATGCTGCCCCGCGCCCGTCTCCGCGATAATCCTTTTTTTGCCTAAACGCTTCGCCAGCAACCCCTGCCCGATGCAGTTGTTGATCTTGTGCGCGCCCGTATGGTTCAGCTCGTCGCGCTTGAAATAAATCTTCGCGCCCCCACATTTTTCCGTGAGCCGCGGCGCAAAATACAGCGGAGAAGGGCGCCCCACATAATGCGTGAAATAATAATCAATCTCCCGCTGGAACTCCGGGTCGGCCTTCGCCGCCTCATAGGCCGCGTCCACCTGCAAAATCAGCGGCATCAGCGTCTCGGCCACATACCGCCCGCCATAAATGCCGAAATGCCCGTGCTCGTCCGGCCCCGCCGAGTTCGCCAGCTTACCTTTTATCATATGCCCGCACTGCCTTCACAAAAGCGTGGATTAATGCCGCATCTTTTACACCCGGCGCGGATTCAACGCCAGAAGATACATCCACCATTTTCGCTCCCGTTTCGCTCACGGCCTGCACAATATTATCCCCGTTCAGCCCCCCCGAAAGCCCCCATGGCAGCATAAAATCCCGCCCCTTCAGCAGCGCCCAGTCAAACGAAAGCCCGTTGCCGCCCGGCAGCATTCCCTCGGGCGCTTTGGCGTCAAACAGCAGCATGTCCGCCCCGTCGGAAAACGCATGTCCCTGCGCCACGTCGTCGCTGCTGCGCACCCGGAGCGCCTTGATGATCTTTGTCCCCGGCAGCATGGCGCGAATAGCCCGCACCCGCTCCGGCGTTTCCTTGCCATGAAGCTGCACAAAATCAGGGTTGAGGATCGCCTTCACATCCGCCAGCAGCGTATCATCCGCATCCACCAGCACACTCACGCATTTCACCTGCGCAGGCAGTCCGGCCTTTAGCTCCGCCGCTTCCGCCAGCGCCACATGCCGCGGGCTGGCCGGGAAAAAAACAAACCCCACATAATCCGCGCCCGCCTCAACCGCCACGCGCAAAGAGGCAGCATCCTTCAGCCCGCAGATTTTGATGGCAGTTGTCATATCGCTTACAGGGAAGAAGAAGCCGCGCTAAGCGGGGCAGGGGGCGCAATCCGCACCCTTTCGGCAGCCTGTGCATCCAGCTGGTTTTGCAGGCCGATGCCGCGCTTGATCTCGGCTTTCAGTTGCAGGTTCAGCCGCCGCGCCTTGGCGTTTGAGCAGCCATAGCCAACCACCGCGCCAATAAAAAAAACAAGGATCGCAAACAGGAACAGGGGCAAATCCGCCATATAAGGCAGGGGGAACAGGCTCACATGCGCCACTTCGCGGTTATCCACGGCAAAGGTCACGAAAGCCAGCGATAAGGCTGCAAATCCTATAATGCGTGTGTAGCGTTTTGCGGATGCAAGCAACGGACGAACTTAGCCGTGTTGCGGGTGCGGGGTCATCACCGGGGGTTTGTTGATGCGCTCGCGCAGTTCCTTGCCGGTGCGGAAATAGATGGCGAAACGTTCGCCGATGCGTACTTCCTGGCCGTTCTTAGGGTTGCGCGCCTTGCGTGCTTCGCGCTTGCGAATGGAGAATGCGCCGAAGCCGCGAAGCTCCACGCGGCCGCCGCCAATGAGCGTTTCCGAGATGTCATCGAAAATGGTGTTCACCAGTGTCTCGATATCGCGCTGGTAAAGATGGGGGTATCTTTTGGAGAGGCGAAGAACAAGCTCGGATTTGGTCATGTTGGGGTCCTTAAGAAAATATCACTTATAACTTAGAAGGTTAATGCAGTTGAGGATGCCAGATTGCAACTAAACCGTCAAGGGGGGTTCCGCTTTTTTCAAGAATATTTCCAATAACACTACCGGTTATTTGTTCAAGAAAGGTTAACTGCTTCTTGATTTCCACATCGTCAATTTCCAGCTTGTCATTGATATGCTTCTGGGAAATAAGCCATTTTTTAGCTTCTTCTTCCCCGCCGATGCCGTCGATAAGTTTATTTTGCACCGCGCTGCGCCCACTATATACCCGTCCGTCAGCCAGTTGCAGGGCAATCGGCCGGGGAATCTGGCGGCGTTCCGCCACCATGTCCACGAACCGCGTATAGAAGTCGTTAATCACCCGCTGCATCACCGCCTCGGACTCCGGCGTCAGCTTTTCAAACGGCGAGGGCGAAGCCTTCAGCGGCGCGCTTTTGATAATCACCGGCTTCACGCCGAGCTTGTCCAGCAGGTCGGTCACTTCCGCGCTTTCCACCAGCACGCCGATAGAGCCGGTGATGGTCCCCTCACGCGCATATACCTGGTCAGCCCCCAGCGCGATCATATAGCCCGCCGAGGCCGCAATGGAGCGCATCACCGCCACCACGGGCTTCTTCTCGGCCATCTTGCGCAGTCTCAGGAAAATTTCTTCGCCCCCCACGGCGCTGCCGCCGGGCGTGTCCAGCCACACGATCACCGCCTTGGCCTTGGGGTTGTTCGATACGTCTTCAATCAGGTCGTACAGCTTCCGGTCGTCGCCGATAAAGCCGTCAATGGTAATGCGGGCGATAAAATCCTTCTCCATCGGGGAGTGGGGATTGTAGCGCTCCACAAGGATAAGCAGCGCAAGCACCGCGAAAACCACCGCAAGGATACGCCATTTCGTAATCTGGCTTTTCAAGTAAAGCCGGTCGATCAGCGTATCGGAGTGTATGGCCATCGTGGTGCTTGCCCTATCTTATTTATAACAATTACTTCTTCTTTTTGCCTTCAGAGGCTTCGTTCAGGGCAGCGCCCAGAATGTCGCCCAGCGAAGCGCCGGAATCGGTGGAGCCGTATTCGCTGATGGCCTTCTTGTGCTCATCAACTTCCAGTGCCTTCACCGACACGGCAACCTTGCGGGTCACCTTGTCAACACCGGTCACCTTCACGTCGATGCGGTCGCCCACGGCGAAGCGGTCGGTGCGCTGTTCCTGGCGCTCGCGTGCCAGTTCATTTTTCTTGATGAACGCGGTGATGTTGTCGGTCACTTTCACGGTGATGCCGTCTTCACGAACTTCCGTCACGGTGCAGGTCACGGTCGAACCCTTTTCCACGTCGGTGAATTCAGATTCAAACGGATCGTTTTCCAGCTGCTTCACGCCGAGGCTGATGCGTTCTTTCTCAACGTCGATCGCGAGGATCTTCGCCTTGATGCGGTCGCCCTTCTTGTAGTTCTTGATGGCCACGTCGCCAGCTTCGTTCCACGACAGGTCGGAGTGATGGATCAGCCCGTCGATTTCGCCTTCGAGGCCCACGAACAAACCGAAATCGGTAATGTTGCGGATTTCGCCTTCGATGATGTCACCGGGGTTTACTTTAGCGGCATATACAGCCCACGGATTTTCTTCCGTCTGCTTCATGCCAAGGCTGATGCGGTGCTTGGAAGCGTCGATGTCGAGTACAACCACGTTCA
>JANYCJ010000029.1 GCA_025360345.1 Alphaproteobacteria bacterium | reverse complement strand
CAAGGGGTGTAGGCGGCCTTATACAGCTCCAGATGCTGCTCGTCGATGCGTTTGGCGCCATTGGCCACGAAGAGCGAATCATCGGACATGCGGGACTTGAACTGGAGGATCACGCCAGCTTTCATGTCATCCTGCAGCCCTAATGAATCGGCGAAGAACACGTTGCCTGAAGGTTCCATCATGCTGACATGGCCCATGGCCTGCACCACGTTGTGGCCTTCGTCATACATCAGGTTATCAGCAAGGAGGATGGTGCCTTCCTGCACGATTTCTACATGGCCGCTGGCGAAGACGATATTATGCTGCTGGTCGTAATCAATGGTGTCAGCCTGCAGGCTTACGGGGGCTTTGTCGGTGACGACCTTTCCCATCTTGTAGCTGGATTTCGGTATGGGGTTGGCGCTGCGGCCGGCATGGATGGCCAGCGCGGGGGGCGGGAAAGCGAGCGTGGAGGCGCAGGCGAGCAACGCGATCTTCGATTGCGTGCTTAATCCCCCGATACGCTTTGCCAACCCCATGCCATACTTACGTTGATACACTTAGCGGCAAAATTCCGACACTAGTGCAGTTTTTTCCAGATGTTGCGTTTTGCAACATACATGAACGCCGTGAAGATTGCGAGATACATTAACACTTTTAAACCCGTCTGCTTGCGGGCTTCCATTTCAGGCTCTGCGGCCCATTGCAGGAAGGTGACAACGTCTGCGCTCATCTGCTCCACGGTGGCTTTTGTGCCGTCTTCATACGTCACCTGGCCTTCATCATGCAGCGGCGGGGGCATGGCGAGGCGCTCGCCGGCGATGTAGGGATTGTAATACATGCCAGCGGGCATGGTCATGTCGGAAGGAGGGGTAGTGAAGCCGGTCAGCAGCGAGTAAACATAATTCGCGCCATCGTGGCGGGCTTTGATGATGAGGCTCAAATCCGGCGGGGCCGCGCCACCGTTTGCCGCGCGGGCGGCATTTTCATTGGCGAAGGGCGAGGGCAGCATGTCGGAAGGCTTGCCGGGGCGGTCGAACATTTCGCCTTCATCATTGGGGCCGTCTTTGAAAGTGTAAGTTGCCGCGAGCGCCTTGACTTCGGCTTCCGAGAAACCGAGTTCGGTCAGGTTGCGGAAGGCAACGCGGGTGAGGCCATGGCAGGCGGAGCAAACTTCCTTATAGACCTGGAAACCGCGCTGGGCGGCCTGCCTGTCGACATGGCCGAACAGGCCGTCAAACGGCCAGCTCATCTGCTTGGGGTGCTTGTGGTCTACCTCGGCATAGGCGATGCCCGCGGTGGCGGTTACCAGACAGGTGGCGAGGAGAAGGGAAAGTTTTTTCATGGGCATGTCCTGTCAGGTATTAGTGATGTGCGTGCGCGTGTTTTGCCAGCACGGCCTTGCTGATGCTTTCAGGCAGGGGCAGCGTTTTTTCGCGGCCGCCGCTTACGAACCACAGCAGAACAAAATGCAGGAAGTAGTATGCGGTGCAGACGCGGCCCAGCATGACCATGGAACCTTCTGGCGGCTGGCTACCTACATAACCCAGCACACAGGCATTGGCCACGAAGAGCCAGAAGAGGATGCGGTAGGTGGGGCGGAAGGAACCGCTACGCACTTTGGACCGGTCGATCCACGGCAGGAAGAACATAACGATGATAGCCGAGAACATGGCGATGACGCCCAGTAGCTTATCCGGCACGGAGCGCAGGATGGCGTAGAAGGGCAGGAAGTACCATTCCGGCACGATGTGCGCGGGCGTTACCATCGGGTTCGCAGGGATATAGTTGTCGGGGTGACCGAGGGAGTTCGGCGAGAAGAAGACGAACCATGCGAAGATCATGAAGAAAATGCCAAAGCCGAAGAAATCCTTATAGGTATAGTAAGGATGGAAGGGGATGGTGTCCTGCGGGGTTTTGACGTCAATGCCCAGCGGGTTGTTCGAGCCATGGGTGTGCAGGGCCCAGATGTGCATGACGACGAGGCCGACGATGACGAAGGGCAGCAGGAAATGCAGGGCATAGAACCGGTTCAGGGTGGGGTTATCAACCGAGAAACCGCCCCAGAGCCAATGCACGATGAACTCGCCCACGCCCGGGATGGCGGAGAAGAGGTTGGTGATTACGGTCGCACCCCAGAAGCTCATCTGGCCCCAAGGCAATACATAACCCATGAAGGCGGTGGCCATCATGGAGAGGAAAATCACGAGACCGAACCACCAGAGAATTTCGCGGGGGGCTTTGTACGAGCCGTAGTACAGGCCGCGGCAGATATGGATATAGGTGACAACGAAGAACATGGACGCGCCGACGGCGTGCGCGTAGCGCAGGAGCCAGCCGTAGTTCACGTTGCGCATGATACCTTCAACGGAGTCGAACGCCATGTTGACGTTGGGGGTGTAGTGCATGGCGAGGAAGAGGCCGGTGAGGATCTGGATCACCAGGCAAATGCCGGCGATGGAGCCGAAATTCCACCAGTAGTTCAGGTTGCGCGGCGCGGGATAGTTGCTGCCGAGGCTGTTATCAATGAAAGAGAAGATGGGCAGGCGATATTCGATCCAGCCTTTAACGGTCGAGGTATCGGGAGGGGTGCTGGTGGTAGGTTTCATGGAATTAGCCAATCTTGATGCGGTTATCGCTTAGGAAAGCATATTGCGGTACGTCGAGGTTGCGCGGGGCGGGGCCTTTGCGGATGCGGCCTGCGGTATCGTATTGCGAGCCGTGGCAGGGGCAGAACCAGCCGCCTTTATCCTTGCCGCCGAATTCGCCTTCACCGGCCAGCGGGATGCAGCCGAGATGGGTGCATACACCCACCATGACCAGCCACTGCTCATGACCGGCTTTCACGCGGTCGGCATCGGCCTGCGGGTCTTTGAGTTCGCTCATGGCGATGGATTTGGATTCTTCAATGTCAGCAGCGGTGCGGTGACGGATGAAGACCGGCACACCGCGCCATTTCACCTTGATGGTCTGGCCTTCGGCGATGGGGGTCAAGTCCACTTCGATGGAGGACAGCGCCAGCACGTCGGCGGCGGGGTTCATGCTGTTGACGAAGGGCCATGCCAGCGACGCAGCGCCCACGCCGGCCAGCGCGGCGGCGGTGAGGAGCATGAAATCCCGACGGGAGGGGTCCTCGTCGTGATGGGCGGGGACTGTAGGGGTGGGGGTCTTTTGTGGGGGCTTGGGGCTCATGAAATGTCTCAACATAAATAGATGTTGAGCCGTTTCTAAACAAAAGCGCGGCAAGTTTCAACTTACAAAACGCAATTTTGCTATCTTCTTCAGCTATAATGAGGTTTTCCGGGTGCGAAGCGCCGCTTCAGCCTGCAAACGCCGCTTTCACAAGGGCGAAAGCCCAGGCAATCAGATGGTCGCCCATGGCTTTGAACACGCCGACCCAGCTATTGGCCACCGCCACGCAGGCATCTACCGTGTCGAGATTAAAGAGGCAAACGCCGAACCCGGACGCAAAGGTCATGAATGTTACCCCCGTGAGCAGGTAGAATACGTTAAACCGGGGATCCATAGGGTGCGCCTTGTCTTTTAAAAAAAGATCATTACTAAGTTTGCCAAATTTTTAGCTGGCCATAAACTGCTTTTTTGTTACGTTTTCGCATCATACTGTAACATATTCCCTATTAATACAATGTTAATTGCGCTATTTCAACCGGATATGGCGCCTAACGTGGGCAGCATGATCCGGCTGGCGGCCTGCCTCAGGGTGGGCCTGCATATCATCGAGCCCTGCGGCTTTCCCTTTGACGACAAGCGGATGCGCCGTGCGGCCATGGATTATTTTGAGCAGGCAAAGCTTGCGAGGCACGCGTCGTGGCAGGCTTTTCTTGACTGGCGTCAAACCCAGCAAGGCGGGCGGCTGGTATTGCTCACCACGCGCGCAACCCAGTCTTACGTGGATTTCAGCTTCAGGGCCGACGATATCTTACTGCTGGGGCAGGAATCCGCCGGGGTGCCGGATTATGTCCGCGCCGTGGCTGATGCCAGCGTGACTGTGCCGGTTGCCCCCCCTGCCCGCTCACTGAACCTGGTGCAGGCGGCGAGCATGGTCACCGGGGAAGCGTTGCGGCAAACATCCTTATTTCCTTAAAGGCATTTCCATGGATATTGAAACACAAAAAAAAGCGGCACAAATGTGGTTCAGGCAATTGCGCGACCAGATTTGCGGTATTTTCGAAACGATAGAAAATGAAGCGAGCGGCGGCGTGGCCGGGCGGTTTGAGCGCAAGGCGTGGGAGCGCGAGGGCGGCAGCAGCGGGGAAATGTCGCTGATGCGCGGGAGGGTGTTTGAAAAGGTGGGCGTGAATATTTCCACGGTGCACGGGGAATTTTCAGACACGATGCGCAAGGAAGTACCCGGAGCGCAGGAGAACCCGCATTTCTGGGCTAGCGGCATTTCGCTAGTGGCGCATATGTGCTCACCGCTGGTTCCGGCGGTGCATATGAACACGCGGATGCTGGTGCTGGGGGGTGGCAGCAAGCAATGGTTCGGCGGCGGGGCGGATTTAACCCCCATGTATCCCGTGGAGGCGGACACGGCGGATTTCCATGCGGCGTTCAAGGCGGCGTGTGATGATGCCGACCTCGCTTATTATGCGAAGTTCAAGACATGGTGCGATGAGTATTTTTTCCTGAAGCACCGCAATGAGCCGCGCGGCGTAGGCGGCATTTTTTATGATTATGTGAATACGGGTGATTTCGACGCCGATTTTGCGTTCACGCAAAGTGTCGGCAAGGCGCTGGCGGAGGTTTACCCGGCGCTGGTGCGAAGGCATATGTTTGAAAGCTGGACGAAGGAACAGCGCGAATGGCAGCTAACCAAGCGCGGGCGCTATGTTGAGTTTAACCTGCTTTACGACCGGGGCACACGCTTCGGGCTGATGACGGGGGGCAATGTGGAGGCCATATTAATGTCCATGCCGCCGGAGGTGCGCTGGCCTTAATTCGGGGGGATGCCTTCGAGGTCTTTGGGCAGGTGGGGGTCATCGCGCGCGATTTGCCGGTCGAGCATGGTTTGCAGTTCGGCGACGCGGGCTTTTTCTTCGTTCGCCAAGTCCGCGGTTTCGGAGGGGTCGTTTTTCATGTTGTATAATTCTGCGCGGCCTTTTTGCCGGATGAGTTTCCAGTCCCCATAGCGCAGCGCATATTGATGGTCGGCGCGGGCGACGTAAATGTCACGGTCTGGTTCCTTATCGATCTGGCCGGACAGGAGCGGCCACTGGTTGTAGCCGTCCCATTGCAGATCGGCGGGGGGCTTGTAGCCGGCCAGCGCGGCGAGAGTGGGCATCCAGTCCACGGCGTCGATGAGATGGGTGTATTTGGCGGGTTTGAGGTAGGCGGGCCAGTTCACGAACGCATCCATGCGAATGGCGCCGTCATAGACGCTTTGCTTGCCCCCGCGTAACGGATCGTTGCTGCTATTCAGCGGCGAGGAAGGCACGGTGCCGGTGTAGGGATTATCGGCTTCGGTGCTGCCGCCGTTATCGCTGGTGAAAATGATGATAGTATCGCGGCGCTGGCCGGTGGCGTCGAGGGCTGCGACGAGCTGGCCGATTTTTGTGTCAAGCTGCGTGACTTCGGCGACGAGGCGCAGGCGGGAATCCTGTTTGGCTGGGTCTTCGTCGAAGACTACGCCGTCATAGAGTTTTTTATATTCGGCGGGCGCGTCCACGGGTGTGTGCACGGCATGGAAGGGCACATAGAGGAACCACGGCTCCCTTTTTTCCCGGATACGGCTGATGGCTTCGGCAGCGACCAGCTCCGTGGCGTTGCCCTCTTCGCGGATGACGGCATCGTCGCGGTGCCAGGTGTTCTGGTAGGGGCCGGGGCGGTACATATGCGTCCATGGGTCTGCGGCGGGGGCGAGGGTGCCGTAGCTATGGTCAAACCCGTACTGGCCGGGGCCCCATTCCGGGCGGGAGCCCATGCCCCATTTGCCTGAGAGGTAAGTATTATAGCCGAGGGATTTCAGCATGGATGCAAGGGTGATGGTGCCCGCGGGCATGGCGCGCAGGTTGCTGGGCTCCAGCGCCTGCACGCCGAAACGGCCGGGATAGCGCCCGCTCATGAGGGCGGTGCGGGTGGGGGTGCAGCTGGGGTAGACGTAATGTTCGTCTAGCTCAAGGCCCTCGCTTACCAGCTTATCCATGTGGGGGGTTTTGGCGAGGCCGTGATGCCAGCCGACATCGCCCCAGCCGAGGTCATCGCCGACGATGAAGAGGATGTTGGGTTTTGCAGGGATGCGGGTGTGATACCAGTAAACCGCGGGCGCAGAAGCGAGCAACGCGGCCAGCAGCAGTATACGTTTTGGTTTACGTTGCATGAGGTTCGGGCCTTTGCTGTTGCCAAAGCGTAATCCCGCCATATATGCACCGCAACCGTTTTCTTGGCGGTCTATGGCGCGTAAGGCGCTTCAAAGAAGGATAGCAGGATTATTGTTATGGAGCTTTTCCATCTGCACCCGCTTTTGAAGCCATGCCAGCGTGATAAGCCCGGGGATGGCCAACGCTGTGGCGAGGATAAAGAATCCTTCCCAGCCCATTGTGTCGGCGAACCAGCCCGCTGGGGTGGAAAGCCAGGTGCGGCCGAAAGCGGAAAACGAGCTTAACAGCGCATATTGCGTGGCGGTGAAACGAACATGGGTGAGGCTGCTCATGAAGGCCACGAAGGCGGCCGTGCCCATGCCGCCGCTGATATTTTCCAGCGAGATGCTCAGGCCGAGGAAGGTGACATCCGCACCGATTTTTGCCTGCGCCACGAACATGAGGTTTGTGAGCATGTGGAAAATGCCGCACACCCACAGCGTACGTGCCGTGCCGAGCCGGAAAACCATGGCGCCCCCGATGAAAGAGCCGAGAATGGTGGCGATGACGCCGTAAAGTTTTACGACGGTGGCGATCTGCTGTTTTTCAAAACCGATTTCGAGCAGGAAAGGGTTGGTCATGACGCCCATGAAGGCGTCGCCCAGCTTATAAAGCAGGATGAAAAGCAAAATGGCAAGCCAGTGCGGGCGGGTCATGAAATCGGCGAAGGGCGCGATCACCGCATCGCGCAACCACTGGCGGAGGTTTCCATGATAGGCGGGTGAGGGTTCCTTGCCCTCTGGCGGCTCGCTGGACAGGAATGTGACGACTATGCCTATGCCCATGAACAGCGCCATGACCAGATAGGTGGATTTCCAGCTCATGAAAGAAGCGAGATACAGCGCGCCGGCAGCGGAGATAATCATGCCAAGGCGGTAGCCCAGCACAATGGCGGCGGCCCCTGCCCCCTGCTGCTCAGGCGAAAGCCGTTCCACGCGATAGGCGTCAATCACGATATCCTGGCTTGCCGAGGCGATGGCGACCAGCAGCGCGCACAACGCGGTGAACCACGGGCTCACCTCCGGATTGGCGAATGCCAGCAGCGCAATGCTTGCCATGAGCGCTACCTGTGTTGCGATGAGCCAGCCGCGGCGGCGGCCGAAAAGCCGTGATAGAAGAGGGAAGGAGGTGCCATCTATCAGCGGCGACCAGAGGAATTTGAGCGCATAGGGCGTGGTAACAGCCGCGAAAAGGCCGATTGAGGTTTTATCAACATGCGCTTCGGTGAGCCACGCGCCCAGCGTGCTTGCCGTGAGCGCCAAAGGTAAACCGCTGAAAATGCCCAGCGCGAGGATGGCGAGTATTTGCGGCTGGCGGTATATCTGAAGAAATTTCATTGACGCTTATCGTGATCCCAACGGTGTGCATTTTTATTGCCATACCGTTGCAGCATATACGTGGAAGCGAATTTTGGAACAGCTAAAAATCAGAACCTTATCACAGGGGTCCGCAGATATTGCTTATATCCTACCGCGCCCAGCACTACCAAAGCGGGCAGCATTGTAAGCAAAGTGGAATAGCCGAAGATGCCGAGGCAGAGGCTGAGCCCGATAAGCAGGATGATGGGGCTGTAGATACCCCCTTTTTTCAGGCTGAGGAGGTTCCAGCCCATGGTTGCGAAGAGGATAATTGCACAATACGCAGCAAATACCACCCCGAGCACGTTTAAGGCGACGCCATAGCTATAAAAAATTTCGGGAGCGCCGTGAAGCAGCATCGCCGAAAGGGAATATTTGAAAAAAGACAGATTTTTCAGTGCAAAAATATACATAAAGGGTGCACAAACAACGGCGAAAAAAACTAGGTAGCAGAGGCTGGGTTTGTTAAGTTTTTTTGCATTCATGACTTGCACGGCCAGTACGGAAGCCTGAAATATGATTACCATGCAGCAAGCCACGGTAAAAGTTCCGGAGCTTACCGAACAGAAAAGCAGGCCGAGAAATTGCACCAGAAACAGCCGGATTCTTCGCCCCTGCTGCACCAGGAAGGAGAGCTGGGCATAGAGAATCAGGCTTACTCCGAGGAACACCATGGCAAGGCGGCCATTCATGAAGAGCGACACCAAGAGCAGGATGGCGAAAATACAGGGCTGGTCAAACTTCGTGGCCGTAAGGTTCCGGGAGAGCTGCAGCATTGATAGTATCCGTGCTAGAAAGCAGCTGGTTACGTAGAAGACGAGCAGAAGGTAACAGGGGTAGGTCGTGGCGAAATCCTGCCCGCTCAGGTAGCTCATTTCGATCAAAGGCCACATGGCCAGATACCGCAGGGCGTGGGGATCATGCATGGCGAAAAGGGCCAGGGGATTATGATAATACTGGCCGGATGTTTCGGTCAGGCAGACATAATAAATATCCGTAATCTGGGTCCAGATCGTGAAGGTTTTTATGCCCGATGTCACGAGCAAGCCAAATATCAGGACCAATAGTGCGTTGAGCCGGCCGGGCGTCAGGAACTTGAGGGTTAGAGAGGCCATAATCTTTTGCTCGCCGAGATGTATTACAC
Organism: Alphaproteobacteria bacterium; assembly: GCA_025360345.1. Classification (GTDB taxonomy): domain Bacteria; phylum Pseudomonadota; class Alphaproteobacteria; order Rickettsiales; family SXRF01; genus JANYBV01. Next base: position 43 of record JANYCJ010000029.1, on the reverse strand, counting down.
TTCAGGCATTCCTTAAGGCAGTATTTATAAAATTTATATATCG
>JANYCJ010000008.1 GCA_025360345.1 Alphaproteobacteria bacterium | reverse complement strand
GCGCTTCAGCTCGATATAAGTGGGCCGCCCGTGGTTGCACTGGCCGGAAAACGGCGTCTGCTCCATCTGCCGCAGCAGCGCGTTCATCTCCGCCACGCTTAAAGCGCGCCCCGCCCGCACACTGCCATGGCACGCCATGGTGCCGCATAATTCCTCGATATGTTCCTTCAACGCCAGCGCCTCGCCATATTCCCGCAAGTTATCCGCAAGTTCGGTTATCATGGCCCCCACATTCACCTCGCCCAGCAGTGCGGGCGTTTCACGCACCACCACTGTGCCCGGTCCGAATGCTTCCACCATGAGCCCGAATTCCATCAATTCCTGTTGCCGAGCAAGCAAGCACTCCGCGAGCGCCTCGTCAAGCGCAACCACTTCCGGGATCAGTAATTTTTGTGTAGGCACGCCCCGCGTCGCCATATCCGCCTTCATGCGTTCATACACCAGCCGCTCATGCGCCGCGTGCTGGTCCACGATCACCAGCCCGTCCACCGTTTCGGCCACTACATAAGTCTTGTGCAACTGCGCCCGCGCCGCGCCGAGCGGGTAAAGCATTTCGTCGTTGATTACCGGCTCCGAGGCCGTGCGCGCCTGCGGGGCGAACATCGCCGATGCGGCCTCGCGCTGTCCCTGCGCCGCATACGCCGCCGAAGTATATTCCACCGCCGACGGAAGCGAGGAGGCCTCGCTGAACTGCGGCATAAATCCTTCCGCCCTCGGCACGTCATACGCGTAGAACGAATGCTGCTGCGGTGCCGCCGCCGCCGAAAAATGCTGCAGGGCCGAGGCCGCCACTTCCGAGGAAGCGCGGAAACCCGCATCCGAAAGCGCATGTTTGATTGCGCCCACCATCAGCCCGCGCACTAAATTACTATCCCTGAACCGCACCTCCGCCTTCGCCGGGTGCACATTCACATCCACCTCCTGCGCGTCAATGTCTAAAAACAGCACCACCACCGCGTGGCGGTTATGCGCCAGCACATCCTGATACGCGCCCCGGATCGCCCCGAGCAACAGCTTGTCGCGCACCGGCCTCTGGTTCACGAATAAATACTGCTCCGCTGAAGTCCCCCGGTTAAACGTCGGCAGCGCCGCAAACCCGGTAAGCACCACCCCTTCGCGCTCCCGCTCCAGCGCCATGGCGTTTTCCGCAAACCCCGCCCCCATGATCGCCCGCAAGCGCCGCAGCCGCCCGTCCAGCAAATCATTCTCAGCCCGCACATCTAGCATTTTTCGCCCGTCGCAGGTCAGCGAAAATCCCACCCCCGGATGCGCCATCGCAAGCCGCGTCAGCGTATCTTCACACGCGCTCACCTCCGTCCTGTCGCTTTTCAAAAATTTAAGCCGCGCGGGCGTGGCGTAAAACAAGTCCCGCACCTCCACCCGCGTGCCTTTCTGGCAGGTCGCGGGCTGGGCCTCGCCCACCTCGCCGCCTTCCACATGCAGGCTCCAGCCATGCGCAGCACCTTCCTTGCGCGTCGTCACCGTAAGCCGGCTCACCGAGGCGATGGAGGGAAGCGCCTCCCCCCGGAAACCTAAAAACCGGATATCCAGCAAATCATCCGATGGCAGCTTCGAAGTCGCGTGCCGCTGCACCGCCAGCGCCAGCTCCGCCTCGTCCATGCCCTTGCCGTCATCCTGCACGATCAGCCTGTTTTTCCCGGCCTCTTCCAGCACCACGTCCACCTGGCTTGCGCCCGCGTCAATCGCGTTTTCCACCAGCTCCTTCAGCACCGAGGCCGGGCGCTCCACCACTTCGCCGGCGGCGATGCGGTTGATAAGCGTCGTGGGCAGGATGCGTATGCTCATGGCGCGGCCTTCGTTGCTTCAGCGGGCTTGCTCTCCGCCAGCACCGGCTTGCCCACCATCACCACCTGCAAATGCTTTGGGTCGGCAAGCTTCGCCGCCACTGCCTGCACGCCTTCTTTCGTCACCGCCTCCATCAGCCCGTTGCGCTTGTCGAAATAATCGCGGCCCAGATGGTTCACCTGCATGTTTATCAGGTAGCTGGCAATCTCGTTATTACTGCCAAGGTTGAGCACGAACGAACCCGTCAGGTATTGCTTGGCCTTGGCCAGCTCTTCATCCGTCGGCCCCTTGCTTGCGAATTCTTTCAGCGACTCGCGCAGCGCCGCCAGCGCGTCGCCCACTTTTTCATTGCGCGTGGCAAAACCGCCGCTCCACACCGCCGCATGGTCCATAGGCGAAAGCTCGGTGGACACGCCGTAAGTAAGCCCCCGCTTTTCGCGCAGCTCGGTGAACAGGCGGCTGCTCAAATCCCCGCCACCCAGCAGGTAGTTCATCACATAGCCGTCATAAAATGCCTTGTCGTCGCGCTTCAGCCCCTGCGTGCCGAACATGATTTCCGTCTGCGGGATATCACTGTCCACCACCACCTGCTGCGGCACTACAGGCACCTGAATCTCTTCCACCGTCACCTCCGGCTGCGCTTTGGCGGGCAAGCCTGCAAACTCCGCATCCAGCAGCCCCTTCAGCGCCCCGGGCGTAATATCTCCCACTACCGCCACCACCAGCTTGTCACGCGTCATATACGCCTGCATATACTGCTTCAGGTCGGCGGCTTTAAGCGCCTTTAGGCTTTCCATTGTGCCCAGTTCCGGGTTCGCATAGGGGTGCTCGCCGAACAGCATATTGCTCCACTTGCGTTGCAATAAATATTCCGGCTGCTTCTGCTCCGCCGCCAGCGCCGCCATCATCTGCTGGCGCACCCGCTCCAGCGCCACTGTGTCAAAGCGCGGCTTGTTCAGCGCCATGCCGAGATAGTCGAAAGCTTCCTTGGTAAATTCGCTGGTCGTGCTCACCTTCCCTGAAAGCCCGTCGTCAGACACCGCGAAATCCACATTGATCGCATGGTCTTCCAGCGCCTTGCTATAGGCCGTGGCGTCTAAATCGCCCGCACCCTCATCCAGCATCGCCGCCACCATCGTGGCGCGCCCGCCCTTGCCCTTGGGGTCATACGCCGTGCCGCTGTCGCGGAACGCGATCCGCACCGCCACCAGCGGCACCGAATGCTCTTCCACCAGCCACGCCACCACGCCCTTGTCGCTTACCACTTCCTGAACATCCGTGGCCCATGCCGGGCACGGGAACAGGAGCACTGCAACCGCCAGCAACCTCCTCATTTCGTATCCTCCTTGCCCACCGGCAGCCCCGTGGGCGCGCTCGCCCCTTCCGGCAGCGCCTCACCCGGCAGCAGCTCGAACGTCACCGAATGCGTCAGCACCAGCGTGTCGCGCGCCGCCTGCGTGATTTGCTCGGGGCTCACCGCCTCGATCAGCGCGGGCCAGCGGGAGAAGTAATCCTTGTCCATTCCGCAAATCCTGAGCCACCCCATGATCCGCGCCATGCCCGAAAGCCCGTCGCGCGCATAGACCGATTGCGCCTTCAGCAGCGTCTTCGCCCGCTTGATCTCTTCCGCCGTGAACCCGTCCTTGAGCGCCCGGGCGATTTCCGCGTCCACCGCTTTTTCCACCACGTCGAGGCTCACCCCCGGCACCGGCACCGCCCCAATGGAAAACTCCGCCGGCCCCAGCGTAAGCCCGTTATAATCCACATCCACCGACGTGGCGATTTTCTGCTCCAGCACCAGCGCGGTGTAAAGCCGGCTCGTCTTGCCCCCGCCCATCAGCTGCGACAGTAAAAACAGCGGCAATGCCTCGTCCTTCTTGCCATACACCAGGCTCGCCGTGGCATAGTCGCGCCCCCAGCTTTCCTGCTTCACATTCACATGGTGCATATACACCCGCCGCTCCGCATTCTGCGGCGGCTCTTCGTTCCACACCCGCGCCGGGATCGGCGCGCTCGGCAAGGGCCCGTAATATTTCTCCGCCAGCGCCTTCACCTCCGGCCCCGTCACATCCCCGCTCACAATCACGATGGCGTTGTTGGGGTGGTAGAACTTGTTATGGAAATCCAGCACGTCCTGCAGCGTAAGCCCCTCCATTTCTTGCATCCAGCCAATCGTCGGCCAGTGATACGGGTGGTTGCGGAACAGTGCCGCGTTCACCTGCTCGTCCAGCAGTGCCGAGGGATTATTCTCAATCCTTAAGCGCCGCTCCTCAATGATCACTTCTTTTTCCTTGGCCGCATCCGCCGGGTCGGGCTTCAGCCCCTTCATGCGCTCGGCCTCCAGCTCCATCGCCAGCGGCAACTCCTTCTTGGCGATATCAATGTAATAGGCCGTCGCGTCATAGCTGGTAAAGGCGTTCTCATCCCCGCCCTTATCGGCCACGCTACGCGAATATTCCCCGCGCTTGAGCTTCTCCGTGCCCTGGAACATCATATGCTCGTGGTAATGCGCCAGCCCGGATTTTCCCAGCGGGTCATCCGCCGCCCCGATCCGGTACCAGATCATGTGGCTCACCGCGGGCACCCTGTGATTGGGAATCACGATCACCTCCAGCCCGTTTTCCAGCGTGTAGCTTTCCACCGGTTCCGCCGCCGCTTGCGGGCTTCCTTCCGCAAACGCGCCCGGGGCCCATGCCATCATCGAAAGCAATGCCCCGAATGCTGCGGATAAGCCCTTTATGCGCTTCATGCTAATAGTCAAAAATCTTGCCGAGCAATCCCGTATCGCGCGTCTTCACATCCGGCGTCTTGCCGTCTGTCACCGCTTTGCCCTGGTCCTCGTTGGTCTTGATGCGCTCAGCTTCTTTTTTCGCATCCACCGTCGGGTCTTTCTTGTCCGCCGTCCAGTCAAACACATCCCACCACGGCGAGGCTTCCTGCTGCTCGATACGGGTATAGCGTTCCTCCACCATTTCCTCGCGCACATGCGGGTTGGCGTTGGCCGCGCCTGCTTTTTGCAGGAATTCAGAATCCGCCGCGTTCATCGCCGGCGCTTTTTTCGAGGTCTTGCTGCTGGTCACCGGCTGCACGGCAGTGCTCGCGGATGTGCTGCCCGTCATCAGCGAATGCGCCTGGTCGGTGGCCACCACCTGCCCCAGCGTGTCTTCCGTGGCCGAGGGCGGGCGCAGGTTGAACTGTGGCGGCACCGAAAGCGGTGGGCGCGACACCACGCGGTACTCGTCCGGCGCGGCGCGGGTCAGCCCCAGCGTATCTTTCACCGAGCTGCTAGTGCAGCCGCTGGCAAGCAGTGCGGAAGCGGCGAGGGCACAATGCCAAATCTTCATAGGAGCGGTTCCTTCGGGGCCATGGTTGGTTTGTTAGCGACGTCCGTAAACATACTGCTCAGTGACAAAAGTACAACCCCAATGAAGATGGAGCTGTCGGCAATGTTGAAGGCCGGCCAGTGATAGCCCATCAGGTTGAAATCAAGGAAATCCACCACCGCCCCGTAATGCAGCCGGTCCCACATATTGCCCACTGCCCCGCCGATCACGCAGCCCAGCGCGCCCGCCACCAGCCCGGATGTATTTTTATGAAGCCATATCAGCAACATGCCCACAATCAGCACCGAAAGCGCCGTAAGCAGCATCGGCTGGCGGAAGGCCGCGAACATGCCGAAGCTGATGCCATGGTTCCACACCATCACGAGATGGAAAAAGGGGAACACCTCCACCACCGGCGCTTCCGGGCTCACCATCTTGGTCACGATCAGCCATTTGCTGCCCTGGTCCAGCGCCAGCACCAGCAGCGCCACCACCAGCCCGAGCGGGAAACAATGCTTCGCCTGAATCTTCATATGCCTGTATCCTTCAGTTTGTGCCGCGCCACCGCGCAGTCCTCCGCAATCTGCCTTGTAAGGCCGTCGAGCGAGTCAAAATAGCGTTCTTCGCGGATAAAATCCACAAGCTCCACGCGCACCCGCTTCCCATATAAATCTGGCGACGCGTCAAACACATGCACCTCCAGCAGCGGCTCTTCCAGCGCGAACATCGGGCGAATCCCAAAATTGGCCACGCCATCGAACCTCGCCTGCCCCGCGTGGAGCCGCACCGCATACACCCCGTAGCGCGGGCGGAACAGCGCCCCCAGCCGGATATTCGCCGTGGGATAGCCCATTGCCCCGCCGCGCTTGTCGCCATGCACCACCCGCCCTTCCACGGCGTAGCTGCGCCCCAGCAGCGCATCAGCCTGTGCGGTCTTGCCTTCCGAAAGCAGGCGGCGTATGGCGCTGGAAGACACTTCCTGCCCCCCCGCCCCCATCACCGGCGGGCAGGAGGTAAACCCCATGCCGCACGCCGCTGCCTCCTGCGCAAGTGTCGCCGTATCCCCGCCGCGCCCCTTGCCGAAAGCGAAATTATACCCCGTCACCACATGGCGCGCGCGAAGCTGCCCCGCCAAAACCTTATGCACGAAATTATGCGGCGAAAGCGCGGCAAACCGCGCGTCAAACCGCACCACGAAGCAATAATCAATCCCGGCCTCGGCAAACAGCGCCATTTTCTGCCGGAAAGTCTGCAGCCTGAGCGGCGCCCGCTCCCGCGCAAAAAATTCCCGTGGGTGTGGCGAAAACGTCATCACCGCCGCCGCGGCCCCTAGGGCTTTGGCGCGTTCAGTAACGCTGTGTAAAATGGCCTGGTGCCCCAGATGCACCCCATCGAAATTTCCCAGCCCGATAACCGCGCCTGCGGCAGGCGCGGGGCAGCAGGTCAGGTCGCGCACAATCTGCATAAAACGGGTTACGCCTTCTTGGAAGGCACCTTTATCAGCGCCTCGCCGTCAATCACCAGCGTCTCTCCCACGAAGCATTTCGTGTCGAACAGCGCGCGCTTTTTCTCCGCCATCAGCTCCTTCACCGTCACCACCGCATACACCGTGTCGCCGATGCGCACCGGCGCGAGGAATTTAAGCGTTTGGCTCATGTAAATACAGCCCGGCCCCGGCATTTTCGTGCCGATCACGGCCGAAATCAGGCTTGCCGTCAGCATCCCGTGCACAATGCAGCCGCCAAAAGGCGTGTGCTTGGCAAAATCTTCGCTTAAATGCATCGGGTTCGTATCCCCCGACACACCTGAGAAATTGCGCAAATCCGTCTCCGTGATCGTCCGGCTCACCACCCCGCGCATACCGATGGCAAGGTCTTCGAAATAATAGCCGTAAAGCTCCGTATACTGCATAAAAACCCCTTACGCCGCCGCGGGCTCAGGGGTCGCGTTGGGCCGGATCTGCAGATAATACAGCGCCGGCGCGGACAGATAGATGGACGAATACGTCCCGATCACCACCCCGAACACCATCGCCCATGAAAACCCTTCAATCACCTCGCCCCCGAACAGCGCCAGCGCCAGCGCCGCCAGCAGCGTGGTAGAAGCCGTAAGGATGGTGCGCGACAGCGTTTCGTTGATGCTGTTATTGATCAGCTCGAACATGCTCATTTTCTTGTAGCGCCGCATATTTTCGCGGATACGGTCATAAATCACCACCGAATCGTTGATCGAATACCCCACGATGGTGAGGATCGCCGCCACTGCCGTCAGGCCAAACTCAAACCGCGTCACCGCGAAAAACCCGAGGATCATGATGCTGTCATGCGCCAGCGCGATGATCGCCCCAACCCCATATTGCCATTCAAACCGGAACCACACGTAAAGCATGATCGCCGCAAACGAGCACAGCACCGCCATGATCCCGTTATTCACCAGTTCCTGCCCGATGGTCGGCCCCACGAAATCAATCTTGCGGTAATCCACCTGCCCGTCCGCTTCGCCCGCCAGCACCTCTTTCACCTTAGCCGTGATCTTGGACTGGTCCTCGTCATGCGTCATCTGGATGCGGATCATCACATCATTGGGCGAACCCATGTTCTGCAACGAAATTTCCCCGAAACCCTGGTGGTTCAGCGCCTCGCGCATCTTGCCCAGGTCGGCCTCTTTTTCGGTGTGCACTTCCATCAGGATGCCGCCTGTGAAATCAATGCCAAGGTTCAGCCCCTTGGTAAACAGCACCCCCATGGAAAGCAGCGTCAGCGCGATGGAAAACGCGAAACCATACCAGCGTTTCTGCATGAAATCGAAATGGGGCTTGTTCGGGAAAAATTGTAAGGGCATGGGATAATCCGTCTGGGTGAGGCCGTAGTAATATTACATGACCGCTTCGACGGCAATCACTTCAGGCACATAATGCTTAAGCATCGTCTCGATGCCGTTTTTAAGCGTGATCGTGGAACTGGGGCAGCCCGAGCAGGAGCCGTGCAGCTCCAGCTGCACAATGCCGTCTTCGAACCCGCGGAAAATAATATCCCCGCCGTCCTGCGCCACCGCCGGGCGCACCCGCGTGTCGATCAGCTCGCGGATCTGCTTCACGATATCGCTGTCATTGCTGGTGTCGGCAGCCGCTGCCGCGCCGCCTTCTTCCATCACCGGCTTGCCCGCCACGAAATGGTCCATGATAGAGGTCAGCACCATGGGTTTAAGCACTTCCCACGTGAATTCCGGGTCGCGCGTCACCGTGATGAAATCTCCGCCGAGGAACACCGCGCTGATCCCGTCCATGCGGAACAGCGCCTGCGCCAGCGGCGAGTGCTTGGCTTCCGCCGCGGAGGTGAAAAACGCCGTGCCGCTGCCCAGCACATCCACGCCGGGCACGAATTTAAGGGTCAGCGGGTTTGGCGTGGCTTCGGTCTGGATAAACATGCAAATCCTCGTAACTGGGAAAACCCCGTGGGGCAAAAAGCGCTGCGTAATAGATAGGCTTCTAGCCCAGTTTTACAAGTTTCCCAACAAGATTTCGTGCAGCGCCCGCCTGCGTTTCGCGCAAAGCTTTGCGCCTACGTGATTTTGTAGTTATAATACCCCCACATACCACATATACGGCTTCAACCGACAAAGGGAAACCAATGCGCCTCCTGCTTCCTGCCCTCCTCGCCTCCTCGCTCCTTGCGGGAGTTGCCTTCGCCAACGACCGCGACGCCCATGTCAACGCCCTGACCTCGCCCCAGAACACCCGCCAGTCCGGCAACCCCATCACCAGCGTCCGCGACGCGAATGCCAAGAAATCCGCCGTTGCCCGCGCTAAATCCTATGAAACCATGACCCTCACCGTCGGCGGCATCACCAACGGCAAGCCCATTCCCAATACCTTCACCTACTGCGCGCCCGATGGCAATGGCGGCACGCGCGACAGCGAAAACCTAAGCCCCGCCATCACCTGGTCGCCCCCGCCCGAAGGCACCAAATCCATGGTCTTGCTGGTTGTGGACCGTGACGTGCCCGCCGATTTGAGCAAAGCCAACGTACCCGGCACCGCCATAGAACTAAAAGACGCGCGCCAGAATTTCTATCACTGGGTGCTGGTGGATATCCCCCCCTCCGTCGGTGGCATCCTTCAGGGCAAGGATAGCAACGGCCTTGCCCCCGGCGGCAAGCCCTTCGGCAAAATGGAATACGGCACCGATGGCCAGAATGATTACGGCCGCGTCTCCCAGGGCTCCCATGGCGGCTATGACGGCCCCTGCCCGCCGTGGAACGACAAGCGGATGCACCAGTATCATTTCATCCTTTATGCGCTCGACATTCCCACGCTGAAACTGCCCGATCCCGTCCATGGCGCACAGGTGGAAGTGGTTGTTAAAAATCACATCCTCTCCCAGGCGGAAGTCGTCGGCACCTACTCCACCAATCCTGACTGGCTGCGCCAGCAGGAAAAAGAGCAGAAGCAGCAGGCGCGCGAAGCCCGTACCCCCGAACGCCATAAAGTCCGCAACCGAAACTAGCGCTGCCACCGCGCATAAAAAAGGCCCGCTGTTTCCAGCGGGCCTTTTTCTTTTGAAGCGGGTGATTAGCAGGTAGCTTCGTGACCAACACCACCCCCGGTGATGCCGACTACGCCGCCGCCCATGGCGTTCACGATGCCAGCGGCGCCAAACACGATAGCAACGCCGATACCTACGATCATGGCCATACCCCACGATACTTTACCCAGCAACGCGCCCACGCCGATAACCGTTACGGCCATAGTGGCAAGACCTTTACCGGTATTGCCGGTGAACCATGCCAGAACCGTACAAAGCACGTTACCCATGGGGGTGTTGCTGGCAGCAAACGCCATGCTGGGCATGGTGATGATGATAGCACTCAGCATGACCATCATGCAGATCTGCCAGGAAACGCTTAAATCTTTAGTTTGGGTTTTCATAACAATAGTCCTCACAATAGAACTTCTAAAAAAAGCGCTGAATATAGCTAACTACATAGAGCGCTAACCAAAAACCTGCGTGCGGAATAAATTCCTAAGCTGCGGGCACCCCCAGCATACCAAGCTAAGCGTTAACAAATGTTTAGAATATAGTGAAGTTTCGTTATGAATTTATGATATTTAATGCGCATAAAAAAAGGCCCGCTGTTTCCAGCGGGCCCTTCTTTTCGAGAAGCGATAATTAGCAGGTAGCTTCGTGACCAACACCACCACCGGTGATGCCAACTACGCCGCCGCCCATTGCGTTCACGATGCCAGCGGCACCGAACACGATAGCAACGCCGATACCTACGATCATAGCCATACCCCAGGATACTTTACCCAGGAGGGCGCCGATACCGATAACGGTAACTGCGATCGTAGCGAGACCTTTACCGGTGTTGCCGGTAAACCATGCGAGAACCGTACAAAGTACGTTACCCATGGGGGTGTTGCTGGCAGCAAACGCCATGCTGGGCATGGTGATGATGATAGCACTCAGCATGACCATCATGCAGATCTG
>JANYCJ010000164.1 GCA_025360345.1 Alphaproteobacteria bacterium | reverse complement strand
GACGACGCTGGAGCCGATGTTCGGCTTGTATAAAGCGCATAAGTTGCCGGGGGAAGGCTTCGGGGATTTTGCGTTCCGCCATGGGGTGGCGGCGGTGAAGCAAGCGGCGGTGGATGCACTTTCGCCGCAGTATGACTGGGCGAAATAACCATGCCCACGATGTTTCCCATTGCGCTCGATCTTTCGGTCATCCCGGTGATGCTCGCGGGAGAATCGTGGTTCCTGGTGAAGCGGCTGGAATATCTGGACGAGGCGATGGCGGCGCAGGTGAAGGTTTTTTGCGCTGAGCCTTCGGAGAAGCTGCGCGATGTGGCCGGTGGCCGGCTGGTGGAACGCGAGGCGGCATTTGCCGATGTGCAGGCTGCGACGCTGGTGCTGGTGGCGGGACTGCCGCGGGCCCAGGCCGAGCAGATTCAGGGTTGGGCGCGCAGCCTTGGCAAGCTGATTAACGTGGAAGACGTGAGCGACCTGTGTGATTTTTATTTTACGGCTAATGTGCGCCGGGGAGATCTGGTGATCGGGGTTTCAACCTCGGGCGCATCGCCCACGCTGGCGCGGAAGCTGCGCGACACGCTTTCCTGCTGCTATGGCGAGGAATGGGCGGGCCGGGTTCAGGAACTTGCGGCGCTCAGGCTTTCTATGAAGGAAAAAGGCGCCGCCATGACTGAGGTGATGGAAGCCACAGAGCGGTATTTGCAGGATAAGGGCTGGCTGAGCGGCAAGGCGTGCGTGCGCCAGAAGGATTTTGCATGAGCCAGCAGGTTTCACTTTCCCGGTTGCAGATGTTTTATGGCGATATGGATGCCTCTATGCTGCTGCGCTCGATGATTAAGGAAGAATTCGCGGGGCAGGTTGCGCTGATTTCCTCGTTCGGCGCGGATGCTGCGCTGATGCTGGCGCTGGTAGGTGAGGTGGATAAGGCAACGCCGGTGTTTTTCCTGGAAACAGAGAAGCATTTTCCCGAGACGCTGGTCTATGGCAAGGCGCTTACCGAAATGCTGGGGCTTACGAATGTGCACTGGCTGAAGCCTGACCCGGAAATGGTGGCCCGGATTGACCCCACGGGGGATCTATGGAGCACGCAGCCGAACCGCTGCTGCTGGATGCGCAAGGTGGAGCCGCTGAACCGGGCGGTGGAAGCGCTCGGCATCAAGGCGCTGATAACGGGGCGCAAGCGTTACCAGACAGCGGAGCGGGCGGAGATGCATTCGATTGAGCTGGACGACAAGGGCATTTTCCGCATCAATCCGATTGCGGAATGGAGCCGGGAACGACAGAAGCAGGAAGTGGCGGCACGAAACCTGCCAGCACATCCGCTGGTGGGGCAGGGCTATCCTTCCATCGGCTGCGCACCGTGCACAAAGCCAGTGGCGGAAGGGCAGGATGAGCGCGCCGGGCGCTGGGCGCACACGATCGGCATTGAAAACGAGCAAAAGGCGGAATGCGGCATTCATTTGCCCACCGCCGATGTGAACTGGAGCGTGTGATGCGGGGCAAGCTGCTTATTGACCGGAGAAAGATCGACAACCGCCTTGTCGCGCTGGCGGATAGCATTGATGATAAGGAGCTGGCGGCCTATATCGAGCATATCAACGGCGTTAATTCGATGCCGAATGACGATGTGCGCTTTATGGTGCGCTACCGGGATGCGGCGATTGCCACGCAGGTCATTAAGCGGGAATTGTCCACCGAGGGCAGTATGCCCACGGTTATGGGCAGGGAGAGCGCCTCGGTGGTTGAAACGCTGCGCTGGCTAAATGCCGGGAAGGATGCCGATATTACGGATTTCGGCGCGCTTACCAGCTATGCGAAAGAGCTGAGCAACGCGCATGGGCTGGGCCGTGCCGACCATATTGACAGCGACCCCTCGACGCAGGTTTACAACACTATTATGGCGGTTGACAAGGCGGCGGAGCCGGTGAGCCGGAAACTGGAAAAAATGGCGGAGCTGGCGGCGCAAATCCCGGCTTCGATTACTGATATACGCGTAGGAAGAAGGGTTTAATGAATCATCTCGACAGGCTGGAAGCACAAAGCATTTTTATTTTCCGCGAGGCATTCCACGCGATTGATAAGCTGGCGATGCTGTGGTCATTCGGCAAGGACAGCAATGTCATGATCCACCTGGCGCGCAAGGCGTTTTTCGGGAAGGTGCCGTTTCCGCTGATTCATTGCGATACGGAGCTGGAGATGGACGAGGTGTATGCGTTCCGCGACCAGTATGCCAAGGAGTGGGGCGTGAACCTGATCAGCTATACCTGCCCGCCACTGGAGCAGACGGATGTGAGCCTGCCACACGCGGCGCGCATCGCCTCGCGCAAGACGCTTGGCTTGAAAGAGGTGGTGGAAAAATACGGGTTTGTGGGCATTATCGCGGGTATTCGCCGCGATGAGGAAGCAACGCGGGCGAAGGAGCGCGTGTTTAGCCCGCGCGGGCAGGAAGGCAACTGGGACGTGAAGGAACAGCCGCCGGAATTCTGGGACCAGTTCAAAACGGATTTCGCGCCGGGCACTTCCTTGCGGGTGCACCCGCTGCTGCACTGGACGGAGCTGGATATCTGGCTGTATATTCAGCGCGAGAATATCCCGATTGTGCCGCTGTATTATGCCAAGAAATACGATGTGCTGGAGGGGCGGGATTTCGGCGGCAAGTCGATGCGGTTCCGATCTTTGGGCGAAAAGGGCATTACGTGGCCAATTGAAAGCAAGGCGGATACGATTGAAAGTATTATTGCCGAATTGCGGGTGACTAAGGTTTCTGAGCGTTCGGGACGGCCCATGGGCGCGGATGAGGATGAATCGAGTTTCGAGCGCCTGCGCGCCGATGGGTATATGTAAGGTTATTAGGCTTTTTTAGGGCGGCTAGCTCAGTTGGTCAGAGCGCTACGTTCACACCGTAGAGGTCGGAGGTTCGAGCCCTCTGCCGCCCACCAGAATTTTAGAAGGTAGAGGTTATGAGCAAGACGGCAGCACAGGTTCAGGTGGACGCGGATGAGAATGCCCGGCCCCAGTTAAAGATTGTGATTGTGGGGCATGTGGACCACGGCAAGTCCACGCTGGTGGGACGCCTGCTCAGTGACACGCATTCGCTGCCGGAAGGCAAGATGGAGGCGATCATTGCTTCCTGCAAAAAGCGGGGAATGCCGTTTGAGTGGTCGTTCCTGATGGATGCGCTGCAGACGGAGCGCGACCAGGGGATCACGATTGACACGACGCAGATATGGCTTAAAACGGCCAGCCGTGACGTGGTGATTATTGATGCGCCGGGGCATAAGGAATTCCTGAAAAACATGATTACGGGGGCGGCGCAGGCGGATGCGGCGCTGGTGCTGATCGACGCGAAGGAAGGTATCCGCGAGCAGAGCAAGCGCCACGGGTATCTGCTGCATTTGCTGGGTGTGCGCCAGATTGCGGTGCTGGTGAACAAGATGGACATGGTGGGGTATGATGAGGGCGTATTCCGCGCTATTGAGAAGGAATATTCGGCATACCTGAACACGGTGGGTGTGCAGCCAACCTGCTTTATTCCTATTTCCGCGCGGGAGGGTGACCTGATCGTGAACCATTCGGCCGCGATGCCGTGGTATAAGGGCGGCAGCGTGACGGAGACGCTGGACCGGTTTGAGGTGGCGGTACCAGCGGATGATTTGCCGCTGCGGTTCCCGATCCAGGATGTGTATAAATTCGATGAGCGGCGGATTCTGGCGGGGCGCATAGAAAGCGGCACGATCAGGGTTGGCGATACGCTGATTTTCTCGCCGAGCAATACGCAGGCCACGGTAGCCAGCATCGAAAGCTGGCCCCATGGCGGGGTGAAGGAAGCCCATGCCGGGCAATCCATAGGGATTACGCTGGATAACCAGATTTTCGTGGAGCGCGGGCATGTGGTGAGCCATCTGGGCGACGCGCCGGTGATAACGAATTATTTCAAGGCGCGCATTTTCTGGCTGGGGCATAAGCCTCTGGAAATGGAGAAACGCTACAAGATCAAGCTTGCGACCTGCGAAATACAGGCGGAGATTCGTTCGATTGAGCATGTGATTGACTCCGATACGCTGGAGCATGTGAAAGCAGAGCGGGTGGAGCGCAATAACGTGGCGGAAGTTGTGTTCCGCACGCGCGGGCTGGTGGCGGTGGATGATTTCAACCGCAATGCCCGGCTGGGACGGTTTGTGATCCAGCAGGATTATGATGTGGCCGGGGGCGGGATTATCAGCCTTGACGGCGTGTTTGACCAGCGGGCAGCGCAGGTGGCGCAGCAGGTGAAATCCAAGAATATTTTCGATGTGGATTTCGGCGTGACGCCGGAGCAGCGCGCGATGATTAATGGCCATCTGGGGGGAATCCTGTGGTTTACGGGGCTTTCAGGCTCGGGGAAATCCACGATTGCCAAGCTTCTGCAGAAGCGGCTTTTCGACAAGGGCTATAATGTGTTTGGGCTGGACGGGGATAATATCCGCAAGGGGCTTAACCGTGACCTTGGTTTCTCGCCGAATGACCGCAAAGAGAATATCCGCCGGGTGGGCGAGGTGGCGGCGCTGTTTGCGCAAAGCGGTACGATCGCGATTTGCTCGTTTATTTCGCCATACCGCGATGACCGCAGGCAGGTGCGCGCGATTGCACCGGACTATTTCCATAACATCTATATCAAGGCTTCGGTGGAGGCGTGCGAAAAGCGCGACACAAAGGGATTATATAAGCAGGCCCGTGAAGGGAAAATCGCCGAATTTACGGGGGTAAGCGCTCCTTACGAAGAGCCGCTGAACCCTGACCAGGTGGTGGACACGGAAAATACCAGCATACAGGAATGCGTGGAGCAGCTGCTGCGCTATGTGGAGCACCATCTGGTAGATCCGGTGAGGAATATGGCTACGGAAAATGGTGGTGATTACGCGGGTACGGGGATTTAACGATGACTGATTTTGGCTTTGGTATCTCTTTTGATGATTTATATGCGCGCGACGGGCTGATACGGCTCGACGCTGCTTTCGTTTCCGAGCTGGAGGCTGCGGATGTGGCGTTGCACAACCGCTTTGTGGCCGCGCGGGCAGACCATTCGGGATTGCCGGCCAAGGAACATTCGCAGCTTTTAATCGAGCTTGCGCCGCATGTGGAAGATTTTACGGCGAGGCTGTTCGGAATTTTACACGAGGTGGGGCTGCTTGCAGAAAGGCATCTGGCGCTGGCGCCGCTTTATGCCTGTAAGCGGCTTTTCGTGCAGCGCAGGGCGGCAAAGGCGCTGCCTGCGGACCAGCTGGAGCGGGTGGACGGGCCGATGCTGCTTTCTATGCTGCCGGGGCTGGATGCGGAAGACCCTTATTTTGAGCTGGTGTTTGCCAAGCTGGTGATGAGCTGGCTGGGGAAGGAAGAAGATAATAAATCGCTGCTGGAAATTGCGGCCCGCTATGCGGCGTGGGCGCTGCTTACGCCCGCTGGCAAGGCGAAGCATGGCGGCGGTATTTTGTTTAAACAGCCGAAAAAACTCGACCCGGAACATCTGGTGGCCTATGAGACCGAGGAGCGAGACGGTGTGCTTGTGCAGCGGTTTTCCAAGCATCATTTCCGCTACCGGGACGGGTTTAAGCTGACCGATGACGGCGGGCCGCTGGCGGCCGCGCTGGACCAGGCGCATTACTGCATTTTTTGCCATAATCAGGGCAAGGATTCCTGCTCCAAGGGGATGAAGGAAAAGACGGGGGAATATAAGAAAAATTCGCTGGAGATCATGCAGGCGGGCTGCCCGCTGGAAGAGCATATCTCAGAAATGAATTTGCTTAAATCCGAAGGCGTTCCTGTGGGTGCGCTGGCGATGGTTGTGGTGAATAACCCGATGTGCGCAGGCACAGGGCACCGCATTTGCAACGACTGCATGAAAAGCTGCATTTACCAGAAGCAGGAGCCGGTGAATATCCCGCTGGTGGAAACGCACACGCTGAAGAACGTGCTTTCATTGCCTTATGGCTTCGAGATTTATTCGCTGTTCACACGGTGGAACCCGCTGAACCTCGACAGGCCCATCCCGCGGGCGGAGAGCGGCTACAAGGTGCTGGTGAGCGGGCTTGGGCCTTCGGGCTACACGCTTGCCCATCACCTGATGAATGACGGGCATGTGGTGGTGGGCATTGACGGGCTGAAGATCGAGCCGGTGGCTTCGCATATTTCCGGCGTGTCGGCTGACGGGGTACGGGTGCCGTTTGAGCCAATCAGGGATATCAATACGCTGTATGAGGCGCTGGATGAGCGCACGCTGGCCGGGTTTGGCGGTGTGGCGGAATATGGCATCACGGTGCGATGGGATAAGAACAACCTCAAAATCCTGCGGCTGCTGCTGGAGCGGCGCAAGCGTTTTGCCATGTTCGGCGGGGTGCGGTTTGGCTCCAGCGTGACGTATGACACGGCGCGCGCCATGGGGTTTGACCATGTTGCGCTCTGCATGGGTGCAGGCAAGCCTACGGTGATTGACATGAAAAACGGGCTGGCGCGGGGTGTGCGAACAGCTTCGGACTTCCTGATGGCGCTGCAGCTCACGGGTGCGGCAAAGGCGGATTCGATTGCTAATTTGCAACTTCGGCTGCCGGTGGTGGTGATTGGCGGGGGGCTTACCGCCGTAGACACGGCCACGGAATCGCTGGCCTATTACCCGGTGCAGGTGGAGAAGTTTTTGAGCCGGTATGAGGCCTTGGTTTCCGAGCGCGGCGAGGAGCTGGTGCGGGCGTTGTGGAGCGAGGAAGACAAGTATATTGCCGACGAGTTTTTAGACCATGGGCGGCAAATCCGCGATGAGAAGAAAAACGCCGCAAAGGAAGGCAGGGATCCGGATGTATGGTCTTTGCTGGATGCCTGGGGCGGGGTGAAGCTGGTATACCGCAAGCGCCTGATCGACGCGCCAAGCTACCGGCTGAACCACGAGGAAGTGGAGAAGGCGTTTGAGGAGGGGATTTTCTTCTCGGAGCTGTATGAGCCGGAAAGCGTGGAAGTGGACCAGTATGGCTATGCGGATGCGATTAACCTGAAGCGCGCGGGCGGGGGCGGGGACATTATCACGCTTCCGGCGCGGACCATATTGGTGGCAGCGGGAACCAGCCCCAACACAGTGCTGGCCCGGGAAGACGCGGCGCATTTCGCGATGGACGGGAAGTATTTCCGGGCAACCGACCTTGAGGGCAACGTGGTCAAGCCGCAGCAGGTTTCCAAGCCTGCGGGCGTGCATGTGCTGATGTCGCAGGAATATGGGCAGTGCTCGGTGAGCTTCTTTGGGGATTTGCACCCCAGCTTTGCCGGGAATGTGGTGAAGGCCATGGGCAGTGCAAAGCAAGGCTACCCCGTGGTTACGGCGGTGCTGGAGAAGAGCCCGGCCTATTCGCCGCTGGCGCTTGCGGAGTTCCTTGCCTCGGTGAGGGAGCAGCTGCTGGCGAAAGTTCACGCGGTGAACCGGCTGACGCATACGATTGTGGAGGTGGTGATTCATGCGCCGCTGGCGGCGCGGCAATTTGAGCCGGGACAGTTTTACCGGCTACAGAATTTCGAGGCTTATGCGCCGAAAGTGGCGCATAATGGAAGGAAAACCACGCTGGCGATGGAAGGGCTGGCGATGACTGGAGCATGGGTTGACAAGGCCAAGGGGCTGATCTCGGTGATTGCGCTGGAGATGGGCGGATCTTCGGATTTATGCGCGCATCTGAAGCCTGGTGAACCGGTGATCCTGATGGGGCCTACGGGCACGCCGACGCATATCCCAGCTAACGAGCAGGTGATGCTGGTAGGCGGCGGGCTTGGCAACGCGGTGCTGTTCTCCATTGGCAAAGCGATGCGGGAAAAGGGCTCGAAAGTTTTGTATTTCGCGGGTTACAAGAAATCTGTAGACCGCTATAAGGTAGAGGACATCGAGGCGGCGGCAGATGTGATCGTGTGGGCGTGCGACGACGGCACGTTTACGCCAAACCGGCCGCAGGACAAATCGTTCCACGGCAACATCGTGGAGGCGATACGTGCTTACGGCGAGGGCAAGCTGGGCGACAGGCCCATTGCGCTTGCCGATATCGACCATATCATCGCTATCGGTTCGGACCGGATGATGCAGGCGGTTGCGGCGGCGCGGCACGGGGTGCTGCACCACCACCTGAAACCCAACCATGTGGCCATCGGCAGTATTAACTCGCCTATGCAGTGCATGATGAAGGAAATATGTGCGCAGTGTTTGCAGAAGCATGTCGATCCGAAAACCGGGAAGGAGTATTTCGTGTATTCCTGCTTCAACCAGGACCAGCTGCTGGATAATGTTGATTTTCCGCACTTAAATGAACGGCTTAAGCAAAACACGGTGCAGGAAAAACTCACCTCGCAATGGGTGGATTCCTGCCTGAAGCACCTGAACATGCGGGTGGTGGCGGCATAGGAAAACGCCAGTTCGGAAACGGGTTAAAAAATAATTGACGTTCAACGTCTTAACCTAATTTCAATCTTTTTTGCCTATATATGGAGTGAAGCCGAAGGTATTTGCTCAACAAAAAGACTGAAGTTATGTCCGAACCACTGCAACCTGAGCCGCCGCTGGGCGATGGGGGGCTGCCCGAAGGGGTGCCGACACCGCCGCTGGCCGGGATTGCGCCCGGGGCCGCTACTGAGGTGGACCCCTTTGACCCGGAAACCGCTAATAACCAACCCGCCAAGCCGCCGCAGCGGCTGGGGGAAAAGCTTATTTCGCTCGGGCTGATTTCTCCTGACCAATTGCAAGTGGTGCTGACGGAGCAGCGCAGCAGCAAGAAACTGCTGGGTGCGATTCTGGTGGAGATGGGTTTCATCACCGAATCGGCGCTAGGGGAAGTGCTGGCGGAATCTTCGGGCACGAAAAAATTCGACCCTAAAGTTTCGATGCTTGATTCGGCGGTGGTGCGCAGGGTTCCCAAAGAGGTTGCGGCGCGGCACAAAGTAATCCTGGTTGCGATTGACCATGAAGTGGCGATGCTGGCCATGGCCGACGTGTATAACGTGCTGGCGATTGACCAGGTGCGCAGGCATTTGCCGCGCAGCCTGAAAATTGTGCCAGTGTATTGCACGGACACGGAAATTTTTGAACTGATCGACCAGTATTACGATTACGAAATCTCGGTGGATGGTATTTTACGCGAAATCGAAACCGGCATCCGCGAGAACAACAAGCTGGACGGGCGGGCGGAAGGATATGTGAACCCAACGGTGCGGCTGGTGAACTCGCTGCTGGTGGACGCGATCAAGACCGGGGCTTCGGATATCCATTTTGAGCCGGAAGGCTCTTTTTTGCGCGTGCGCTACCGCATTGACGGTGAAATGACGCAAGTGCGCGCGTTTCACCGCGACTACTGGCAGGCCATGGTGGTGCGCATTAAAATCATGGCGAGCATGAATATCGCCGAAGCGCGATACCCGCAAGACGGTCGTATCTCGTATAACGTGCTTGGCCGGGAGGTGGATTTCCGCGTGGCGACACTGCCTACCGTGCACGGGGAAAACATCGTGATGCGCCTACTGGATAAGGCCAAATCGCTGGTGCCGCTGGAGAGCCTCGGGTTTTCGGAGCATAACATCTCCATTCTCAAGAAGCTGCTGAAGCGGCCTGAGGGCATCATCATCATGACAGGCCCGACCGGCTCGGGCAAAACGACGACGCTGTATTCGGTGCTGAACTACATCAACACCATCGGCGTGAATATCATGACACTGGAAGACCCGGTGGAATACCAGCTGGCGCTGATCCGGCAAAGCAATGTGCGCGAAGGCACGGGGCTGGATTTCGTCAATGGGATCAAATCTTTGATGCGCCAGGATCCTGATATCATTTTCGTCGGCGAAGTCCGGGACGAGGAAACGGCGCTGATGGCTATTCGTGCCGCGCTTACGGGCCACCAGGTATTTACCACGCTTCACACCAACGATGCGCTGGGCGCGGTGCCCCGCCTGAGCGATATCGGAGTTCCGGCGCATTTGCTGGCGGGCTCGCTGATTGGCTGCATGGCGCAGCGACTGGCGAGGAAGCTGTGCAAATTCTGCAAGCAGGCGCATCAGGCCGATGCGGAAGAATGCCATATTCTCAACGTGGACGCAGCGAAGCCGCCCACGATCTATAAACCGGTGGGATGCCCTAAATGCAGCAACAAAGGATATAAGGGGCGGACAGCGGTTATCGAGATTTTACGCGTGGACCAGGGGATGGATGAGCTTATTACCACGGGTGCTACGCGCAGGGCGATGATGGAACACGCGATCAAGCACGGTTTCGTGACGATGCAGCAGGATGGTGTGACCAAGGTTCTGGCGGGCGATATCAGCCTTGAAGAACTTATCAGCACTATCGATTTGACAGACAGGTTGTAGCCAATGCCTTCATATACGTACACGGCCATCAATGAAATGGGGCGCAAGGTTCGCGGCACGGTGATCGCGGACAACGAGCTCGATCTTGAAGACCGCCTGAAGCAGGTGAACCTCGACCTGGTGGAAGCGAAGTCGCAGAAGGCGAGTAAGCTTGCCAAGCGGGGCAGGGTGAAGGTGAAAGACCTTATCATCCTTTGTATGCACCTGGAGCAGCTGGACCGCGCGGGCGTGCCGCTGCACGACGCGCTGGCCGACGTGCGCGACGCCAGTGAAAGCCCGCGCCTGCGAGATGTGCTGACAGGCGTGTATGAATCTGTGAAAAACGGTAACCTGCTCTCGCAGGCGCTTAACCTTTATCCCAAGGTGTTCAACGATGTGTTCGTGGGGCTGGTGGCTTCCGGCGAGCAGACGGGTAATTTATCCGAATCGTTCACTCACCTGGCGGATCATTTGAAATGGTCGGCGGATATTTCGCGCAAAATTAAAAAGGCTACGCGCTACCCGGCGGTTCTGCTCGTCGTGATTTCCGGGGTTATCAGCGTGCTGATGCTGTTCGTAGTGCCGAAGCTGGTGGACTTCCTGATCGCGCAGGGGTTTTCGCTGCCTATCCATACGCGCGCGCTGATTGCGACCGCATATGCGTTTGAGCATTACTGGTATATTATCCTTGGCGTGCCGCTGGGAACAATCATGGGCATTATCATCGGCTACCGGACGTCTGAGGAATTTGCGTATAAGGTGGATGTGATCATGCTGAAAGTGCCGCTGATCGGGCCGGTGGTGCGCAAAATCGACATGGCACGGTTTACGCATTTCTTCGCGGTGATGTTCAATAGCGGCATTGATATCCTTGAAGCGCTGAACGGCGGTAAGGGCGTGGTGAATAACCGGGTCTTACGCGATTCGGTGGAGCTGGTGAAGACCAACGTAACGGATGGCAATTCGCTGACATCTTCGTTGCGGCTTTCCAACCAGTTTCCAAACCTCGTTATCCGCATGGTGAAGGTGGGGGAGGATAGCGGTAATATGAAAGAGGCATTGGAAAACGTGAACTTCTTTTATAACCGTGAAGTGAATGACGCGGTGGACGCCATGGTGGGCGCGATCCAGCCGATCCTCACCGTGGTGATGGGTGCCATTATTTTCTGGGTGATCGCGGCTGTGTTTGGCCCGCTATACGAATCGTTCAGCAAAATTAAATTCTAGGTTCGGGCATGTTATGGCAGAGAAATGCAATGTTACGGGCGAGGTTAGCGGCCGATGGCGTTAACCAAAAAAGAGAAAAAAGAACCCGCTGAAAAGAAGGTCAAGGTTAAGCCCGAAAAAACTGCCGCGCCTAAGGCCAAGAAAGATTCCGGGAAAATAAAAGCGCAGAAATTCCTTCCCGGGTCGCGTTTTGTGCTGTTCGTGGGGGATGAGGGCACTATCTTGCTATACATGCGCGAGAACGTGGTGGTGAGCCGCCAGTTCGTGCCGGATGCCAGCGAGCAGAATCTAGCAGAGTTGCGGGTCAGCCTTGATAAAGACCCTAAAGCGCCGTTTTCCATGGCTATTGACAGCCTGGACCAGAGCTATGTGCAGCAGAGCCTGCCGCCGGTGAGCCCGATGAGCGTGAAAAAGCTTATCAACCGTAGGCTGGAGAGGGATTTCGGGCCGGAAGACATCAAAGGCGCGGTGCTGCTGGGGCGCGACGAAGGGGGAAGGAAAGACTGGAACTTCCTCATGGTTTCGGTGGAACGCAGCCGGCAGATTTCTATGTGGCTGGACTTCGTGTTTTCGCTGCCGAACCGGTTTACGGGCATTTACCTGGTTTCGGTGGAAACGGAAATCATCCTGCGCAACATCGAGCGCGCCAAGGGCATCGGCAAGGCGGGCACGGGCTCGAAGTGGAAGTTCTTCATCAGCCATAACAAGGTCGGTGGTTTCCGGCAGGTGATCCTGCACAAAGGGCGCATTATCTTTACCCGTATGGCCCAGCCCATCGGCGAGGCCACGCCGGAAGTGCTGGCGGGCAATATCGAGCAGGAAATGCAGAGCACCATGGAGTACATGAAGCGCCTGTCTTATGATCCTGCGGACGGGCTCGACATTACCATCATCGCGGCGAACGCGCTGAAACCGGTGATTGACAAGAATAAGTTCAAGTCCAACAGCTTCAACATCATGACGCCCTATGAGGTGGCGCAGCTGCTGGGCATTGAAGGGGCCACACAGCCTACGGACCAGTTCGGCGACGTGATCCTGGCTGCCAGTATCGCCTCCAGCCCACAGCACGTGCTTACGCTGTCTACGCCCGAGTCGCGGCGGTTTGACCGGCTCTATACCATTTTCAAAACGCAGCGGCTGCTGGGGGCGCTGGCCATTATCGGGGTTATCGGCTATGCGGGCGGGGTGGCTTCGGATATCTACCTGCGATTCCTTGAGGCCGATGACATGATAAGCGCCAAGCACCAGCACCAGAATAACCTGGATAATCTCAAAGATGAGATCAATAAATCCAACCTCGATGTTGACAAGACGGGTGACATTATCGAGTTGTACCAGTTGCTACTGAAGCAACAGGTGTCGCCGCTAGCGTTCATCGCACGGCTGGAGACGGTTATAAAGCCGCCAATTATTGTGAAAAATATTGAGTGGACCATTGAAGAAAAAGGCCCAACGGGTGCGGCATATCCAAAACCGAAAAGCCTTGCAACCTTATCGCTGCAATTTCCGGCGGTGCGCGACCTTGATGACTGGCGCAACGTTTCGAAGCAGGTGATTGCCGACTTAAAGGTGGTTTTCAAGGATTTCGATATTACATTTTCCAAGTTGCCGCCCCGGTTTTCCGAGGGAGATAAGCTGGATATCAATTTCGACAGTAGCGCACCCGCACCCAAGCCCGTTCCGGGCAAGGATTCGTCGGACGTGATGCTAACGCTGAAGGAGTTGTAGTATGCGCTATGAGCCTTTACGGCGGCAGGTGATTCTTGAGCTTGGCATCATTGTGGCGGTGCAGGTGGTGCTGCTGGCCATCGTGTACCTGCTGAGCTCGATCCGGGATGATTATATCGAGAATAATAAATCGTCGCAGCATATGCTCGACGCGATTGACGCGGAATTCACCACGCTGAAGGCTAAATATTCCTTCATCCAGCAAAACTCGCCGCTGTATGAGGAGGTGAAGAAAAAGGAAGAGGCAGGGGCGCTTTCCATTAACCGGCCGCTGGTGCTGGAAAAGTTCAACCAGTACAAGGCACAGTATGGGCTGAACAACCTGCGGCTTAGCGTTTCGCCCATTCAGGACATCAAGGACCCAGCCTATATCCGCAAAACGCATTCGGTAAGTTCCAGCGAGGTGAGCGTGGAGCTGGACACGCTTTCGGATGAGAGGGTATTCGAGTTGCTCGACGTGATGCAGCAGGAGCTTTCAGGTGTGTGCAAACTCACCCGCGTCACCCTGGCGCGTGACCATGCTGTGGACGCCGAGGTGATTAATGCCATCAGCCAGAAGGGAACTTACCCGCTGGTTAAAACCGGCATCAAGTTTACGTGGTTCAGCATAAACCCTGTCGAAAGCGCCGGAGGGGCTGCGCCGGATGCGAAAAAATAGGTGGATGCGCGTGATCGGACTGGGGCTGGTTCTGGCTTTCAGCCTTGCGCCGTATGCCGCTTCGGCCTTTGACCCGGATGCACCGGGCAATGGCATGGTGCCTACGCCCCCGCCGGTTGCCCCGGCACCGGGCACCGCCGCGCCTGCGCCCGCGCTGCCGGGCGGGGCGCTGCCGCCTGCAACCAATCCCGAGCCGGTGATAAACGCCAAGCCAGTCAGCATGTTCATCACGGCAGATGAGCTGGCGCATATTAACGAGGCGATTGCCACCTTTAAGCGCAACCGGGACAACAAGGGCGCAAACGCTGAAAGCCAGGCGAAGAATTTCCTGAACCAGCTGGACCAGACGGCTGTACCTGCCGCGCCGGCAGCGCCACCCAAGCCGCAGCCTTTCACCTATCCGCAATTCTTCCTGCAATCGCTGAGCTACCAGAACCCGGATGACTGGCTGGTGATTGTCAACGGACAGAAATTTATTCCGCATTACGACGACCCGGCATCATGGCTGAAAGTGGTGATGGTGGACAAGGAATCAGTGGTGATGGAATGGCACCCGCAGAACATGGAAAAGGTTTCCGATTCATGGATGGTGGCGCCTGTGGGGCCGGGGCAAAGCGATGTTATTGTTGACAGTATTCATGAGACGGTTACTTTCACACTGAAGCCAAACCAGACCTTTTCCTCCTATGCGATGCGCATTGTGGAAGGGAAGGTTCCGCCGGTTACGGTGATGGTGCAGCCCAGCATACCGGTGATACCTTCGGCTTTGAAAAAATCCGCACCCAAGGCCGAGATACCTGTGCCTGCAGCGGCTGCACCAGCGCCAGCAGCGCCGGCAGCAAAGGCGGCGGAACCGGAAAATACGAAGGCGGGAGCGCCGGGGTTGAACGATACGTATAAAAAACTAGGATTGGAGTAGCTATGACTGTTTCGCCGCTGATGGTTCAGGATATCCATAAAAACTATGATGCGAAAAAGGTGCTGGACGGGGTTAGTTTCTCGCTGATACCCGGTGAGATTTTTGGTCTTATCGGCCTGAACGGCGCGGGCAAGACTACGCTTATCAAGATTATCCTAGACCTGATAGACCTTGATGAGGGTGTGGCGAAGGTGTTCGACATTTCTTCAAGCATGATCGCGGCTCGGTCGCATCTTTCCTACCTCCCGGAAAAATTCCAGCCTTCCCGCTACCTGAAGGGGTATGAGTATCTTGATCTTGCATTGTCTTATTATGGCCGCAAGCTGGACCGGCAGGAAGCGCGGGATTTCGCGGTGGCGCTTGACCTTGATCCTAACGTATTGTCGCAGCGTGTAGGCTCCTATTCCAAGGGAATGGGGCAGAAGCTGGGGCTGGTGGGGGCGTTCATGGTGGCCTCAGAGCTTTATATCCTTGACGAGCCGATGAGCGGGCTGGACCCCATGGCGCGCATCAAGCTAAAAGCGCAGCTGATGAAGGTGCGCGGGGCAGGGAGCACGGTGTTTTTCAGCTCGCATATCTTGTCTGACCTTGATGAAATATGCGACCGTATCGGGGTGATACATAATACGAAGCTATTTTTCGTTGGCACGCCGGGGCAGTTCAAGCAGATTTACGGCGATGACTCGCTGGAAAAGTCTTTCCTGAATTCTATTGCGGCTTAGTTTTTACCCGGTGGCGGGAGGCTGGAGCGGGTGAAGGGAATCGAACCCTCGTATGCAGCTTGGGAAGCTGCCGTTCTACCATTGAACTACACCCGCATTGCGCCTTAGGGGCTTTTGTCTTACACGTTATTGTGCTGCTGGCAAGATTGAAATATCGAGAAGAACAGTCTATGCTGGGCTGCCTTTTGGTAAGTAACTGAAATATTAAGTGAGACTATGGCCGAAGAACCAAATGACGATGACAATTATGATGAATCCGAGTTGATGGCGGGAGGCTCTACGGTGGGCAGCATGGCCGCGAACCATACGGTGCGCATTATCGGCGTCATTATTGCTATTATGCTGCTTATTATCGTCTTTACCTGAGCAGCTAGCGGATGCCTGCAGTGATAGGCCCGGTGGCGCGGCCGTGGACGAACTGGTCGAGATATTCGTTTCCGCTGTGGTCAATGGTATCTACCGGGCCGTGCCAGATGAGTTTTCCCTGATAGAGCATGGCGACATTGTCTGCGATTTTGCGGGCGCTGGCCATGTCATGGGTGATGCTTAGCGTGGTGGCGCCGAGTTCTTCCGAGCATTTGACGATGAGGTCGTTGATGACGTCGGCCATAATGGGGTCGAGGCCGGTAGTGGGCTCATCGAAGAAAATGATTTCCGGGTTTGCGGCAATGGCACGGGCCAAGGCCACGCGCTTTTGCATACCGCCGGAAAGCTCGGCCGGGGAGAGGTTGGCGACATCTGCGGTCAGGCCTACGGATTTGAGTTTCCCGATGGCCAGCTCGCGGGCCTGTGGCTTGGTGAGCTGCTTGTTCTGGAGCAGTGCGAAGGTGATGTTTTCCCACACGGTGAAGCTATCGAACAATGCGCCACCCTGAAAAAGCATACCGAATTTACGCATAACCTGCTGGCGCTCGCGGGTGGAGAGGCCGGTGACTTCCTGACCATCAATCCTGATGCTGCCGCTGTCAGGTTCCAGAATTCCGAGGATGCATTTGATGAGCACTGATTTGCCAGTGCCGGAACCCCCGATGACCACGAGGGACTCGCCTTTTTCGATGGTGAGGTTTACACCATCGAGCACTTTCTTGGTGCCGAAGGCCTTGTAGACATTGCTGAGTTCGATTTTGGGGGTCATTTGCCGAACAACAATGCGGTTAGGACGTAGTTGGAAAGGAGGATGAGGATGGAAGCGGATACCACGGCGTGGGTGGTGGCCGCACCTACGCCCTGCGCGCCGCCTTTTGAGTGGAAGCCATGGTAGCAGCCCATGAGGGTGATGATGAAGCCGAAGACGGAGGCTTTGATAAGTCCGGATACTACGTCCTTGGTTTGCAGGAAGTTGGCGGTGGATTGCAGGTAGGGGCCAGGGGCAAAGCCGAGTTTATGGACGGAAACAAGGTAGCCGCCGAACACGCCGATGATGTCGCCGATCAGCACCAGTAAAGGCAGCATGGTGATACCCGCGATGAGGCGGGGGAGGACGAGGTATTTATGGGGGTCGGTGGATAAGGTTTGCAAAGCGTCGATCTGCTCGGTGACGCGCATGGTGCCGATTTCGGCGGCATAGGCAGCGCCAATGCGGCCTGCGACCATGAGGCCTGCCATGACGGGGCCCAGCTCACGGGTGATGGAAAGGACGACCACGATGGCGATGGAGCTTTCCGCGTTGAAGCGGGAGAAGCCGGAATAGGTTTGCAGGGCGAGCACCGCGCCGGTGAAAAGCGTGGTCATGCCGACGACGGGAAGGGAGTAAAACCCCAGTTCCATCATCTGTTTCACTAGCATTTTGGTGTAAAAGGGGGGGCGGAGGATGCCGCCGACTGCTGCCCATATGAAAAGGGCCACGCGGCCTACGGCTGCGAGGAAGTCCAAAAATACGGCACCTATGGGGCTTAAAAAATTCATGGGGAAGTTTGTAGGCGAAGCGCGTTGCTTTGTAAAGCAAAAGGGAGGCGCGCTTTTCCTTAAGGGATGGTGCTCAGGTCAATCGTGGCGGGCCAGTTGCGGGTGCCCTGAAGCATATAGGTGCGCCCTGCATTGGCAACGCCGCCCACGGTTGCATTGGGGGCGCCGATGAAGGCCGCGCCCTGTGCCACGCCGTTCAGGTTGCCCGCGGCGACGGCACTGCCCGCAGCATCGTTGGAGGCCGCACCGCTGATAATGACGCCGTTAGGGCCGGTGAGGTAGGTGGGCATATAGTTGGTGGAGAGCATACCGGTGTTGGTGCCGAACCAGATATAGGCGCCACCGGCCAGGGGGCGGCCAGCGGGAGTTTTCTGGGGTGCACCGATAACCATGTCCTGTATGCCATCGCCATTGAGGTCGGGGCCGATGACGACGGAAGAGCCTGCATAGTCGCCGGGAGCGCCGTCTACGCGATAGCCGTCGATGTAGAAGCGTAAGGAACCAAGGTCCACGGTTGTGGGCCATGCGCCGGTATGGCCGTAATGCACCCACACGGAGCCGTTGGCAGTGCCGGTGGTGTTTGTGGTGGGGCCGCCGATGGCAATGTCGGCGACACCGTCACCATTCAAATCGCCGCAGCTTACGGCGCTGCCGGTGAGCTGGTCGTTGGCGGTGCCGGTATCGGAAAAGCCGGTGGTGCCGTTCAGCGCGGAGACGGTGGAAGTGGCTGTCCAGCCAGCGTTTTTGCCAAAGACAACATAGGTGCGGCCCGTGTTGGTATGGCCGCCGAAGCTGGCGTGTGGCGCGCCGATGATAGCGTCTTCGGTGCCGTCGCCGTTTATATCGCAGGAGGCGACGGAGGTGCCGGCTGTTTCGACGGTGGCGGCGGTGCCGTTGATGCGGCTGCCGTTGGTGCCGTTGATGCCGGTTGCGCCGGCAAGGGCGGCGAGGTTTACGACGGAGGCAGGCGTCCAGGTGTTGCGGCTGCCAAAAATAACATAGCTTGCGCCTACATTGGTGCCGAAGCCGGGGGCGCCGATGATGAGGTCGTTGATGCTATCATGGTTAAGGTCGCCGAAGGCGACGGAGGTTCCGGACAGGTCGCCCGAAGAAGTGCCGACGACGCGGATACCGTTTGTGCCGTTTACGCCTGTGCTGCCAGCGAGACCGGAAGCGATGAAGCTGGCGGGCCATGCGCCTGCGCCGCCGAACACCACTTCGGTTTCACCGGTATTGGTCAATGCGCCGGGCGCGCCAATGGCGAGGTCCTGGATGCCATCGCCGTTCAGGTCGCCCACGGCGAGGGAACTGCCCAGATGGTCGCCGGCCATGATGCCCTGAATCACAAAACCGTTAGTGCCGTTGAAGCTGCCGGCACTCAAGGGGGAGGTGTAGATATTGCGTGTGCCGAAGGTGACATAGACCGCGCCTGCATCCACCCTGCCGCCGGGGTCGGCGTTGGGCGCGCCTACGACCATATCGTCGAGGCCATCACCGTTGATGTCCACCATGGCGACGGTGAGGCCGACATTATCGTTTACGCCGGTTCCCTCCAGCGCGAAGGCTTTGGGGTTGAACAGGCT
This sequence comes from Alphaproteobacteria bacterium, assembly GCA_025360345.1. Classification (GTDB taxonomy): domain Bacteria; phylum Pseudomonadota; class Alphaproteobacteria; order Rickettsiales; family SXRF01; genus JANYBV01. The sequence goes on along the minus strand of JANYCJ010000164.1, from coordinate 7,491 downwards.
GCAGGCGGTGCCGATGCAGCAGGTGTTGCGGGTGTCGCTATGGTAATAGACGAGATCGTCGAAGGTGGGGGTGCGGTCTTTTTTGATTTTGACGTTGGTGTAGTTGGTGGTATTGTAGGTGAAGCTGACATCCACCCCGGCATTGTTGAGGGTGTCCACGTCGGTGCTGCTGCGGTTCAGGCGTCCGGGGACGGAGCTGCCCTGCGGGGGCCATGCGCCATGGCCATCGGGGCCGTGGCTGATATAGGCGTACATGCTTTGCTCGTTATCAATGACCGCGCCGGTTATGTCTTTATAGCGGATGACCACGGCGCCGGGGGTGTTAGTGGTGTACATGCGGTAGCAGGATTCATTGATGGTGCTGCGCTTATCCACGATGTAGCTGAAGCGGTGGCCCCAGGCATCATAGGCATAATCATCGGGGAGGCCCAGCGCCTTGGTGGGGATGGTTCCCATGTAGGTATTGCCGGTGGCCACGTCTGGCCCCATGGGGGCTGCGGGGTTTCCGCCGTTGCACTCACCCACGGTGCTGGGGGCGAAATGGCCGGCATCCCAGCCGAAATTGGCAGAGTTCACATCATACTGGCCGTCGGCAGGGCAGGGGCGGCGCCCATAGGAAGCCATGAAGGCCTGCATGGCGCTTTCGACCTTGTCGAGCTTGTAAATGTTGTCGAGCACTTTCTGGTTATAGTCCCCTGCATCGCGGCCGGGGAGATTTGCGGCCAGAACCAACGCGCTTACAGCCAGTAGCATACTGACCTGAATGAGCGTAAAACCCTTCTGTGCATCCCGGGGCGCTGGGCTTGGCATGGTGCTTGAAAACGCTATGACAGTAAGGTTAGACACAACTCCACTATCCAGCCTAGCGGAGAATGGTTAAATTTTGGTTAGGGCAGGGCATAATATGCTGATTATGTCAGCATTTACAGTGGACAAAGCAGGAATGTTGCCGCATTTTCGGGGGGAAACATGGAGGATTCGGGTATGAATTTACGGCTGGTTGTGGCGGGATTGGGATTTGGGTTATGCGCGGGGATCGGGCCTGCGCAGGCTGATGTCGGGGCCGTGGGCGGCCCCACCTTGTGCAGCGTTGCGGGGGTGGTCAAGTCCGTCATGCAGGAAGAAATGGCTGCCACGGGCAAATCCGCGCATGTAATGGTGCCGGTGGTGGTGCTGGAGGTGAGCGCGGTAACCCCGGTGGATGCGGCTTACAAGGGTGATTTCTGCAGCCATATCACCACTGTGCCCGCCGGGGGGAAGGCCACAGGCTATTACCGGCTTTGCGACGCGGCGGCAGAGTTCATGACGGCGCAGACCATCCACGGGGTTGTGGGGCTGAGCCAGGGCGGCGGGCGGCTGTGCCTTGCCCAGATACAGGTGCAGCACTAAGCCAGTAAATGCGCTTGGATTGGCGGTTTTGCGGGTGTATATGCTCAATCATCGCTGAATCACTTCTGGGAAGCCTGACATGTTTATTAAGCGCCTTTTGCCGTATGCCGTTCTTTTTTTCCTGCTCCAGCTTTTAGTACGCCTGACGCTGCTGGGCCGTGCGATGGCGGATGTGGATTTTACGGCCGGGCAGGTGGTGCAGGCGCTGCTGGCCGGTGCGTGGTATGATGTGGTTACGGCCAGCTTCGTGCTGTTGCCGGCCATGCTGTATTTGCTGCTGCTGCGCGGGCGGGCACAGGGCGGGAAGTTTGATCGCCGGTTCGATTGTGGCTTGCGCTTCGCTTATGCGTTCGTGCTGCTGTTCGAGGCGGTGTCGGAGCATTTATTCTGGTCGGAATTTACCACGCGGTTTAATTTCATCGCAGTGGACTACCTGATTTATACGCAGGAAGTGCTTGGCAATATCCGCGAATCCTACCCCGTGGGCTGGCTGATGACGGCGATCAGTGTGCTGGCGGCGCTGCTGACCTGGGTGAGCGTGAAGCTGTTCCCGGTCAATGCGCCCGTGGCGGGGTTTGGCAAGCGGGCCATGTCGTTTGCAGGTGGGCTGGCGGTTTGCGGGATATTGTATGCTGCGTGCAACAGCGACCAGGGGCTGATGAAGGATAATGCGGAGGCCACGGAAATAGCGGATAGCGGCATTTACAACCTGTTTTACGCCTTTATCAATAACGAGATCAGCTACGACAAGTTTTATGCGCGCGACGAGGAGGACACGGTGTACCGGAATGCGCGGGCGCTGCTGGCGCAAAAGGGTGCGCCTTTTGTGAACGACGGCGCGAAGGATTTTGTGCGCAAGATAAACGGTGGGGGGGCGGAAAAGCACCTGAACGTGATGCTGGTGGTGATGGAAAGCATGAGCGCCGATTACATGGGGATTTTTGGAGATAAGACGGGGCTTACGCCTAACCTAGACCGGCTGGCGGGTGAGGGGCTTTCTTTCACCCAGCTTTATGCCACGGGCACGCGCACGGTGCGGGGGCTGGAGGCGGTAAGCCTTTCCATACCGCCCACGCCGGGGCAGTCTATTGTGCGCAGGCCGGGCAATGGCGATTTATTTTCGCTGGGCTTCCTTTTCAAGGAACGGGGATATGACACGGCGTTTATTTATGGCGGCTATGGTTATTTCGACAATATGAACGCGTTTTTTGCGGGCAATGGTTTCGGGGTGATCGACCGCAACGTGATGGACGCCAAGGAAGTGCAGTTTGCCAATGTATGGGGCATTTGCGACGAGGATATGTTTACGCGCGCCATTAAGGAGGCGGATGTTTCGTATGCCGCGGGCAGGCCGTTCATGGATTTGATTATGACTACGTCCAACCACAGGCCTTACACCTATCCGGAGGGGCGCATTGACATCAAATCCCACAGCAACCGGCTGGGTGGTGTGAAATATGCCGATTACGCGGTGGGCAAGCTGATTGAGGATGCGAAGAAGAAGCCATGGTTCAAGGACACTATTTTCGTTTTCGTGGCTGACCACACGGCGGGTGCGGGCGGTAAGGCGGAGCTGGACCCGCACAAATACCATATCCCGATGATCTTTTACGCACCGGGCATGATTAAGCCCGCGACTTATGACGAACTGGCAAGCCAGATTGACCTGGGGCCGATTTTGCTAGGTATGCTTCATTTCAGCTATGACAGCAAATTCTATGGCACCAACCTGCTGGCCGAACATGCCCAGCCGCCGCACGCATTCATCAGCAATTTCCAGAAAGTGGCGATGGTGCGGGACAACAAGCTTACGGTACTTTCGCCGAAGCGGGGGGTGGACCAGTTCAGCTGGCCGGATATGGCGGTTGAGCAAGGCGTGGATACCACAGACCGGGCGGACACAATCGCGTATTACCAGTCCGCCTCATGGTGGAAAGATATTTACCGGAAGTTGCCAGCGGGCAAATAGCGGCGGCTATTCGGGAAGGATGTGCAGGAAGCAGACTTCCGGCGGGGTCATGAAGCGGATGGGGAAAAGGCTGGTGCCGATGCCAGAGGTGACAAAAATCTGTTTTTCACCTTCACGCACGAGGCCTTTGGCGTAACGCTGGCCGTATTTCGAGGGAATGACGGGGCGGCCGAAAAAGGGTACATAGACCTGCCCACCATGGGTGTGGCCGGCCAGCAGCAGGGATATGCCATCCGGGAGTTCAGGAAAAATATCCGGGGTGTGGGTGAGGGCGATGACCGGCTTGCCGGTGGTGACGACGGAGAGAGCTTTTTTCACGTCGTGGGGGCCTTCGTAATAATCCGAAAAGCCGGTGAGCCAGAAGCTGCTGCCGTCTTTGGTGATGAGGCGGGACTGGTCTTCGAGCATGGGTATGCCTACGCCATTGAATTCATCGACCATGTGGGCTTCGCCGTCCCACCAGTCGTGGTTGCCGAGAACGCCATATACTCCTTGCGGGGCCTTGAGGCCGGAGAGCAGGGTGGCAATGTCTTTTGATGGCATACGGGTGCCGCCGACCACGTTCTGGATGACATAATCGCCTGCCAGCAAAATGAGGTCTGGCTTGCGGGCATTGGTCTGCGCCACGATAGCCAGCAGTTTTTCGCGGGTGATGTGGGGGCTTCCGGCGTGGATATCGGAAAGCAGGGCGATGGTATAGCCAGAGAGGTTTTGCGGCCAGTTTTTGATATGGATAGTGTGTTCGGGATAAGTGACGATGCCCGGCTCTACACCGATGGCCCATATGGCAAAGCCCACGGCAAGGGTTATGAGGGTCAGGAGGATTTCGAAGGCGGTTTTCATGGGTTTATTTTATCTATGCGGAAGCCCTCGCCGTTAGGCCAGAGAGTCCAGGTGATGGTGGCGTGGACGATATTGGCGCTTTGCAGAGGTTCGAGCATTTTTTCATTTGCGCCTTCTTTTGGGAATGTTGCGAGGAAAGCGGAAATGGCAGGCATCGCGGCGAGCTGCGGCAGCAATGTGGGGTTGGATTTATTATAAGGGGTTTCAGTGGTCACCCATTCGGCGAGGACGCGGTTTGGCGTTTCGGGGGGGATGTCAGCAAAGCCAATGCGCTTGGTGCCGTCGGGATCGGTGTATTCAATGACGCGGCGGTTGTGGTCAAGGTCGTCGCATTCGCGCAGGGTTTTTCCCATGCATTGGGCGGTGACGGATGCGGGAATCCATGCCAGCTCCACGCCGGAGGCTTTGCCATCTCTAAGCCCTGCGGATACGGCGTAGAGGTCTACGTCATGCGTTTCGATTTTGAGGGGAGAGATCTGCGCGCCTTCCTCAGTGGCACCAGCGGTGCAGGGGATTGCAAGGAGGGTGAGGGCGAGCAGGCGGGTTTTTGGTAATCCGGGCATAGGTGCACTCCTTATGATTCGGGGCAGTTTATGCAAGATTGCGGCCGTTGGGTAGGGGTTTGAACAGGTGGCTAAAGAAGCCGTGCTGTATTATAGGTTAGGGATTGGGTTTATGGGGGATGTTTCATGCATACATTGTCACGCGGCGTTTTTTTGCTGTCTGTTTGCCTTTCGGCGCTGGCGGGATGTGTGGATGCGCTGGGGTTCCTGCAACTCGGGGGGTATTTCATTTCGTTCATGAGCGGCAATTCAACCATGCTGGCGGTGAACCTTGTTTCGGGAAACCTTGCGGGCATTGGCTGGCTGGCCAGTATTATCGCGCTGTTTGTCGGGGGCACCATATTGGGCGTGTGGGTGAGGCATTTTTCCAAAGAGGGGGCTGAGGTAACGTCGGTACTGGCCTTCGTGACGCTGCTGCTGACGGGGGCGGCGGTCAGCCACGAGGCGGGGCAGGGTTTTCTGGCCATTGTGTTCATGGCGATGGCGATGGGGGCGGAGAATGCCGTATTACAGCGCAACGGCGACGTGGTGGTGGGGCTGACCTATATGACGGGTGCGCTGGTGAAGATGGGGCAGCGCATGGCACAGGCGACGCTGGGCGGGGCCAAATTCGCATGGGTGCCCTACCTGATGCTGTGGCTGGGGCTGCTATGCGGCGGGGCAACCGGCAGCCTGCTGTTTCATTTTTTTGGGATGCACGGACTGTGGTTCGCGGTGCTGTGGGCGGGAGGACTTACGGGGTTGTCGGCATGGTTCAAAGGGCATTTGCACGCCTAGGCCGCCAGATTTTACTTGTGCATTTCCTTCAGCATTTCTTTTTTGAGTTGCCGGGGCGTCATGTGATCCTTGCAAAAAGTTTCAGAGGACATGCTGGTTTTATCCAGCAGGTTTTCACAGGCACAGGTGGCCGCCAGCGCGGGGCCAATGCCCTCGCAGCCCGAGCCATTCGGGCAGAAGGTGGTGCCAAGGTCCAGCATACAGGCGCGATACTTGTCCTCATTGCAGGGGGATTGTACATAGCCGTCGCAATATAGTGGGGGCTGGCTTACGAATTTCTTTTTTGCTTCTGCGGGAGAGTCTGTGTGCTGGCAAAATTCCGCGCTTTTCGAGCCGGGGGTTTTATCCGACAGGCTTGCGCATACGCAGGGCATTTGCAGCTCTACTATTGAGCCGTTGCGGACGAGGTATTCGCAATTGGCTTCACCTTTGGGGCAGAAGGTGGCTTCCAAATCTTTAAAGCAAGCCGCATAAGCCTGCTGATCGCAGGGGAAGGGAAGGATGGCATCGCAGTGGCGGTCTTTATAGGGGCCGCTATAGGCTTCCTTGAAATGGGCGGGGGTCATGGCAATCAGGCAGCCATCCGGGCCTTTCCTGTCTGCGGGATTGAGCACGCTGTTGCAGGCACAGCTGTTCTGGGCCATGTACAGGTCCATCTGGTCGCAATCTGCATCGCCTTTGGGGCATATCACGGTTTTCAGGTCTTTGAGGCAGGTTTCAAACACTTTCTGATCGCAGGGGTATGTGACGCTGGTTTCAGCGCTGCTGCAATCCATGGCGCGGGCGGCAGCGGGGCTGAGGGTCACGGCGATTAGCACAAGGCTGAGGAGTCTGGCTAACATAAAGGCTTATCCGGTTCAGGTTACTGAATGGTTATATCAGGAGAGGGCGCGGGAGCTATTTATATCTTGGGAGCCTGCCTTAGTGGTGCCCCCGGTCGGAATCGAACCGACACACCTTGCGGTACCGGATTTTGAGTCCGGCGCGTCTACCAGTTCCACCACAGGGGCACAGCAGGGAAGGGGCGTTTTGCCCGGTATGTGTGTTAGCCCATTGGGAGGGCAGGGTCAAGCGGGCGCTTGCGGGGGGAGGCTTGAGGCGCTATGATCGCGGCTATGCAGGGATGTTCAATAGTTAGCAAGGTGAGGGCGCAACCCTATTTGCGGCGGCTGGTGTGGCTGGCGGCGGGTTTGAGCGCTTGTTTCCTCGGGTTTGCGCTAGTGAGCCAGTATGGGTTTGGCCTGTTTCCGTGTGAATTATGCCTTGCGCAGCGCAAGCCCTATATGGCGATTATTGCCCTTGGGGTGGTTTCGTGTTTTGTGAAGCGGCGCCGGGGGTTGCTGGTGATTGCCGTGCTGTGCACGATGCTATTTTTCGTGGATTCGGGGATTGCCGGTTATCACGCCGGGGTGGAGCAGCATATTTTCAAGGGCCCCTCGGCCTGCACGGCCAATACCGAGCCACAGACGCTGGAGGAAATGCGGCAGGCGCTGCTTGACGCGGAGCTGGTGTCGTGCGACCAGCCGATGGCGCATTTCCTTGGGCTTTCCATGGCGGCATGGAATGCCGTGGTGGCGTTTTTATCGGCAGTGGCGATGCTGCTTGGCATTCTGGCGCGCAAGACAAAGGATAATACATGAACGAAGATAAGAGGGCGCTTCCGGGCGACCGGACAGCAGCCGAGGAGATTGCGCGCATGATCCGCGTGAACCACGCGGGGGAATATGGCGCGAAGCGCATTTATGCCGGACAACTGGCCGTGCTGGGAAAGAGCCCTGTGGGGCATTTGCTGCGAGAAATGGCCGGGCAGGAGCAAAAACACCTGGATGTGTTTTCCGAGATGGCGGTGCGCCGCAAAGTGAGGCCCACGGCGCTGATGCCGCTTTGGCACGTCGCGGGATTCGCCATGGGCGCGGCCAGCGCACTGCTGGGGGAAAAAGCGGCGATGGC
>JANYCJ010000125.1 GCA_025360345.1 Alphaproteobacteria bacterium | reverse complement strand
TGCTGAAGAAGAAAGCCGCTTAGTCTTTTGACGTCATAGTACAGGAGGCGGTATGCGCAGACCTAAATGGTTAGGGGGACAGGGCAAAGAAGCTGCTCCTGACTATCAGGCGCAATATAGCTCCATGTCTAATCAGCAGTTGCAGGCTGAAGCTGAAAAATTGGCGTGGAAGCCCACGCGCACCTGCCCCGGTGTGAGCTATAACGCCTGCAGTGATGCAGAGAAGGCCCTGCTTGGCGTGATGGAAACGCGCAAGATGGTTAGTTTTATGATGGATTCCAAATCTCTCGGCGGCGGATACGCCTATTATGCTGATCTGGAGCCTTTACGCTCGGTTATCGAGGCGCAACCTGCCTATGCAGAAGCCAATGCCCCACGCGTTGCGGCTAAAGCCGCGAAACGCGCGGAAGCTATCAAAGAAGCAGGCGCGCTGCCGGGCTGGGAAAGCGATTTCAACGGCGGCTACAAGATAGCCGTGGCCACGCCCGCAGGGAAAAACCCGGTTGTGACGGACGAAGTGCTGGAAAGAATGTTTCCCCTTGGCAATTACGGTTTCGACCAGCGGGAAAATGGCCCGAAAACCACCTATTTTGTTACAAAAAATCCTGAGCTGGTCGCTGAAATCGAGCGTAATCTGCCAGGCAAAGAACGCACGCCCCCTAAAACAGACGCTTCACACGAACCGAAGCGCGACAGATAAAAAACCAGGATAGTTATTATGACGCAGTTTGAACCTACTTCGCAATTTTTCTCCGGCAATGCTACGTATATCGAGGAGCTGTATGAGCGCTTCCTGAACAACCCGCAATCGGTGGATGCGGAATGGCAACGCTATTTCGGAAGCCTCGGCAGCGCACAGCCGCCGCAGCGCCTTGCCTCGTGGACGCAGGTGAGCAGCAAGGTGATCGGTGCGCCGCGTGAGGAAGAAGCCAAGCCTGCGGGCAAGGATGCGAAAAAAGCGGGCGTGTCGCAGGAACAGATCGAGAAATTCGCGCATGATTCCATCCGCGCGATCATGATGGTGCGGGCGTACCGGGTGCGCGGGCATTTGCTGGCCGACCTCGACCCGCTGGGCATTGAAAACAAGGATTACCACCCCGAGCTTTCGATTGAGCATTACGGGTTTACGGAGGCGGATTTAGACCGGGAGATTTTCCTCGACGGTTCGCTGGGCATCAAGAAAGCGAGCTTGCGCGATATCGTAGCGATTTTGCGCCAGACTTATTCGGGCAAGATCGGCGTGGAGTTCATGCATATCCAGGACCCCGAGCAGAAGGCGTGGATACAGCAGCGCTTCGAGCAGGACCGCGGCAAGTTCGGCTACCAGCCCGCCGACAAGAAGGCGCTGTGGAACACGCTGGTGGAAGTGGAAGCATTCGAGCAATTCCTGCAAATCAAATATCCGGGCACGAAACGGTTTTCGGTGCAGGGGGGTGATGCGATGCTGCCGGGGCTGGAGGCGATCATCAATACCGCGGCGCAGCTGGGCGTGCAGGAAATCGTGTTCGGGATGCCGCATCGCGGGCGCATGAACATGCTGACGACGACGATGGGCAAGCCGTATATGGAACTGCTTTCCATCTTCCACGGCAATCTTGATTTCCCGGAATGGATCGAGTCTTCGGGTGATGTGAAATACCATCTGGGCACGAGCTCCGACCGCTCTACGGCGCATGGGAAAATCCATCTTTCACTGCTTTCGAACCCTTCGCATCTTGAGGCGGTGGACCCGGTGGTGGTGGGCAAGGTGCGCGCGAAACTCGACATTCGCGGCGACGAGGAAAACAAGGGCAGCGTGATGGGCGTGATGCTGCATGGCGACGCAGCGTTTGCGGGCCAAGGCGTGGTGGCGGAAACGCTGGCGCTTTCGGAGTTGCGCGGCTACCGCACGGGTGGGTCAATCCATGTGATCGTGAACAACCAGATCGGGTTTACGACTTCGCCTAAATATTCGCGCTTCACCCCCTACCCTTCCGATGTGGCCAAAGCGGTGCAGGCGCCGATTTTCCATGTGAACGGGGACGACCCGGAAGCGGTTTCCTATGTGTGCCAGCTGGCCACGGAATTCCGCCAGCGGTTCAACCGCGACACGGTGGTGGATATTTTCTGCTACCGCAAATACGGGCATAACGAATCTGACGAGCCGATGTTCACGCAGCCGATCATGTATCAGCGCATTGCGCAGAAGCCGCTGCCTGCTGAGATTTATTCCGCACGCCTGGTGGAAGAAGGTGTTTTGACGCAAGAGGACGTGGATGCGAAATTCGCGGAGTTCAAGGCGTTTTACGAAAAGCAGTATGAGGCGGCGAAGAATTTCAAACCGAATAAGGCAGACTGGCTGGAAGGCCAATGGGCTGGGTTTGAGAAGCCGCGCGGCGAGCACCCCGAGGGCGATACGGGCGTGGATGTGAAAAAGCTGAAAGAGGTTGGGCTGGCTATTTCCAAAGCGCCGGACAATTTCAAGGTGAACACGAAGATTTTGCGCCAGCTGGAAGCCAAGAAGAAGATGATGGAAACGGGCGAAGGCATCGACTGGGCGACCGGCGAGGCTTTGGCTTACGGGACGCTGCTGAAAGACGGTTTCGGGGTGCGGCTGTCCGGGCAGGATTGCGGCCGCGGCACGTTCTCGCAGCGGCATTCGGTGCTGGTGGACCAGGAAACGGAAGCGCGTTACGTGCCGCTGAACCATTTGGGCGGCGAGCAGAAACCGTATGAGGTGATCGACAGTTCGCTTTCGGAATTCGCCATTCTCGGGTTTGAGTATGGTTATTCGCTGGGGCAGCCGAATTATCTTACCCTTTGGGAAGGGCAGTTCGGGGATTTCGTGAACGGGGCGCAGGTCATGATCGACCAGTTCATCGCGTCGGGCGAGGCCAAGTGGCTGCGCATGAGCGGGCTGGTGATGCTACTGCCGCACGGCTATGAAGGGCAAGGGCCGGAACATTCCTCGGCACGTCCTGAGCGTTTCCTGCAGCTGTGCGCGGAAGACAATATGCAGGTAGTGAACTGCACCACGCCTGCGAATTATTTCCATGTTTTGCGCCGCCAGATGCTGCGCAAGTTCAGGAAGCCGCTGATCATCATGACGCCTAAGTCTTTGCTGCGGCACAAGCTGGCGGTGTCGTCGCTGGCCGATATGGGCAAGGGCACGCATTTCCAGCGCATCATCCCGGAATCGGCCAAGCTGGTGAAGGACGACAAGGTGACGCGGGTGCTGATCACCTCGGGCAAGGTGTATTACGATCTGTTCGAGGAGCGCGAGGCGCAGAAGCGCGACGACGTGGCGATCATCCGCATGGAGCAGTATTACCCCTTCCCTGCCCGCGAACTGAAGGCGGAGCTGGCGAAGTATAAGAACGCCGAAATGGTGTGGTGCCAGGAAGAGCCGCAGAATATGGGGGCATGGACCTTCGTGTATCCGCGCATTGAAGAGGTGCTGGAATCGCTGGGACGGGCTGACCGCCTGCGCTATGTGGGCAGGCCGGCAGCGGCTTCGCCAGCGGCGGGGTATTACAAGATCCACGACCGGGAACAGAAGGAAGTGGTGAGTCTTGCTTTACAACCTGCCAAGACACAGCTAAAAGCAGCAAAAGCCTGAAACAGAACAAAGAAGAACTAGGAGTTTAAGACATGGCCGGAGAAATTGTTGTTCCCTCACTGGGTGAATCGGTTAGCGAAGCGACCATTGCCAAGTGGTTCAAAAAGGTGGGCGACGCGGTGACGCAGGATGAGCCGCTGGTGGAGCTGGAAACCGACAAGGTGACCATGGAAGTGAACGCCCCGGCCTCGGGCACTTTGAAAGACATCATCATTGCCGAGGGCAAGACGGTGGAAGTGGGAACGCTGCTGGGCAATATCGCCGTTGGCGCTGCGGGTGCGAAGGCGGTTCCGGCTGCGAAGGAAGCACCGAAGGCTGCTATTCCGCACCCTACGGCCGCTGCGAAGGCGGAAACGCCCGCGGCGCAAAGCGACAAACAGGCCGGGCCTGCTGCGCGCAAGATGCTGGATGAAGCTGGCCTCAAAGCAGCGGATGTTTCCGGCACGGGCAAGGACGGGCGCGTGACCAAGGGTGACGTGATGGCGGCGGGTTCTGCGCCCAAGGCCGTTTCTTCGGCACCGATGGCGAGTGGCCCGCGCGAAGAGCGGGTGAAGATGAGCAAGCTGCGGCAGGTGATCGCCAAGCGGCTTAAGGAATCGCAGAACACCGCGGCGATTTTGACCACGTTCAACGAGATCGACATGGGCAATGTGATTGTCTTCCGCAACGAATACAAGGATGTGTTCGAGAAGAAGCACGGGGTGAAGCTGGGTTTCATGTCGTTCTTCGTGAAGGCGGCTGTGAATGCGCTGAAGGAAATCCCGGGCGTGAACGCGCAGATCGACGGCGATGAGATCATTTATAAGAATTACTACGATATCGGCGTGGCGGTGGGCACGGAATCGGGCCTTGTGGTGCCGGTGGTGCGCAATGCCGACCAGCTGTCCATGGCCGAGATTGAAAAAGAGATTGGCCGGTTGGCTGAGAAAGCACGTCAGGGCACGCTTGCCATGAGCGATTTGCAAGGCGGCACGTTTACCGTTTCCAACGGGGGCGTGTATGGCTCGCTGATGGGCACGCCGATCATCAACCCGCCGCAATCGGGTATTCTGGGGATGCACAAGACGGAAGAGCGCCCGGTGGCCATTAAGGGCCAGGTGGTGATCCGCCCGATGATGTATGTGGCGCTTTCGTATGACCACCGGATTGTGGACGGCAAGGAGTCCGTGACGTTCCTGGTGCGGGTGAAGGAAGCGATTGAGGATCCCCGCCGCCTGTTGCTGGGGCTTTAAGATGTCCGCGGTTTCGGTGAGGCCCGTACTGCCGGAAGACAAAGACCAATGGGTGCGGCTGTGGCGCGATTATAACGCGTTTTACGGCGCGGAAGTGGCTGAAGAGGTGACGGAGGCGACCTGGGGGCGGATCATTGATTCGCGCGGGGATATCGGCTCTATCGTGGCGTGCGAGTGGCCGGACGGGGCGGTGCTGGGGTTTATCAACTACATCATCCACCCGCGCACGTGGAGCACCACGGATGTGTGCTACCTTGAAGATTTGTATGTGGATGCCCATTTACGGGGTAAGGGCATTGGCCGCCAGCTATGCGAGGCGCTGAAGCATATGGGCGAGCGCAGGGGCCTGAGCCGGATTTACTGGAACACGCGCGAAGATAACAACACGGCGCGCAAGCTTTACGACCAGATTGCGACGAAGGATGATTTCGTGCGCTATGTGATGCCCCTCGAGGCTTAAAAATTTAGAAGGAAGATGACGATGAGCGAAGCGTTTGACTTGGTGGTGATTGGCGGCGGCCCCGGCGGTTATGTGGCGGCGATACGCGCGGCGCAGCTGGGCATGAAGGTGGCGTGCGTGGAAATGCGCGGCAGCCTAGGCGGCACCTGCCTGAACGTGGGCTGCATTCCTTCCAAGGCATTGCTCAACTCTTCGGAGAAGTTTGAGGACGCGAACCTGCATTTCGCCAGCCACGGCATCAAGGTGAAGGCGGAGCTGGATTTGATGGCGATGATGGCGCGCAAGGACAAGGCGGTGCTGGATTTGACCAAGGGCATTGAAGGGCTGTTTAAGAAAAACAAAGTGACCTATGTGATCGGCAAGGGCGCGGTGAAATCCGCTACGGAAGTGGTGGTGGATGGCAAGCAGAGCCTGCAGACGAAGCGTATTTTGATCGCAACCGGTTCGGACGTGATGCCGCTGCCGGGGGTTGCGGTGGATGAGAAAAAGATCGTTTCCTCCACGGGAGCGCTTTCGCTGGAAAAGGTGCCGGAGCACCTGATCGTGGTGGGTGGCGGCGTGATCGGGCTGGAGCTGGGCTCGGTGTGGCGGCGCTTAGGCGCGAAGGTGACGGTGGTGGAATTCCTCGAGCGCATCGGCGGGCCCATGGACGGCGAGGTGAGCAAGCAACTGCAGCGCACGCTGGAGAAGCAGGGCATCGTGTTTAAGCTGGGTGCGAAGGTGACCGGGGCATCGGTATCTGCCAAGGGCGTTTCGCTTTCTGTGGAGCCTGCAAAAGGCGGTGACAAGGAAAGCTTGAGCGGGGATGTGGTGCTGGTGTCGATTGGACGCAAGCCCTATACCGATGGGCTGGGTTTGGACAAGGCGGGCGTGAAGCTGGACGAGCGCGGCCGGGTGGCCGTGGACGGGCATTACGAGACAAATGTAAAGGGCGTGTATGCCATCGGCGACGTGATCGCTGGGCCGATGCTGGCGCATAAGGCTGAAGACGAAGGCATGGCGGTGGCGGAAATCATGGCCGGGCAGAAGTGGCATGTGTATTACGACGCCATCCCGAGCGTGATCTACACCTGGCCGGAAGTGGCGGTGGTGGGCAAGAGCGAAGAGGAGCTGAAAGCGGCGGGCATTGAATACAAAGCGGGCAAGTTCCCGTTCATGGCTAATAGCCGCGGGCGCACCGTGGGCGAGACGGACGGTTTCGTGAAAGTGCTGGCCGATGCCAAGACCGACCGCGTGCTGGGGATGCATATCATCGGCCCGGATGCGGGCACGCTGATTGCCGAGGGCGTGCTGGTGATGGAATATGGCGGTTCTTCCGAAGATATCGCGCGCACTTGCCATGCGCACCCGACCCTCAACGAAGCGGTGAAGGAAGCGGCGCTGGCGGTTTTGGGCCGGGCGGTGCATATTTAAGGTACTCAGGCGCCGCCGCTGCGCTTTGGCTGCGCGCCTCAATGGCGCTAGTCGTTCGCCCGCGCTTAAGGGGCGCACGCTCCTCCAGGGTAGTTATTTTACTCAGGCGCCGACGCTGCGCTTTGGCTGTGCACCTCAATGGCGCTAGTCGTCTGCCCGCGCTTAAGGGGCGCACGCTCCTCCGGGAGATTATTTTTCTAACGCGCCTTGCTTCGCTTTGGCTTTGCCGTGCACTTACTGTCGCAGGATTTTTCGAGGAATCAAAAGGTTGGGTTTCTGGGGGTGGCGGTTATATTTTACACTACCGGGTGAAGTTTATTTGTGCTATACTCCTTATCGTTCCCTTATAGGAAGAGGCAGTACCGTCTATTGAAAATAGATAGGGTATTGTCTATATTTCTCTTTTAGCCGGGTTGTCCGGTCGGAGATGATATGACCAAGAAATTAGAACTAACCCAGGCTGGCGAGAACCAGATTGGGGTTGTTGCGGCGCTGCCCGCCCCTATTTCGTCGGAAGATGGTTTACGCCGCTATTTGCAGGAAATCGCCCGCATCCCCATGCTGGAGCCGAAAGAAGAAGTCGAGCTTTCCAAGCGGTGGCGCGATGATGGCGACGTGGATGCCGCGCACCGGCTGGTAACCTCGCATTTGCGCCTCGTGGCGAAGATCGCGTTTAAATACAAGGGCTATGGGTTGCCGATGGGCGACCTGATCGCGGAAGGCAATATCGGGATGATGCAGGCGGTGAAACGCTTCGACCCGGATAAGGGTTTTAGGCTTTCGACCTATGCCATCTGGTGGATACGCGCCTCGATCCAGGAATATATCCTTCGCAGCTGGAGCATGGTGAAGATCGGCTCTTCGGCGGCGCAGAAGCGGCTGTTCTTCAATCTCCGCAAGATCAAGGCGAAGATCGGGGCCAAGGGCGCGATTAGCGAGCGCGGCATGAGCGACGCGCAGGTGAGCGATATTGCGCGTATCCTCGATGTGAGCAACCAGGACGTGGTGGACATGGACCAGCGCATGTCCGGGCAGGACGTATATCTTAATTCCGCCGCCTACCAAGAGGGCGAAGGGGAGAAGATGGATTTCCTCGAATCGCCGGGCGAGAACCAGGAAACGGTGCTGGCCAACCGGCAGGAAGCTTCCAACAAGCAGATCCTGCTGCAGCGGGCGCTGACCACACTTTCCGAACGCGAGCGCGATATTATCGAGCGCAGGCGGCTGAAGGACGAGCCGGATACGCTGGAAGACCTTAGCAAAGCGTATAGCATTTCGCGCGAGCGGGTGCGCCAGATCGAGGTGCGGGCGTTTGAGAAGCTGCAGAAGGAAATGATTTCGGCGGCGGCAGCCTGATGATCGGTGCGCTGAAGCAGTTCTTTTCCTCTTCTACTACGCAGATGCAGGCCTATGAGGCGTATACCGCCATTGTAGGCCAAGCGCGCAACCCGGTGTTTTACCAGCAGTGGCAGGTAGAGGATTCGCTGGACGGGCGGTTCGACTGTATCGTGCTGCATTTGTGCCTGGTGCTGCAGCGGCTGGAGCAGGAGGATGCAAGCGCGGAGATGCGCAGTTTCGTGCAGTATCTGTCTGAAGCGTTCTTTGCGGACATGGACCGCTCGCTGCGTGAAATGGGCGCGAGCGACACCGGCGTGGGACATAAGGTGAAGAAGATGGCGCAGGCGTTTTACGGGCGCAAGAAAGCTTATGGCGATGCCATGGGCGACGAGACGGCCCTGCGCGAGGCGCTGCTGCGCAATGTGTACCGCGACAAGGCGGTGCCGGCGGAATGCGTGGCCTCGCTTGCGGCGTATATGGGGCGCAATGCCACGTTGCTGCAGGAGCAGGGCGCGGATGCGCTGATGCTGGGAAAGATCCGCTTTTCAAGTTAGCTGGCTCTATCCTTTTCTTTTAAAAAGAATATTTTAAGCTACCTGGCTTACCGGGGCTTCGGCGGAGGTGTCCTCGGCGCTCTGGCTGCTGACGCGGCTGGCGGTGCTGAGATAGGCGCTGATGCCGCGGGGGGGAGCCTTGGGCGCGGGCGCGTTTTGCAGGGCGATGCCCGCATCTTCCACGGCTATTTCCTCAGCGAAGCTGGGACGCGAGGGGCGGGAGGGGCTCACCTCGGCGGTGAGGCGCGGGGCGGCCACGGGATTTTGCTGGCTTTGGTTGCCGGAAGAGGCTGCGATGGCGGCGGCGGATTGCTGCTGCTGCACGGGCGCAGGCGGGGGTTGCTGGTGCTCGCTTTGCAGGAGCTTGCCGAACACGCTGGAGGGCTGCTCTTCGGGGATGCCGGCGTCGCTGGGCTTGTATTTGACGTTTCCGATATTGACCAGTTTTTCATACTGCACCAGCACGCCCTGCACCGAGGGCGTGATGTCCTGCCCGATGAGCTGGGCGAGGAAATTGGTTTGCGCGCCGAGGGTGAATTTGTCGCTGGGGCTTTGGGGCACGCCGACACTGGCGCTGGCGCCGGTGCTTACGCTTTGGGTGAGGGGCGGCGGAGGGGCTTCGGCGGCCTTGACATAGGTGCTATTGCCTCTTGCATTATTGTCTACTTGCGAGCTAGAAAAAGAGGGCGCCACGATGGTTGGCGGCGTGTGCGTTTCATTCGTCCCCGGTGTCGTGGTATTGACAATGGGGGGCGGGGTGGTAACAGCGCTGGCAGCGGTAATCGGTATCATAAGGCGCTATGGTTAAAACTGTATGATGTAATGTTAACGTTTTAGGGCGTAAAAGTCAATTAATAACAATAACTAAGATAATAAGTGCATGGCATTTGCCAGAATTAACGCTAGTTTTTCATAGATTGTTAACACTGGCAATGTTTAATTTTTATTTTAAGTAACTGAATTATGAGAATATTTGTTTTTTTATTTGTTACCGTGCTGCTGGCCGTCACCAGCTTCCAACTGTGGATGACGCAGGACAACGCTACGCCGGAGCAGGTGGTGAATGAAACGATGGGCCAGAGCGAAGTGCAGATCGGCGGGCCGTTTACCCTGACCGACCAGCATGGGAACATGGTCAATGACGGTGATTTCCGCGGCAAGGTGATGCTGGTATTTTTCGGCTTCACGCATTGCCCGGATATCTGCCCGGTGACGGTTTCCAACCTGTCGAAGGCGATGGAGCTGCTGGGTGAGCAGGCCGACAGCGTGGTGCCGATTTTCATCACCGTGGACCCCAAGCGCGACACGCCGGAGGCCATGTCAGCGTTTTTAGCGAATTTCGATAAGCGCATCGTGGGGCTTACGGGCACGCAGGAAGAGATTTCCAAGCTGGAAGCCGCCTATAAGGCCTATGCGGCGCGCACCGACGTGGCGGTTCCGGAAGGCCACGAGGAAGGGCATGAGGGTGATGAAGACCACCATGACGACGCCAATGGAGGCCATGACGACGGGGACTACATGATGGACCACTCAGCCTATATTTACCTGATGGATAAAAACGGCACGTACAGCAAGATTTTTTCCTCGACCACACCGGCCGAGGAGCTGGCACGCGCGGTGCAGCACTCGCTTGAATAGGGAATATATATGACTTTACAGCTGAGCGTGGAACTGAAACGGCGGGGGCTGATGTTTATCCTGTCCTCGCCCTCGGGCGCGGGCAAGACTACGCTGTCGCGCAGGCTGCTGGAGGCGTATAAGGACGCAGGGGCGCATGAGACGATCATGATGTCGGTTTCGGTGACCACGCGCCCGCCACGGCCCGGCGAGATGCATGGGAGGGATTATTTCTTCCTGAGCGAAAACGAGTATCATCAGATGGTGGATAGGGCCGATCTTTTGGAATATGCGCGGGTGTTCGACCATCATTACGGTACGCCTGCTGCGTTTGTTCGCGATACGCTTAGCAAGGGCACGGATGTTTTGTTCGATATTGACTGGCAGGGCACGCGCCAGCTGGTGGATAAAAATGAAGCAGATGTGGTGAGCATCTTCATCCTGCCGCCATCCATGGCGGTGCTGGAGCAGCGCCTGAGGGCGCGGGCGCAGGACGCCGACGAGGTGGTGCGGATGCGTATGCTGAAGGCCACGGCGGAAATCAGCCACTGGCAGGAATATGATTATGTGCTTATCAACCAGGACCTCGACGAGACACTGGACAAGATCAACAGCATCCTGAAGGCCGAGCGCCTGAAACGGGTGCGGCAGGGCGGGCTGGCAGAATTTGTGCGCGGGCTGTAACTTTTTCTAAATATATGAGCGGTATAAAGGCATAAACCTTTTAAAGGAGCCTTTATGCTGAACTGGTATACCCTGCCCATCACCCTGCCCACGGCGCTTTTGAACCGGCTATGGCGCGGCGAGGGAGCCGTGCCGCGCTGGGTGTGGTATGGCACGATGACGATTGCGGCGGTGGCGGTTTCCGGCCAGTGGACGGCGTGGCAGCTTTACGTGATCTGGCTGATTTATTTCCTGGGTTATGCGCTGCTGGGCTGGCAGGCGATGTTCAGCACGATTACAGGGACTTGCCCGGGGCGCAAGGACGCGTGGTACTATCAATGGATGCAGACGCTGGCCTATGCGATCTGCCATATGGACCCGGATGTGCCGTGCGATACCTACAGCACGCAGCAATGGCGCATTTTCGGCGTGGTGTATGGCACGATCAGGGCCACGACGATGATACCCGGGATTTTGCTGCTGGCGCAGTGGGCGCATTCTTATGTGCCATTAGCGGGCTTCCTTAGCCTGCTGATGGGCGTGGTGTATTATTGCGGCTACCGGCTTTCCATGCATTTCACCAACAGCACGGGCATGGCTGTGCCGTTTTCGGAAATGTGCATGGGGTGGTGGCTGGGCACGTATATGCTGATCTGCTCGGCGGTGATGTAATCAGAGGCCTTCGGGATTTACACCGCTACGGTTGCGTACGGCGTTGTCTAAATCGGGGCGGAGGTCGTGCAGCTTTTCGCGCATCCGGGTTTCCCTGACGATGGGACCATTGCCGGGTGTGTTCTCACCCGCTGCGAGCACCTGCTTGCGATGATCTTCGCTCAGATCAAGATTGGCGAGGAAATCCGTGAAGGATTGCCTGGGCGGGGCTTCATTGCTTCGCGTGGCGACCTGCCAGCCCTGAAAGGCGGCGGCGACGGCATCGGGGCTCAGGCCTGAGCCTGCTTTCATTTCAAAGGATGCAGATTTGGGTGGTTTAGTATCGTTGGGCATAGGTCCTCTTTTAATTAAGGCTTACGCTACCACACCATGCGGTTAATTTCAATTTACCTTTGTAAGGTTTTGATAGATAAGGGCTAAATGGCAGAGTTGGGATAGTTCCACCTGCTCGGCGCGCAAGGTGGGGGCGATGCCTGCCTGCTCCAGCAGCTGGTCGGCGGGGATGTCGAGGCCCTTGAGGCAGGAGCGGAGCATTTTACGGCGCTGTCCGAAGGCCTTGGCGGTGATGAGCTCAAGGGTTTCGAGTTTAACATCCACCAGCGGTTTGGGGCGCGGGGTGAGGGTGATGACGGCGCTGCTGACTTTGGGCGGGGGCGAAAAGGCCTCGGGGGGGAGTTCCATGTCGTAACGGCATTCGCAGAGCCACTGGGCGAGGATGGAGAGGCGGCCATAGTCTTTGTTGCCATGGGTTGCGGTGACGCGCTCGGCCACTTCTTTCTGGAACATCAGGGTGAGGGAGGCATAGGCCCCTGCCCCATGATGATAAATATCCTCAAGCCAGTTGATGAGCATCTGGGTGCCGGCGTTATAGGGCAGGTTGGCGACGATTTTGCGCGGGGCGGGCACGGTTTGCTGCAGGTTTACCTTGGTTGCGTCGCCTTCGATGACGGTGAGGCGGGGGCCGAGGAGTTGTTTTACCGGGGCGAGGGCGGCGATGCAGCGTTCGTCCATTTCCACCACGGTGAGGGATTGGGGCTGGGCGCGGATGAGGGAGCGGGTGAGGCCGCCGGGGCCGGGGCCGATTTCGATGACGTTAAAGCCTGCGAGGTCGCCCGCGTAGAAGGCCACCTGGTCGGTGATGCCCTCGTCGAGCAGGAAATGCTGGCCGAGGTTTTTTTTCGCCGACAGGCCGAAGGCGGCGATGATGGCCTTCAGCGAGGGGAGGCTGGAAATGTCGAGGGGGGAGGCCATGCTTAAAATTCTTGTAAAATGGGGTTATACCCCGGATGATGCGCTAACCGCAAGTGAGCTGATTGATGGACCGTGCCGTATTGCTATTGAGCGCCCTGCTCCTGAATGCCGCGTTTGCTGGCCCGCGCTGGCTGTATATGCCGCTGAAGCTGGACCGGATTGCGCGGATGCCCGCCAGCCTGATCGGCAAGGCCGAGCGCAAGCTGGACCGCGAGCACCGCTCCTTGCGCGAGCGGGAGGCGCGGGGGGTGTTTTTCGTGGTGGTGGTGTTTTGCGGGTGCGTGGCGCTGGGGTGGCTGCTGGGGTGGCTGTTTTCGTTTAACCTGCAGCCGGTAGAGATGGTTTTGCTGGCCTGTTTGCTGCCGGTGCGGCCCAGCTGGGACCGCGGGCGGCAGGTGCAGAAATACCTGAAGCAGAACAACTTGCTTGCGGCACGGCACGCGCTGGAGAACACGCCGTGGCGGCACAGCGCGCTGCTGGACCCCTCGGGCATGGCGCGGGCGGGGGTGGAGCTGCTGGCGGTGCAGTTCGCGGAGAAGATATGGGCGCCGTGCCTGTGGTTCTGCCTCGCGGGGCTGCCGGGGCTTTTTTTCATCCGGGCGCTGTACCTGATCGTGGAGACGCTGAACCAGCCGGCGGATGTGCCGCAGGGCTTCGGGCGGCTGGCGCGGCAGGTGCATTTCGCGCTGGATTACGTGCCGGTGAGGCTGGCGGCGGGGCTGTGGCTGGCGGCGGCGTATTTCCTGCCCACTTCCAACCCGAGGCAGGCAGCGCGCAGCATTACCGCGGAGTCGCGGTTCACGCGGGATTCGCAGTCGTTCATCCTGATGAGCGTGGCGCATGTGCTGGGGTTGTCGCTGGGCGGGCCAATGTCGGCCTATGGAGACCGGCGGTGGTGGGGCAGCGGCACGGTGAAGGCGCAGCCTTCGGATATTTCGCGGGCGCTGTATTTATTTGCGCTTCTGCACCTGTTTCTTTTTATTGGGTTCGGCCTGTTTTTTTGAGGGCGCGGGCTTTTTGACCGCAGCGGCCGGTTTGGGGGAAACGGGCTTAGGGTTGCCCTGCTTGGCGGTGGATACGGGCTGCACCATGGGCTTTTGCGTGGGCGTGGGAATGCCTTCGGCTTTTTTCACCGCTTTGTCGGCGATTTCCTCGGCCTGTGCCACTTTCTTGATGACCTCGGCGAGGTCGCCGTAATATTCCTGTTTTTCGCCGGGCCCGAGGAGGAATTTTTCCTGAATGTTGAGGGTGGAGACCTTGCCGACATCTTTCCAGTTTTCCTGCACAAAGCGGTCTGCGTCGGCGCGGCCAATGGCTTTGAGGTACTGGAAGAAATCCCAGTTAGCGTTCATCTTGCTGGAGGCGTTGAGGTTATGCATCTGCTTGGGCGAATAGATCAGGTGCATACGCATGGATTTGTATTCCTTCGGGCTCAGCTTGCCGTCTGCCAGCAGGCGGGCCACGAAATCTATGGCGCGCATTTCGGCGATGAGGCTGGAGTTGAAGGTGATTTCGTTGAGGCGGTTGATGATTTCGCTGGCGGTGGTGGGGGCGGCGGTATCGGTCACCGGGTTGATCTGCACGAGGATCACATCTTCGGATTCGCAATTATAGATCAGCGGCCAGATGGCGGGGTTGCCCATGTAGCCGCCATCCCAGTACTGCTCGCCATCGACCACGGCGGCCTGATAGATGAAAGGCAGGGTGGCGGAGGCCATGAGCACATCGGCGGTGACTTCCTTGCCGGAAAAGACGCGCGCCTGGCCGCTGGCGACGTGGGTGGCGGTGATGAACAGCTTGATCTTGCCATGGGCGTGCACGGCGTCCAGGTCGAGCATTTCTTCCAAGATGGCGTGCATGGGGTTGATATTGAGCGGGTTCAGCTCATAGGGCGAGAAGGTGCGGCTCAGGAAATCCATCCAGTGATAGATCGGGGAGGAATCCAGGTTCCAGCCGGTGAACATGCGCTCCAGCCGGGTTTGGTGCAGGGGGCTGAAGGCCGCTGCCTCGCTGATGCGGCGCCAGAAGTTCTCAAGGCATTGTTTGGCCCCTTCCCTGCCGCCGGCTGCGTAGCCGTTGACCAGCATGGCGGCATTCATGGCCCCGGCGGAGGTGCCGGAGATGCCCTCGATTTCAAGTTCCTCGATTTCGAGGAGGCGGTCTAGCACACCCCAGGTGTAGGCACCATGGGCACCGCCGCCCTGCAACGCCAGGTTTACCTTCTTGGTGGGCTTGGCCATATCGCTATTCCTTCAGGTAATCGTATTCCACGGTGCCGTAAGGCAGGGTCATGTCGGCAATGAAGTGGCTTCCGCCGACGATGCGGCGCACCGGCAGGTCTGCCACGGGGGCGTTGACGTGCGGGATGAGGTGGAGGCGGGCGGGGCCAGCCCACGCGCCTTTGACCTCGATATCGGTCATGCGGTAGGAGACGAGCTGGCAGATGGCGGGCTTGCCGTCCACACCCGGAATGAATTTCAGGTTGAACTGCTTTTTGCCGAGGCCTTCTTTCACCTTGTCGGGGCTGCAGTGGTGCAGGAGCTCTTTGTCGTAAAGCAGGTTTTCATGCTTATAGCCCATGGTGCCGAGGGCCACGCGCTCGCCGGCATATTCGAGCTTGCCGGTGAAGGTGTCGTGCACCACTTCGAGGGTGGGATTGGCATATTTCTTGGGGAAGCCCCAGATTTCGCGGCCCGCGGCGATGGGGGGCTCGTCGTCTAGATACATGGCGAGGATGAAGCCGACTTTTTCGCCCTTGTATTTGCAGGGGATGGTGATGCCGGATTCACAGTAATCGCCGAAGCCGGAGCTGTCGGGCATTTTCATGAATTCATAGGCCACGAGGTTTCCGTCATCGGGCTCCAGCGGCTCGGGCACCATGCTGCGGATAGCGTCGGGGTCGGACTCGTAGGTGATGATGAGGTATTCGCGGTTGATGAAACGGTATGGGCCGGGAGGATAGCAGCCCCCCAGAATGGGCATGGACGAAATTTTGAGGACATCTTCCTTTTTCATGGCGGGGCTCCTTACGCTGCCGTCCAGCCGCCGTCGATCGCGATGGTGGTGCCGGTGATGGTGCGGGCCGAATCGCTGCACAGATAAACGGCGAGGCCGCCGATCTGGTCAGTTTCGGTGAAACGTTTCATGGCCTGTTTTTCGCCCAGCATTTCCTTGGTGATCTGCTCGGCGGTTTTGCCTTCGGCCTTGGAGCGGTCGTCGATCTGCTTATCGACCAGGGGGGTGTGGACCCAGCCGGGGCAGATGGCGTTGCAGGTGAGGTCGTAATCGCCGTTTTCGAGGGCTACGACCTTGGTGAGGCCGACGAGGCCGTGCTTGGCGGCAACGTAAGCGCATTTGTCAATGGAGCCTACGAGGCCGTGCACGGAGGCGATGTTGATGATGCGGCCATAGTTGCGCTTTTTCATGCCCGGCAATGCGGCGCGGATGGCATGGAACGAGGCGGAGAGGTTGATGGCGATGATCTGGTCCCATTTTTCGATGGAATAGCCGTCGGTGGGGCCGGTGGCCTGAATGCCGGCGTTGTTGACGAGGATATCGGTGCGGCCGAAAACGCGGTCGCACATGTCGATCATGTCTACAATATCCTTAGGCTTGGTCATGTCGGCGGGGGAGTAATCCACGCGCACGCCGTATTTGCTGTTTAGCTCGTTTACGATGCCGGTGATGAGCGATTTGTCGCCAAAGCCGTTGAGCAGGATGTTGCAGCCCTCGGCAGCCAGTGAATGGGCGATGGCAAGGCCGATGCCGCTGGTGGAACCGGTAACGATGGCATTTTTTCCTTTGATCATGGGAATCTCCTAGGGGTGAAACGGGTTGCTGGCTGCTTACTTAATCGCCTGCGTATTAAAATTCGATGTGACCTTAGTGCAAAGTTCGGGCAAGTGGAACAAGGATTTTGGGAGGGTGGAGGTTAATTTTATTAAATTCAGGTGTTTGCCGATTGCGGGAAAGTGAGAGCCACGACGATGCCGGGCTTGTTGTCACGCAAGGAGATGGTGGCGTTATGGATGCGGGCGATGGCGGCGACAAGGCTTAAGCCCAGCCCGTTGCCCTTGGTGTTGCGGCTTTGCTCGAGGCGGAAGAATTTCTCGAACACCTTGTTATGGAACTGGGTGGGGATGCCCGCGCCGTGGTCGGCGATGGTGACGGTGGTGGTGTCGGTGGTGGTTTCATAGCCCACGGTGACGGTGCCGCCCTTCATGCTGAATTTCATGGCGTTGTCGAGCAGGTTTGCGAAGGCCTGCGTCAGCAGGTTTTTTTCGCCGTAGATGACCAGCGGGGTGCGGATGGTGTTGGCGAGGATGATGTCTTTTTCGGCGGCGTAGGGCTCGTACAGCTCCACGAGGTTGTCTATGACGCGCTGGAGGTCGCAGGCTTCGAAGGTGCGGAACTCGGTGTTGGCTTCCAGCTCAGAAATTTTCAGGATGGAGTTGAAGGTGCCGACCAGCTCTTCCATTTCATGGATGTTTTTTTCCACCATCTTGCGGGCGGGGTTGTCTTCTTCCATGTTGCGCAGCGCCGCGTCGAGGCGGTTGATGATGCGGTTCAGGGGGCTTCTCAAATCATGGGCGATGTTGTTGGCGAACTGGCTTAGGGAGCCGAGCAGCATCTCGATCTTGTCCAGCATCTGGTTCAGGTTGGCGGAGAGGTCGTCGAACTCGTCGCCGCCGATGGTGAAGGGGATGCGGGCGGAGAGGTTGCCGTGCATAATAGTGCCGGCGGAACGGTTAATGACGTTGATGCGGCGCATGACGGAGCGGGTCATGACGGTTGCGCCGATGAAGGCCATGATGAGGGTGACGAGGAGGCTGGCCCAGAAGGTTTGCACGATGGTCTGCTCGATGCGCTCATTGCTTTGCAGGGACAGGCCTACGAGGATGGAACGCCATTTCGAGAGCGGAACGGTGACGGCCTTGACCTCGATGCCGCCGGGCTGCTCGTGGTTGCCCTCGATATGGAAGCGGATCCAGAAGCCTTCTTTTTCGAAGCTGCCTTCGCGGGTGGCGTTTAGCGGCCATTCGTTGAGGTTGCCGGTGATTTTTTCCAGCTTCTGGTTTACCAGCAGGTAGATTTCGTTGTTGTCGGAATCTTCGGCGATCTGGTCCTTGATGCGGGCTTCCACGCCGCTGGAGCCGGTCTGTTTGTATTCTTCGAGGAGGTAGGAATATTTGAGGCGGATGGCGTCGGTGATCTGCACCTGCAGGTAGTTCATGGCAAAGGTGTAGATGAAGCCGAAAAGAAGAATGACGGAGAGGGAAAACAAGCCGACATACACCAGCCCTAAGCGGAAGGTGAAGGTTTTGATGATGCGGTTGAGGCGTGATTCCATAAGTCTATAAAAATGCTGATAACTTGTGCTTGAGAGGCCTTTGAAGCTATCTGCTATTATACCTTAGTTCGCAAGATTCTATTAACTCCCTGCCCAACTTGGTCGTGTTAATCCAAAAAATCTGATCTCCATCATTGAATGCACTAGCGTCAACAACACACCCAAGTCCAATTAAGTGCCAGATAGCTAATTCTACATTTTTTGGTGCTTTAGGAAGTTTTTCCTCGCCGCCGCCGTTAGGATCTACCTCGGGAAAGTCTTCTGGTAAAAGACCTGTTGGAAAGCCGCCACCATACTTTTCCTTCATTCCCTTAGGAGCAAATACGATTTTTTTCAAAATGCTAATTTCTAATGGACTTAGCTGTTTAAGAAGTGCGATTTGCCATCCATAATCATCTATGGGGGTGTTGGGGTTAATTATGTTTGTTGTTAACTGTGCCCACAAATTCTGTAATTCGTCGTCATCTTCACGTGTAATTGCTTCAATCAAGTCATATTCAACACGAGATGGAATCGTTGCACGTACTTCAGTTACTCCAGCCTCTACCATGTACTTTTTTAGTTTAGGCTGAAACTTTACCCAGTTCAGTATCCGTTTCCGTCGCAAGGAATCTGCGACCAAACCCCCGATCTCTTCTAGTGGTGAGTCAACAAATTTTTTTATTGTTCCTGTAGCTCCATTAATTGACGGAGCAATAGATTCTGTAGCTTTCGCTATCGCCTGAACAGTCTCGTTATCCATATCTCTACCAAAGGAAATTATTTAAACGGCTGACTTGATTTAAATGGCTAACTTTAAATGAAGCGGTTGAAATGACTTTAAACTGAGTTGGGTGACTTTAAACGACGAGTTTGTAGCCTGCGCCGCGCAGGGTCTGGATCATGGTTTTTTCGAAGCCTTTGTCGATTTTCTGGCGCAGGCGGGAGATGTGTACGTCGATGACGTTGGTTTGCGGATCGAAATTATAATCCCAGACATGTTCGAGCAGCATGGTGCGGGTGACGACGGTGCCGCAGTTGCGCATCATGTATTCGAGCAGGGCGAATTCGCGGGCCTGCAGCTCGATGACTTTGCCGGAGCGGATGACGCTGCGGGTGAGGAGGTCCATTTCCAGCTCGCCGCAGGTGAGCTTGGTCACGGCTTTTTCCCCGGCCTTGCGGCGGGTGATGGCCTCAAGCCGGGCGAGCAGCTCGGTGAAGGAATAGGGCTTGGCGAGGTAGTCGTCTGCACCGGATTTGAGGCCTTTGACGCGCTCTTCCACCTTGTCGAGGGCGGTTAAAATAATCATCGGGGTTTCGTTGCCGGCGGCGCGCAGGGTCTGGATGATGGTGATGCCGTCTACCTCAGGAACCATGCGGTCTATAATCATGGCGTCGTATTTTTCGCTCGCGGCGAGGAACAGGCCGTCCTTGCCGTTGTCGCAATGGTCGATGACATAGCCCTGCTCGCGCAGGCCTTTCATCAGGTATTTCGCAGATTCCTTGTCGTCTTCAATCAGCAGGAGTTTCATCGGTTTTTATTTCCTCGGGTTGGGGGCTGACTGGGGCTGGCGGGGTGGCTGGGTGTTGGTGCTTCTTCTTGTTCCACGGGTAAGGGGTGTTGATGACTTCGGTGTAGGCGAGGTAATCATGCCAGCCACGGTGGCGCTTATTGGTGCCGATCCAGAGGATGCCGGCCATGAGGCAGGTCATGGAAATTACGTATCCGGCGAGGCGCAGGGCGATATTGACGATATTGATGGGCTTGTGGGTTTTGGCCTGCACGATTTTCATGCCCATAATCATCTTGCCGGGGGTGGCCGACCAGAAATACCAGCAGATGGCGCTGTAAATGAGAAAGGCGAGGCATTGCAGGGAAAAGTTTTCCAGCCAGCTGCGGACGAAGGCATGATCCTGCAGGAGCTGCATGGTGAGGGAGGACACGGGCGGGGGATTTTCCTGGTCGCGGGCGGCCATGGCGATGGTGGACAGGCCGCTGCGGTCGATGGGGGCCAGCCAGTCGAACACCGGGGTCAGGAACATGAGCACCACGGAATCCAGGGTGGCTGCGATCATGCGCTTGTTAAAATCGGGATAGAGGTCAAATTCGCTGGATTTCCTGCGGCGCTTGCGCATGGAGGAGAGCGAGTAGATGTCGTAGGGGTTCGGTTTCTTTTTGGTCATGGCATCATCGCTAATCACATATCCAGCTTAGGGGTGGCCAATGTTCCCATGGCTGGGCCATGGCGGGGAGGCGGGGTATCTTTACCACAGGGGTGGTGAATTGTACAAATTGTTCCAACGTGGCCGCGGTATCGTAGAGGCTCACGGGGCTGTTTTCCGATTCGCTGACGACGAGGGCTTTTACGCGCAGTGCGCGGTGGCGCAGCACTTCCAGCGCGCTCAAAGTGTGGCTGAGCGCGCCGAGATAGGTGCCGCAGACGAGGATGACCGGCCAGTTCAGCGCCTGCATCCAGTCTGCCACCATGTGGTGGTTGTTTAAAGGCACCATGATGCCGCCCACGCCTTCGATCAGCATCTGGCCCTGTGCGAGGGCTTCGTAATCGCGGCAGAAATCCACGAGGGTTGCGAGGTCTACGGGCCCGCCTTCGCGGTCTGCGGCGAGGTTGGGGGAGAGCGGGGCGTGGTAGCGCCACGGGGAGATGGTGTGGATGGCCTCTGGCGAGGGGGTGATGCCGCAGCTTTTGAGGATGAGGGCGGAGTCGCTGCTTTCATCCTGCGGATCAAAGCCGCTGATGACGGGTTTCAGGGCGGCCACCTGCTGGTGGTCAGCGCGCAGCTGCCAGCACAGGGCGGTGGTGGTGGCGGTTTTGCCGATGCCGGTGCCGGTGGAGGTGATGAAAAGCGGGGCTTTACGCTGGGTCATGGCTGCCTCTCCAGTAGCAGGGTGATGGCGTTCCAGGTGGCGGGGAGGCCTTTTTTCTTTTTGGTAGCGAAATGTTCGGCGTAGCGGGTTTCGATGGTTTTGAGGCGAGAGGGGGTCATGAGGCCGCGGGCGCGGGCGGTGTCCTTGTTGCCTGCGCCGATGGATTTGATGCTGCGCATGAGGGATGAGGCATCGGAATAGTATTCGGTGAAGGTTTCCTCGCTGGCGTCAAGCAGGGCGAAACCGGCATGGGCGGCCATGGCGGTCAGGCCCATGGGGGGCAGGAAGGCGTTGATATGGGGGGTGGTGTCGATGCTGGCGAAGACCTCTTTCAGCTCTTTGAGGGTGCCTTCGGTGAAGCTGGTGAGGATGCAGCGGCCATGGGGGCGGGTGACGCGGGCTATTTCACGCAAGGCGGCCAGGGTGTCTGGCACCCATTGGAGCATGAGGGAGGAGAAGACGCCGTCGAAGCTGCCATCGGGGAAGGGAAGCACATCGGCGCTGGCGTTGATGACGCGGGGGGTGGAAAGGCTTGCCTGACGGCACATGCCGAAGGCGAGGTCGGCGGCGGTGACTTCTACCTTAAGTCCTTGAGTTCGCGCCTCGCGGGTGAATGCGCCGGTGCCGCAGCCAAGATCGAGGATGTGGGCGTTTTCGGGCCAGTGCTGGCCGGCAAGGGCAATGGCATCGGCGCGGATGAGGGATTGCAGCTCGGCCTGCGCGTCGTATTGCATGGCGGCTTTGCCGAAGGCGGCTTTTATCTGGGCGCGGTCATACATGGGCATGGGCCGTGATGAGGGACTGGACGCGGGCGGCGTCGTGCCAGTGGGGGGCGTGGCCGCAGCCGGGGAATGTTTCTAGGCGAGCGCGGGGGAGGATGGTGAGCATTTTTTCCGATTGCTCCGGGTAGACGACGAGGTCGCGGTCGCCGTGGATGAGCAAGGTGGGGGGGGATTCGGCGGTGTAAAGGTCTTTACAGGTGAAATTTTCGAGTATTTGAAGCCAATTGCCCCAGTTTTTTGTTAAAAGCTCTTCTTTGTCGGTGGCGAGGAGGTGATTTCGGACGGTTTGGGCGTTGGAATCATCCTTTGAGATGAGCTCCCACGCTTTTTTTAGGGTGGCGAGGGGGGTTTTATCATAGTTGTCGCGGAATTTTTCGAAGAGGTCGCGGGGCATACCGAGGGGGAGGGCAGCGTTTTTGACGAACTGGAAAGGGGCGGCGATGAGGACGAGGCGGCTGGGGTGGAAGATGCCAGAGGCAATGGCGCGCAGGGCGAGCTGGCCGCCCAGCGACCAGCCGACGACCATGTCACAGCCTTTGGCTTTTTCGGCGATGTGCAGGAGGGCGGCATTCGCGCTTTCGTGGCGGGCGTAGTCGATATGGGTGATGGAGGTGGCGGAAGGGGGGATGATGCTGGCGAGGGCATCGGCGGGTTGTCCCCAACCACTTAAACAGGCTATGTGCATACCCATTCCTGTTCTTTGACAATGGTGGCGATGGCCTCGACATCCGCAGTTTCGTGCGAGGAAGTGAAGGCGAAGCGGAGGCGGGCGGTGTTGTCCGGGACGGTGGGGGGGCGGATGGCGGCCACCAGAAAACCCCGCGCCTCGAGCTGTTGGGAGGCGGCCAAGGTTTTTTCGTTTTCCTTGAGCAAAACAGGCACGATAGCCGAAGTGGCGGGGTCGAGGCCGAGCAGGCTGGTGAAGTGGCGGGCATGGGCCATGGGCTTGGCGACGAGATCAGGCTCGTTTGCGATGATCTTGACACCGGCGAGGCTTGCGGCGAGGGTGGCGGGGGGGAGCGCGGTGGAAAAAATCAGGCTGCGGGCGGCGGTGGTCAGGTAACTTATCAGCAGGTTTGATCCACAGACATATCCACCGTAGCTTCCACAGGCTTTGGAGAGAGTGCCCATCTGGATATCGGCCGGGGAGGCGGTGCGGGGGAGGACACCGAAACCATGGGCGTCGTCGGTCATCAGCCAGCTATCGAACTCTTTGCACAGGCGGCTAAGTGCTTGAATTGGTGCACGGTCGCCGTCCATGCTGAACACGGTTTCGGTGAGGACGAGGCAGTGGTGATGCTCGGCGCGGTTGGCCTCGAGGAGGAGGCGGCAATGGTCGAGATTGTTATGGGCGAAGCGCATGACGGTGGCGCCGGAAAGTTTGGCGGCGTCGATCATGCAGGCATGGGAGAGCTTGTCGGCGAGGATGAGGTCGCCTTTGCCGACGAGGGCGGGAATGGCGCCGAGATTGGCGAGGTAGCCGCTGCCGAAAATGAGGGCAGATTCGGTGCCTTTATACGCGGCGAGGGCGGATTCGAGCTCGGCATACAGCGGCACATCGCCGGTGACGAGGCGGGAGGCCCCTGCCCCGGTGCCGTAGGCGTCGATCGCTGCGTGGGCGGCTTGTTTGAGTTTGGGGTGGTGGGTGAGGTTCAGGTAGTCGTTGCAGCTGAAGGAGATTAAATCGCGGCCAGCGCGGCGCACGCGAACGCCTCCGCCGCGGGCGGTTTCGTGCAGGGTTCTGCGGGTATGTCTGGCTTCCAGCAGTAATAATTTTTGCTGTAAACTCTCGTCTAATGCTGGCATTTTGGGGATCGTTACGCTAGAACACCATTAACAATTAACCAATCAGGGTTTGACCATGCAGCACTCTTCCGACATCCGCCATGACTGGACTAAAGAAGAAGTCTTACGCCTATTCAGCCTGCCGTTCAATGATTTGCTGTTTGAAGCGCAAGGGGTGCACCGGAAGCATTTTAATGCAAATGAGGTGCAAATTAGCACGCTTTTGTCCATTAAAACAGGTGGTTGCGCGGAAGATTGCAGCTATTGCCCGCAGGCGGCGCAGTATGACACGGGCGTTAAGGCCAGTAAGCTGATGTGCAAGGATGACGTAATGGCCGAAGCGCAGAAGGCCAAGGCGGCGGGCGCATCGCGCTTTTGCATGGGCGCGGCGTGGCGCAGCCCGCAAGACCGCGACCTTGAAAATGTGGCGGGGATTATCGAAGGGGTGAAGAGTCTGGGGATGGAGACGTGTGCGACGCTGGGGATGCTTACGCCCGCGCAGGCGCTGCGGCTGAAAGAGGCGGGGCTGGATTATTATAACCACAACCTCGACACCTCGGAAGAATTTTACCCCAATGTGATTACGACACGCACCTATCAGGACCGGCTGGACACGCTCTCCAACGTGCGGGACGCGGGCATGAATGTGTGCTGCGGCGGCATTGTGGGCATGGGCGAAGGGCAGACCGACCGGGCGGAGCTGCTGCGGACGCTGGCCAATTTGCCGGAGCACCCGCAGAGCGTGCCGGTGAATCTTTTGGTGCAGGTGAAGGGCACGCCGCTGGCGGGCACGGAGGAGCTGGATATGTTCGATTTCGTGCGGGCCATCGCGGTGGCGCGGATCATGATGCCCAAGAGTTTCGTGCGGCTTTCGGCGGGAAGGGAGGCGATGAACGAGCAGATGCAGGCGCTGTGCTTCCTTGCGGGCGCGAATTCCATCTTTTACGGCGAAAAGCTGCTGACCACGCCCAACCCGGGCACGAACGAAGATATGAAGCTGTTTGACAAGCTGGGGCTGAAACCCCTGCAGCTGGTGCAGGAAGAGCATGTGCACGCGGCTGAGGCCGGGGTCGCCCACGCGGCGTAGCTATGGCCATGTCCCCCGCATGGTTTGATGAAGGCATGGCGCATATCTGGCTGCCTTATGCGCAGATGCAGACGGCCCCCCTTTCCCTGCCGGTTGTTTCCACGCAAGGCTCCACCATTACGCTGGCTGACGGGCGGGTGCTGGTGGACGGGGTGGCCTCATGGTGGACGGCGGCGCATGGCTATAACCACCCGCATATACAGGAGGCGGTTTCAAAGCAACTGGCGGTGATGCCGCATGTGATGTTCGGCGGGCTGGTGCATGAGCAGGCGCTTACGCTTGCGGCGCGGCTTTGCAAGATCGCGCCTGCGGGCTTAAGCCGGGTGTTTTTCGGTGATTCGGGGTCGGTTGCGGTGGAGATTGCGCTCAAGATCGCGCTGCAGTACTGGCGCAACAAGGGCAAGCACCATAAGGACCGGTTCTTATGTTTTTCGCACGGGTATCATGGCGATACGCTGGGGGCAATGGCGGTTTCAGACCCGGAGCGGGGGCTGCATAAGGCTTTTCGCACCGCGGTGGTGAAACAGTTCGTGGTGGATATTCCTTCGGACGAGTATGCGTTCGAGGAGCTGGATTCGCTGCTGAAGGGGTTTCACACCCAGATTGCGGGGATGATCATTGAACCGCTGGTGCAGGGCGCGGGGGGCATGAAGTTCCACAGCGCGGATGTGCTGGCGGAGCTGCACCGGCTGGCCAAAAAGCACCAGATTTTATTCATTGCCGATGAGATTGCCACGGGGTTTGGGCGCACGGGCAGCCTGTTTGCCTGCGAGGAGGCGGGACTTGCGCCGGATATTTTCTGCCTTGGCAAGGCGCTGACCGGGGGGGCGATGACACTCGGGGCGACACTGGTGCAGGAAGAGATTTTCGCGGCGTTTTTGAGTGAGGATTTCGATCATGCGTTCATGCATGGGCCGACGTTTATGGCAAACCCCCTGGCGTGTGCGGCGGCCAATGCCTCGCTGGATTTGTTTGAACGCGAGCCGCGCCTGCGGCAGGTGGAGGCGATTGAGGCGCAGATGCTGAAGCAGCTGGAGCCGTGCCGGGGCATGGCGGGCGTGGTAGACGTGCGGGTGAAGGGGGCGATTGGCGTGGTGCAGATGGAAGCCGGGGTGGACGTGATGGCGCTGCGGCCCCGTTTTGTGGAAGAGGGTGTATGGGTGCGGCCTTTTGGGGATATTATATATTTAGCCCCGGCGCTCACCATTAGCGCAGAGGAGCTTGCCGTGCTTACGGGGGCGGTAGTGAAGGTGGTTTCGGGAATAAGCGTGCCTGTTTAAAGGCTTTTTGGCGGTTTGCAGTATGAAAATGGTGCAACTCCCCGCCGTTTCGGGGGCGAGGCAGCGCAGGGTGAGGCGCGGTGTTTACAGGGGAAGAATCATGGCAGAGTTCCTAATAATGGTTGAAAGGTGATGGCATATTGCGGGTTATTTATTGCCATGTTAGGCTTCGGGCGAGTTAACAAAGGGAGGGAAAAATATGACCACTCGTTTTTCTGCTTATGGGAGGGTATTGGCCGTTTCGGCACTTGCTTTACTGGCTTCGCAAAACGCGTATGCAGGTGCCGGCCAAGGGCCCATCAATTTGGGATGCACAAGTGTGCACGGCCCTGAAGATGGCATTACGCTGCCTTCCACTGTTTTTTGTACTGTAACCTGTGTGTGCACCGATGGCCGCACTGTTACCACAGGGTCTTTTGAATGGTCTACTACAACGGCGCCGCCGTATAGCCAAGCCAGCCTTGATGCCTCTTGCGCAGTGATTGCGACATTCCCTTGGGCATTGCCTGGCGGCCCGTGCCCCTTAGACTAGGGCAATAAGACAGCCAATAAAAAACCCCTGCAGGTTTGCCCGGCAGGGGTTTTTTATTGATGCTGTGTCGCGGCTTATTTCTTGCCGGAGAAATCGTTCAGGTCTTCGATGATGCGGCGCTTGATGGCGTTGCGGTCGGAGGCCGAGATGCCGTAGCGGATGGCGAGGAGGGAGTAGTCGCTATCGGTGAGGGTCATGGGGATCTGGACGGATTCGGGATAAGCAACCGGCAGCTCGATGATGCGGCGGACGATGTCGGTGAGGCGCATTTCGTTGCGGATTGCTTCGTCGATGATCTTGTTGGCCACGCGCAGGTCGCACTCGATGTTGTCGCCTTCGCTCATTTTCTTCGCGTCGGGGGAGGCGTCGGGGCCGGTCTGGTTTACGTAGAGTTTGGGTTTCATTGCTTCGGCGGTGGCGGTGCTCATATCAGTCCTCGCTTCGTTGGTGAATGGTTTCTGGGAAGTGGCGCTTGCGGGAATATTAACCGCGAAGACGCCGGGGTTTACCTGCTCTACCTGTGCAGGGGTATCAGTATAAGAGGCGGGGATGACCGGCAGGGGCGCGGCAGGCAGTTCCCGCAGGGTCAGCGGCTCGGTTTTGGCGGCTTCCGCCACATGAGCGCTTTCGGAGGGTTTCTGTTCGGGCTCTTTTACTTCGGGTTCTTTCGCCGGTTCCTTGATCTCGGGGGCTTTGGGCTCGGGCGGGAGCACGGGGTCGGCGGCGGTGTTGCCCGCGCCTTTGAACTCGGACTCAGGGGAGACTTCCTTCAGGGTGGGGGCGCTCATGACGGGAGTTTGGGCGGCTGAGGGCTTGATGTCGGTGGAGGAGGCGAGCTTCACGTCGGGCCGGGAGACTTCGGCGGTGACGGGGGCGGGGTGCGAGATTTCGCCGATATCGTTCATGCGGCGGTAGACGGTGGCGTAAACTTCGACGCGGCCATCGGTGTAGCGCTCGATCTCGATAGCGTGCTCGTTGCTGTCGGACACTAAGAGAGTGTATTCGAATTCGCTGCCGTCCTTAGTTTCAGGCAGGGGGGCTTTGCGGTAGTCGCCTTTGAAGATGATGCCTTTGAGGCCCTGGATCTCGCGCTTGTAGGAGGGCACGATCCAGCCTTTGTAATCGGCTACGTTTTCACGCGCGCCGAGGCGGGAGGCGTCCTGCTTGCTCATGACGGCTTCGAGTTCCTGCTCATCAAACAGCTTGGTGCGGTCGGCCAGCGAGATGCGGCGGGAGATGGCGAGGTAGTATTCGCCTTCGGATTCGGCCACGATCATGCTGACGCTGGGGTCTTTGTCCTGAGCGAGCACGAAGGAGGTGAGGGATTCTTCGCCGAAGAGGTAGGTGTTGATGGTGTTAATGGTCAGGCGGCGGCCGGAGAGCATGGCCTGCGGCACGAAACCGAAGCCCATGGTGCTGCCGATCTGAAGTAATTCCGGTTTCAGCGTTTCAGCCTGCGGGGCTTTTTTGACCGGTTTCCAGAAATCGGCAATGACGTCTAACATTTCTTAACTCTCCCTAAAATTCTTTACCCGTTCTTTTCCCGCATGATCCTCGCTTTGTCGCGTTGCCAGTCGCGCTGCTTGATCGAGTCTCTTTTTTCATACTCTTTCTTGCCTGTGGCCAGGCCGAGTTTTAACTTACAAAGCCCGCGGGCGTTGAAGTAGAGCGACAGCGGTATGAGTGTCACCCCCCGTACTTTAAGCCGCCCGAGCAGCTTGTTGATCTGCTTCTTGTGAAGCAGCAATTTGCGCGGGCGCCGCTCCTCGTGGTTGAAGCGGTTGCCGTTTGCGTAGGTGGCGATATAGAGGTTGTGCACCACTATCTCGCCATCGCGGCTTGGGCCTGCGTAGGCATCGGCAATATTGCTCCTGCCCATGCGCAGCGATTTTACTTCCGTGCCGGTGAGCACGATGCCCGCTTCGAACTCTTCTTCAATCGTGTATTCATACCGGGCTTTACGGTTGAAGGTCACGCTGGTGGAGGCCGGAGCGGCTTTCTTATTTTTTGGCTTTGGAGCCATAGATTAATCTCTCGCTTCGCGGTTCGCTTGGCTCAAGATTCCATTCAAAAAAGAAAATCAATCTTAACTGGAATCCGTAATAAAGATGAAAAAAGATTTTAGAGCAAGCGTAATTTTTTTAACACTTCGGTGATGTGTTTTTTACTCTCTTCGCTAGGCTGCACCAGCGGAAGGCGCAATTCACCGTTGCATTTGCCCATGAGCGAGCTTGCAAATTTAACCGGAATCGGGCTGGTTTCGCAGAACAGCACCTGGTTAAGTTCGGTTAGGGTATCTTGCAGCTCGATGGCGGTTTTGTAATCGCCTTCCATGCAGGCTTCCTGCACGGCGGCGCAGGTTTTGGGCGTGATGTTGGAGGCCACTGAAATGCAGCCCTGACCGCCGGAAACATTGAAGGCAACGGCGGTCATGTCTTCGCCGGAGAGAAGTTGTAAAGGCTTCTTCATCTTAGAGCGCAGGATGTAGGGGCGGGCGAGGTCGCCGGTGGCATCTTTTACGCCTGCGATGTTGGGCAGCTCCGAGAGGCGGGCGAGGGTATCGTCGGTGATGTTGATGACGCTGCGGCCGGGGATGTTGTAAATGATGATGGGAAGGTCGCAGGCGTCGTTCAGCGCCTTGTAGTGCTGGTAGATGCCTTCCTGCGTGGGCTTGTTGTAATAGGGGGCGACGACGAGCGCGCCTGCCGCGCCGGCTTTTTTGGCGTGTTTGGTGAGGGTGATGGCTTCATCGGTGGAGTTGGAGCCGGTGCCGGCCATGACGGGGATGCGGCCGCCAGCAGCCTCGATGCAAAGCTCCACCACGCGCTTGTGCTCTTCGTGGCTCAAGGTGGGGGATTCGCCGGTGGTGCCGCAGGGGACGAGGCCGTGAACGCCTTCGCTCACCTGCCACTCCACAAAGGACTGGAAGGCTTTTTCATCGACCTTGCCGCCGGAAAACGGGGTTATGAGGGCGGTGTAGATGCCTTTGAACTGGACGGCGGACAAGGGGAGGCTCCTTAAGTATTAATGATTAAGGCGAAAACCATACGCCGGTAAGGTGCGTAGTCAATAGGTTTTCGCGGGGGCGTGCGCGTTGGGGCTTGCGTTAGGGAATGGTTCTTGTTAAGAGTTTGCGCCAAAGCGGTGGCGTTTGGTTTTAACGCATCCTGCCCGTCGGGGAGTAGCGCAGTCTGGTAGCGCATCTGGTTTGGGACCAGAGGGTCGTAGGTTCGAATCCTATCTCCCCGACCAATTAGGCGATAGCCGGTGTTTGAAGGGGGGCCTATGAAGCTTTTAGCGCATGTAGCCATTTTCTTAGCATTGATGCTGGCAGGTACGCCCGTGTGGGCCGCGCAGGCGCCATTCAGCTGGCCGAACAGCTTTTCCGTGACGATACGCGAAGTCAACAAAGTGACGGGCAAGTTCACCGTGGACATGTATAGCCGCGACGGGCTTAAGGTGCGCAACCAGATTGCCAAGCCCAATGCCGAATCCGAGGTGAAGATTTACCGGATGGATGAATTCAAGGCGATCTCCGTTGCCACGGACGGCACGGTGACGGAAAGCAAGATTGCGCCGGAATGGCAGATTCCACCCATTTTCCCAACCGGGGGGACGTGGGAGGCTTCGGGAAGCGACACGCTGCACGGGGAGGCTGCCGCCAAGTATAAGGTGACCGACGAATCCCTGCGCAGCGATGCTTCGAAGCCGGTGCCGTCTTTCACGGTGTGGCTGAGCGCGGACCATAAATACCCGCTGCGGGTGGAAGATGGCGACCGGGTGCTGGAGTTTTATAACTATACCGCAGGTGCGCAGGCGCCCGCGCTGTTTGAAGCGCCCGCCGCACATAAATAGCATCCTCAGCCATTCGGCACATAAAGCAGGTCTTCAAAAAAAGCCCCGAAGGGACATTCTTTATGTTTTACCTGTATTTCCAAGATCCATCGACCGCTTTCGACGGATTCGGGGAAATGGTTGATGCCGCGTTTCCAGCCGCGATGGGGGAATGCGCCGATGAGGTGGCCGGCGGGGTCCAGGTTCCACAGCACGCCCATTTTATGCGCGAGGGCGTGAATATATTCATAAAGCGCGATGCCGGTGGGGGAGGTGCTTTGCCAGTAGGCGACGGCTTCGTGGAAAATGGCGTGGGAGGCTTCTTTCAGTTTTTCGTGCCCGGGGTGGTGCCCGAAGGTGAGGGTTTTGCCTGCATCGCCTTCGATGCCGCCATGGACGATGCCGATGTCTATCCTTGAAGGCGATGTCGGTTTCCTGGAGGATGTAATCTTCCTTCGCCTTGTCCATGAAGGTGAGGAGGGTGTGGCTGGCGAAACGAATGTAAGGCGGGTGCCAGGTGCGCGTAATGCCGTGGGCGGCGAAGCGGGACAAGGCAAAGTCGCGCAGCTCGCTTTCGCGCATACCGGGGACGAGATGGCCGGCGATTTCTTCGAGGATGGCATGGGCGAGCCGGGCGCTGGCGATGGCGCGGGCGGTGTCCTGGGCTCCGGTGTAGAGGCGGGTCTGGTCTATTCGGGCTTGCGTATCGGGTTCGGGCATAAGGCGGCCTTAGAGCGGGGTTTTACTGGTTTATAGCAGCAGTGGGGCGAGGGGTGAAGCAAGAAAGCTTTTGAATACGCTGGCTATTTGCGAATTTGGAAGTATTTGTTGCGCAACTGGGCGGTCTGGCTTAGTTTTACGGGCTTCCAGACCCTATTATGCCGCCCTGTCGGGGCGTAGCGCAGCCTGGTAGCGCGCCTGCTTCGGGAGCAGGAGGCCGGAGGTTCGAATCCTCTCGCCCCGACCATTTAACAACGGCATGGTTTTTAAAAGCCCCTTAGTCACCGTCTCTTTCAGCAACCCGCAGCGGGCAGGTGCGTAAGGCATTTGCGTGAAAAGGGTGCTTCGGCTAGTTTCGCTGCATGAGTATTATCAGGCCGATTGACGGGGAAGAATTGCGCGAGCGGGTGCGCAGCGCCCTTCCCTTCCCTTTTTTCTGTATTGACGGGTTTTTGGATGAGGCGTTTGCGAAGGCGGTGGCGGCAGCTTACCCCGCGTATGCGCAGGCCGCGAAGATCGGGCATAGTTACCATGCGGTGAATGAGAAAAAGAAGGTGCAGGTGTCGGATGCGGCCCTGTTTCCGCCTGCGGTGGCGCGGCTGAATGAGGCGCTGGCCACGGCGGAGTTTTGCGCTTTACTGGGCTATGTGTTCGACATGCCGGGGCTGGTGGCCGATGCGCTGCTGGACGGCGGGGGGATGCACCTGACGGCGGCGAAGGGGCACCTGGACGTGCATGTGGATTTTAATTACATCGCCGAGCGCGGGCTGCACCGAAGGCTGAATATCCTGCTCTACCTGAATGAGGGCTGGCAAGAAGGCTGGGGCGGGGAGCTGGAGCTGTGGGACAAGGAGGTGCGGCATTGCGTGCAGCGGTTTGCGCCGGTGTTTAACCGCTGCGTGGTGTTTGAGACCAACGACACCAGTTTCCACGGTGTGACGCCGATCCATTGCCCGGCGGGGGTGTCGCGCAATTCCTTCGCGGCGTATTATTACACGAAAGAGGCCCCGGCGCATTGGCGCGGGAAGGCGCATTCCACCGTTTTTAAGGCGCGGCCTTATGAGCTTGTGAAGGGGCGGGTGCTGATGCCGCTGGAGAAGATGGCGCGGAAGGTGAAGCGGGCGATAGGGCTTTAACGGCTGCGCGCGCCGGCATCGCCAG
Organism: Alphaproteobacteria bacterium; assembly: GCA_025360345.1. Lineage (GTDB taxonomy): Bacteria > Pseudomonadota > Alphaproteobacteria > Rickettsiales > SXRF01 > JANYBV01. The sequence continues at coordinate 2,917 of JANYCJ010000125.1, read as the reverse complement.
TGCCGGCCATGCGGTTCCAGCGGTCCTTGGCATCGCGTTTTTTACCGGTTAAGCGGTTGCGCACTTTGGAGACTTTATCGGTCCATTCCTGATCCTTGCCCTCGGGGCGCTTGGGATTCATGGATTTTTCGTTTTCGCGGATGCGGGCGGCATCGGCACGGCGCATACGCATCAGGTCGAACATCATCTGGTGATGACGGTTTTTTTTCTGGAGTTCACGCCGCTTGAGGGTTTTAGCCAGCGTGTAGAGGTTGAAATACATCGCCATGGTCAGCCCGGTTTTTTGGGCGGGGCGGCGGCCTTTCGGCGCAGCAGGTTCTGGCGCAGGGCCTCGGCAAGGCGCTGCTGCTTGTCAGCGCTTTGGGCGCTGGGCTGCTTTTTATCCTGTGGGGGTTTGGGCGGGCTTGCGGTCATGGCTTTGGGGAGTGAATGGCAAACAACCATCATACGGGGGCTTGGGCGGGGAGGCAAATATTATCCTGCTAAATGCGCATTACGCATTGGGGTTTCGGCATTTTTTGCTCGATTCGCGCCTGCGATTAGGTTAATCCTGTTGGCAGATGCCTGTATCCTTTCATGTAAGATGATGACGCAACAGCCTTTCCTTTCGATTGTCGTGCCGTGCTATAACGAAGAAGCGGTGATGAGCGAGCTTTACCGCAGGCTTTCGGCGGCGTGCGAGCCATTTGCGGATGCAGGCTACGAGATTATTTTTGTCAATGACGGCTCGGTGGATTCCACGTGGCTGCAAATCCGGGCGATGGGGCTGAAGGACAGCCATGTGCGGGGGGTGTGCCTGTCGCGCAATTTCGGGCATAGCATGGCGGTGACGGCGGGGCTGGATGCCAGCAAGGGCGAGCGGGTGATGATTATTGACGCGGATTTGCAAGACCCGCCGGAATTGCTGCCGGAGATGATGCGGCTGATGGATGAGGGCGCGGACGTGGTATATGGCAAGCGCCTTTCACGTGAGGCGGAAAGCGCATTCAAGCGCATTTCCGCGGCGGTGTTTTACCGGCTGCTGACCAAGGTTTCGGAATTTCCCATCCCGCAGGACACGGGGGATTTCAGGCTGATGAAGCGGCGGGTGGTGGAAGAAATCTGCGCCATGCCGGAATATGCCCGCTACATTCGCGGGATGGTGGCGTGGGTGGGGTTCACGCAGGTGCCGCTGCCGTATGAGCGCAAGCCGCGCTACGCAGGGAACCCGCATTACACGCTGCACAAGATGCTGAACCTGGCGCTGGATGCGTTTACGGGGTTTTCGGTGCACCCGGTGCGGCTGGCGTTTTATTTCGGGCTGCTGATGCTGTGCGGGAGCTTTGGGCTGCTGCTATATATCGGCATTTCCTATGCCGAGGACAACACGGTGCGGGGCTGGGCCAGCCTTGCCTTTATCATCGTGATCAGCCAGGCGTTCCAGTGGATGCTGCTGGGGCTGATCGGGGAGTATGTGGGGCGGATTTACCAGGAAAGCAAGCGGCGGCCGCATTATATCGTGAAAGACACGGTGGGCGGGCTTTAAGCCCTAGTGGCCCGCGCGGTGCCAGTGCACCGCGAAAAACACGATGATGCCGCTGATGCCGTGCCATGCGAGGAGAAAGGCCCCGGTTTTCTGTTTCGGAGTGAGCGCGGGCAGGTGTATGCCGCCTCCGGGGGTTTTGCACCAGAGGAGCCAGTCGGCGGCGGAGCAGACCATCAGGATCATTTTGGCGTCGAGGTAGCTCCATTCGAAATTACGGTCGGCGCCTTCGTTGGTTTCACGCAAGGCGATGTAGGGGACGAGGGCGATAGCGAGGTTTAGCCATGCGATGCAGGTGAGTGGGGAAAGTTGTTTAGGGCGGACGGCCAGCATGTAGAGCGCGAGGGCATTGGCGGCGATGAAGGCGATGGGGATGTTTTCGTTGTTCTGCAACCAGACGGCGAAGGGGTCCACCACATAGGTCATGGCGGGGCCGCCGCTGACGGAGCCCGTTTCGCCGGCGATATATTCGCCGATGATGATTGCCACGGTGGGGGAAAGCGCCAGCAGCAGGGATAAGGGGGGCAGTTTTTTGCGGGCGAGGCAGAGATATGCCAGCAAGGCCGGAAGGTAGGCAATGGCGAAGCTGGGTTTTACAATGGCGGAGACGGCTAACAGCAGGGCGGCCAGCGCGTAGGTTTTGCCACTGATGGATGCGCCTGAGAGCAGGCGCGGGAGCATGAGGCTGAGGCAGGCCAGGAAGGCGTACATGTAAGGAACAACGCCGATATGGGTGAAGTTGCGCAGCAGGGCGGCGGTGCGGTTGAAGCCGTGGGCGTCAAAATATCGGGTGGGCAGGAAGGGGATGCAGATGCTGCCCATGAACAAAAGCGCAAGGGCGCAAGTGAGGAGAGGCAGGGTTTGCAGCGGGCCAGTGAGGCGGCGCAGCAACCAGACAAGGGCTGCAAAGGTGGCGGCGAAGTGCAGGCTGCCCACGATGCTGGCGGCGGTGGTGATGCGGGCATGGGTGAGGCTTGCCAGCGCGGAGATCAGCCAATACATGCCGGGATGCACCACGAGGAAGGCGGTGGGCGCGCCCTGATGAATCTTTTCGGCGTTATCGAGCTGGCCGATCAGCGCGCCGCCCATGTGGTAAAACATGGCGGCCAGCAGGTAGAGGCCCACGCAGATGGCCGCGACGGCGAGGTTCAGCTGGCGGGAGGCGGGGGGCATGGTTTTTATGTGCTATTTCCTGATGTTGCTTTCCAAGCGCGTGCGGGGCGCGCCGTAACGGCTTGGCGCATTTGATTAAAACGGGATTTTTCCTTTTTTTACAAGACAAAGATGGCCTTGTGGCATTCTGCGCTTGCCAATAGGGGTGGCTTATGGCATTTTCCGCCGGCTAAATGCTCCCTTTCGGGGCCTTTTGCTGCTGTAGCTCAGTGGTAGAGCACG
>JANYCJ010000123.1 GCA_025360345.1 Alphaproteobacteria bacterium | reverse complement strand
CCGACGCTGGAGCTGGTGGATATTGCGGCGGTGGCGAAGATTTGCAAGAAAGCTGGCGCGTGCCTGATTATTGACAACGTATTTGCGACGCCGCTGGTTCAGTCCCCGCTGAAGCTGGGCGCGGACTTAGTGGTGTATAGCACTACCAAGCATATTGACGGGCAAGGGCGCACGCTGGGGGGAGCGATTTTGGGCAAGCGTGCATTCCTCGACGAGGTGGTGATGCCGTTTGTGCGGCATACGGGGCCGCATATGAGCCCGTTTACGGCATGGGTGCTGCTAAAAAGCTTAGAGACACTGTCGCTGCGCACCGAGCGGCACTGCGCGAATGCATTGCGGCTGGCACAGGTGCTGGAAGCGCACGCGAAGGTAACGAAGCTGATTTACCCCGGGCTTAAAAGCCATGCGCAATACGCCATTGCCAAAAAACAGATGGCCAATGGCGGGCCGATGATCGCGTTTGAGCTGAAGGGCGGCAAGAAGGCCGCGTTCAAGTTCATGAATGCACTTACGGTGTGCGATATTTCCAACAATCTCGGCAATGCGAAGACGCTGATTACCCACCCGGCCAGCACCACCCATGCCAGCCTTGGTAAAGAAGGGCTGAAGGCCGCGGGCATTGGCGACGGGCTGATCCGGCTGTCGGTGGGGATTGAGGATGTACGGGATTTAGAGGCGGATTTGCTACAGGCGCTGAAGCAGATTTAATTATCTTCGTGCGGCTGTGGGAGGCTGCCACCGCGGCTTCGCATATTTCCACCGCGTTCTAGCACGCGCATACTCCCGGCCCAGGCATCGCCCACCTTTTTTTCGATTTTACGCCTTTCCGCACGCGTTGGATTTGTTTTTGGCATAAGGGATGCGTTTTTTTGGATCTGGCCTTCCAGACCGGCAATTTCTTTTGCAATACGGGCGGCCACGGCGTCGAAGAGTTTGCCCATATCAGCATCGCTTACGGGATGTTCAAATGGCTGACCAAGGGGTGCGGGGTTGAAGGTTTGCACCGAGAGGAGGCCACCCACCATGTCCGTAACCATGGGCCCGGGGCTTTTTTTGCCGATGTATTTTTGCCGCGCTTCCTGCATGGGGGAATGGACGGCAAGGTGTTTTGTCACTTCTTCGTTAAATATCGCCGCGGCCTGCCGGGCAACGGGCAATAACGCGGGATTTTTTCCTTCATCGCCGATATAGCCATCGTAATCATGATGGGGGTGCTTTATCCCGGTAACGGTAAGCGACAGTGTCTTTTCATTGTAGGCGGCGGCTCCGGCGTTCAGCACGATCTTCATGGGCGGCAGATGGGCAGCGGTGGCCAGTTCCCATTCTTTATTTTTTATTGTTGGCATAAACCCTCCCTAATTCATACTGGAGAGTCTATCACATTTATTGACACATTAGAAGGTTATATTATTTTCTTATAAAATTCAGATAACTAGGGGTTATCCCACGCTGCACTGCCTTTTTTTGCTCGTAGCGGGTGGTGATCCAGTTTTCCGGGGGGGTGAGCCAGTCGGTGCTGGTTTTGGCATTCCATGCAAAGGCGGGGTGCGCGAGGGCGTGCTCCAAAATCCAGGTGCAGTAGTCGTCATCATCGGTGGCGATGCGCAGGCAAGCGCCGGGCTGCATAACACGGGCGAGACGATCCAGCAGCGGGGCCTGGATGAGGCGGCGTTTTTTGTGGCGAGCTTTGGGCCATGGGTCGGGATACAGGATGAAGGCACGGGCGATGCTGGCATCGGGGAGCCTGTCGATGAGGAGGCGTGCGTCGTCGGCGTAGATGCGGATGTTGTTCAGCCGATTTGTGTCGATGTGCCGAAGAAGGTCTGCCACGCCGTTGAGATAGGGTTCGCAGCCGATGATGGCGGTGTTGGGGTGGAGGTCAGCCTGATGGGCGAGATGCTCGCCGCCGCCGAAGCCGATTTCCAGCCAGCATTCAGTGAGAGAGGATGTAAAAATTTCGGAGGGGTTTAAAGCGCCTTGTGCGGGCAGGTCAATGAGCAGGCTGGGCAGCAAGGTTTCCATAAGCCCTGCCTTGGTGTCTCGCAAACGACGACCCCGCCTGCGGCCAAAAGAGGCTTGCAGGCGGGGCTCATGGAGGGATTCGTTTTTAGGCGTTTGCAGTTTTCAGCTCAGTTTTTTTTTGGGCGAGGTTGAAATAATCCTGCAGGCTGGCGACGAGGTCGGTTTTTTCCCAGCTGAAGCCTCCTTGCGCATCGGGCGTGCGGCCAAAATGGCCGTAGGCGGCGGTGCGGGCGTAGATGGGGCGATTGAGCTTCAGGTGTTCGCGGATACCGCGGGGGGTGAGATCCACCAGCTCCTGCAACACGCCTTCGAGCTTGGCTTCGTCCACCCGGCCAGTGCCGCCGGTGCTGACGTAGAAGGAGATGGGCTTGCTTACGCCGATGGCATAAGACAGCTGGATGGTGCAGCGGTCTGCAAGGCCCGCGGCCACCACGTTTTTGGCAAGGTAGCGGGCGACATAGGCTGCGGAACGATCCACTTTTGTGGGGTCTTTACCGGAAAATGCGCCGCCGCCATGGGGGGCTGCGCCGCCGTAGGTGTCTACAATGATCTTGCGACCGGTGAGGCCGCAATCGCCATCGGGGCCGCCGATAACGAACTGGCCGGTGGGGTTGACGTAGAACTCGGCTTCATCGCACATCCAGCCTTTGGGAATGGCGTTCAGCACATAGGGGCGGACGATTTCGCGCACCTGTTTCTGGGTCAGGCCTTCGGCGTGCTGGGTGGAAACCACGATGGAAGTGGCTTTTACGGGTTTGCCGTTTTCATACAGCAAGGAGACCTGGCTTTTGGCGTCGGGGCCGAGGCCGCTGGCTTCGCCGGAATGGCGGGCGCGGGCGAGGTCTTCGAGGATTTTATGCGACAGCGCGAGCGGCGCGGGCATGAATTCCGGCGTTTCGGTGCAGGCGAAACCGAACATGATGCCCTGGTCCCCTGCCCCTTCATCTTTGTTTTCGCCAGAGTCTACGCCCATGGCGATATCTGCGGACTGGTTGTGCAGATGCACGTAAACATCGACGTTGTCGGCGTGGAAGCCTTCCTGCAGATAGCCGATCTCGCGCACCTTGTCGCGGGCGATCTGCTCGATCTGGGCCTTGGTGATATCTGCGCCGCGCACTTCACCGGCGACCACGATGGTGTTGGTGGTGGCAAGCGTTTCGCAGGCTACGCGGGCGTAGGGATTTTCGGTGAGGTAGACGTCGAGCACCGCGTCGGAAATCTGGTCGCAGACCTTATCGGGATGGCCTTCGGCGACGGATTCGCTGGTGAAAATATAGCTGCTGCGGGTAGTGGAAAACTGGTTTGACACAAAAAATCCCCTGTGGTTGGCACAATAATATTGCGGGGATTTGTCGTACCAGACGCAGGCGCCTTCGGGCACGATGCTTCCGGATAGCTTAGACCATTATTTATAAAGGTGGCGGCAAGCGTCCAAATCCCCACCTGTAGTATTAATTAAGGATTACGGATATTGGCGGTGTTGTCAAGCAGAGGTTTTCCGCCCTACTCCATCACGGTGCGGCTTTCAGCCACGGCGCGCACGAGGTCGGCCAGGCGCTTGCGCACCAATTGCTCTTTAATGCGCTTGAAGGCTTTCATCATTTCCAGCGATTCGCGGTCTGAAACATTTTTGGTGGCGTGGATGAAGGCTTCGCCGCTTTCAGCAAAACCGCGCGCGGGTTCTGGCGCTTCTGCGGGGGCGTTCAGGCCTTCGAAGAAATAGGCCACGGGGATATGCATGAACTGGCTGAATTCATACAGGCGGCTGGAATTCATGGCGTTGACGCCTTTTTCGTATTTCTGCACCTGCTGGAAAGTGATGCCTACAGCCTTGGCAAGGGCTTCCTGGCTTAGTCCCATCATGGTACGGCGCAAGCGGAGGCGTTTGCCCACATGAACGTCGATATTCTGCTTTGTCATAGGCTTACTTCTAAGGGTGGCGTTTTTTTGCGATACTAAGTCGTCAGCTACAACTTGCAAGCGAAATCATGAGGAAACTGGCGGTTTACGCCGGATAAGCGCCAATATAAACAGGATAAATCCTAGACTGGGCAGTAAGATACGGTGATATAATGCGTAAATTGTTTCAGAACCCAGAGATTGGGGAAGGTCTGCATCCAGTATCCCTTGGGTTCCAAGCGGAAGGTAGGCGGTGATACGGCCATAGGGGTCTATCACGGCGGAGATGCCGGTATTGGCCACGCGCACGAGGGGAACCCCCTGCTCCACCGCGCGCATCCGCGACATCTGGAAATGCTGGCGGGGGCCGGTGCTCATGCCGAACCATGCATCGTTGGTGACATTGAGCAGCCATGCGGGGCGGCCATTGCCGCTTTCGGCCTGCGCCATTTCGGGGAAGATGGCTTCGTAGCAGATCAGGGGCAGCAAGGGGGGCGTGCCTGGCCATTCCAGCACCTGGCTTGCGGTGCCCCATGAAAAATCTTTCTGGCCTACGGGGGTCATCCAGTCCTTGGGCACGTAGGGGCGGATGGGCTGGAACTCGCCGAAGGGAACGAGATGGGCCTTATCATAGGCGCCGATGATATTGCCGCTATGGTCAATGGCCATAAGGCTGTTCCAGATCTTGGCGGAGGCAAAATCTTTTCCTTCGGCGCGCAGCGTGCCGGTGAGGAGGATTTTTCCTTCAGGAATAGCGGAGCCAAGCAGGCGGGAGAGAGCCGAGTTTTCCTGAAACACATAGGGCACGGCGGTTTCGGGCCAGATGATGTGGGTGATGTTTTCCAGCCCGGGGGAGTGCATGAGGTCTATATGCTGCTGGAGGCCCTGCATCTGCAATTTTGGGTTCCATTTATGCGGTTGGGAGATATTGGCCTGCACAAGGCGAAGGCGGATATCCGGCACGGTGGGCATGGGCGTGGCGGGAATGCGGCAGGCACCCCAGATGGCGGCGGCGGCGAGGCTTATCCAGATGGCAGCGGCGGCGGGTTTATAATAACGGGCAAAAAGCGGGGAGAGGCCGAAAAGGACGGCACAGCCGGTGAGGCCATAAGGACCGAGCACGGAGGCGAGCTGGAGGGTGGCCTCGGAAAAGCCGAAGCTGTATCCGGGGAGGTTCCATGGAAATCCGGTGAAGAGAATGCCGCGCGCGGTTTCCACCAGCGTGAAGATGAGGGCGAAGATGAGCAGGCGCGATTCGCCGTGCATGTATTTTTTTGCAAAGGCCATGAGCCAGCAGGCGACGCCCGTATAGATGGCGATGACGCCGGTAAGGCCGAACAGGGCGAAGGGGATGAGCCATTCGAAGGCTTCATCGGTGAGGAGCGCCACGCAGAACCAGTATAGCCCGGTCATGTAATAGCCCCAGCCCCAGAACCAGCCGTCCCAGAACATGCGGCGGCGGGTGGGGGCGGAGTCCACCAATATATAGAGGCCGCTGAAGGCGGGAATGAGCAGCGGGAAAACGTAAAACGGCGCGAGGGTGAACATGGCCAGCACGCCGAGGCAGAAGGCGGCGAGGTTACGGCGCCAGCCGGTGAGCGTGGGGAGGAAGGCGGCGCACTGCCCTGCCCTGCAGATCATTGGGCGGCGGAGGCGGTGAGGATGCGGACTTTGCGGATGCGGCGGGGGTCGGCTTCCACGATTTCAAAGCGGATGCCGGAGACATGGCGCACGATTTCGCCGCGGGCGGGCACGCGGCCAAGCTGGAAGAAAATCAGGCCGCCGAGAGTGTCGAACTCGCCTTCCTTTTCTTCAGTTATAAGGTTCAGTCCTAACTCGCGCTCAAGGACCTCTATGGGAATGCGGGCGTTTACCTCATAGGAGGTTTCGGAAAGCTTGGTGATCTTGTCGTCGCTGTCTTCTTCGTCGTCATGCTCGTCCTGAATGTCGCCGACGATTTCTTCGAAAAGGTCTTCCATGGTGACGAGACCGTCGGTGCCGCCGTATTCGTCGACTACGATGGCCATGTGGCTGCCGGCCTGACGCATCATGACGAGAAGGTCTATGATGCGCATGGAGGGAGGCACGTAAAGCAGCGGGCGGAGTACTTTACCCATTTCGAAGCTCGCCTCGCCAGACAGGAGCGGCAGCAGGTCTTTTACGTGGATGAACCCTTTCATGCTATCAAGGGTTTCTTCATAGACCGGAATACGGGTGTGGCGCATTTCCATGATGTGGCGGTTTAGCTGCGGCCAGTCGATCTCACGGGGGACGGCGCATATGTCGGTGCGGGGGACCATGATATCGCTGACCTTGGTGTCGCCGAAGGTGAGCACGTTGTGCAGCATGATCTTTTCTTCGGGGGCAAGGCGCTCGTCGCCTTGAATCTCATGTTCTTCGATCGCTTCTTCGAGGGCTTCCTTCAGGGAACTGTCCTTGGCGCTGCGCAGGGAGTGGCGGAGCCAGCCGCGAATGGCCTGAAGCAGGGGCTGGGATGCGGGTTTTACCGGGGCGCGGGCGGCCGTGGTGGCGTCTTGGTCGTCCATAGGGGAGTTGCGTATCTTATGCGCGGGAAGGTTCATAACGGTTGGGTTCCATCACTAGCACAGCGTGGTCAGGCCGACAAGTAGGGATTATCAATGCCTTGCTTTTCCAGTATTTTAATTTCAAGCTTTTCCATGGCCTGCGCCTCATGTTCTTCCATGTGGTCATAACCCAGCAGGTGCAGGGTGCCATGCACCAGCAGGTGGCGGGCATGGGAGGCGAAGCTTTTGTTTTGCTCTGCAGCTTCGCGGGCTACCGTTTCATAAGCGAGGATGATGTCGCCCAGCTCGAACTCACCGGCTTTGGCATAAGTTTTTGCCCCCGCTTCGATGGCAGGTTCGGAGGGGAAGGACAGGACGTTCGTGGCCTTGTTCTTGCCGCGGTAATCGCGGTTCAGGCTTTTGATAAAAGCATCATCGGCAAGCACCACGGCCATGGTCCAGAGGCAATCATATTTTGCGAGCTTTGTGGCCATGATGGCGGCGGTGCAAGTTTCGCGCACGGTTTTACAATACGGGCGGAGGGATTTTTTCCAGCCGGGGGTTTTTAGCTGCACGGTGACTTCCAGCGGCATTAGCCCCTCCACCTTACCGGGCATGGATCACGGTTAATTATGGCTGACGGGGGTTTTCTTTTTGCGGTCCCATTCTTCGTAGGCCTGCACGATCTTGGCGGCGAGCGGGTGGCGCACCACGTCTACATCGGAGAAGCGGACGCAGCCGATGCCTTCAATGACTTCGACTTTGCGGATTGCATCGCCGAGGCCGGATTTTACATCCTTGGGTAGGTCGGTCTGGGAAAGATCGCCGGTGATGACCATGCGGGAGCCCTCGCCCATGCGGGTCAGGAACATTTTCATCTGGGTGGGTGTCGTGTTTTGCGCTTCATCGAGAATTACGAAGGCATTAGCGAAGGTGCGGCCGCGCATG
>JANYCJ010000119.1 GCA_025360345.1 Alphaproteobacteria bacterium | reverse complement strand
CAATATGCTCAAGACCATGCTGTACGGGGAGTATCACTGGCGGCACGCGATGCTGGCGAGCTTACTCAACAGCCTGCTGCTTATTTTCCTGATGATGGCGGTGAGCAGCACACTTATCAGCCTGTACCTGAAGCGGCAGCGGTTTTATGACCTGTTTCCTTATCTTGTTTCCATTGCCTGCCCGATTGGCGCGAGCGTGTATTTCACGGTAACGCACCATATTATCGTTTGCGAGGATTTCAGGTATTTTGTGCCGATGATCGTGCCGCTGGCGATCGTGTATGTGCGGGCGGCGCAGGCTTTAGGCAATGGCATGTCGGGGCGGCTGTATTCGGGCCTGCATGTGGTGGTGGGGTTTGGGCTGCCGCTGCTGGCGGTGCTGTTCTGGCTTTCGCAGTATCTTGCCCCGGCGTGAGCGGTTTTCATTGGGCTTGCTATGGCGCGGCGGCGTTCGTATGATGCGGCATTGCAATTTCTGGAGAGCTTATGGGATTTCGTTTTCGCAAAAGTATCAGCCTGCTGCCGGGCGTGCGGCTTAACCTGAGCAAACGCGGCGGCAGTGTGTCGCTGGGGGAAAAAGGTTCTACGGTAAATTTTGGCGCGAGTGGCGAGCGGACGACTTTCGGCCTGCCCGGCTCGGGGCTTTCTTATTCGCGGTACACGCCCTACGGCAAGCGGGGCGGCGCGAAGGGGTGGCTGTGGGTGGCGCTGGGGCTGCTGGTGGCAGGGCTTCGGGCATTCCAGGACAAGATTCCGTTTTTGGATCACATTGGTCATTTTTAGAGAGTTTATATGCAACGGAGATTTTTAGCGGTTTTAGTGGCGGGTGTTATGATGCCGGGTTTGGCGCAGGCGGAGAACCTGCCGTGGCTAAACCAAAGCCCGGGCGCTGCGCCGCAGGGTAGCGCGCCTGCGCCGATCAACACTGCACCGCTGCCGTGGAACAGCAATGCGCCTATGCCTGCGCCTGCCATGAAAGCAGGGCACAAACGAAGCGCGGGCAAAGTGCCGGTTATGGCGGCAGCGCCGATGCAGGGCAATGTGGAAGGGCCGCAGACGAGGGAGCTGGATGACCGGAAGCTCAACAGCATTGCGGAAGATTTTTATGCGATTAGCCCGACCAGCCCGAACGCGGTGGCGAAACTGGGCGTGTTGCAGAAGAGGGCGGCTGATTTCAAGAAAGTGCTGGACGGGCGTTCCTATGGTGCGCACGACATCAGCAGTGATTTAAGCAGGCTGCAGGTGCGGATTGCGGATGCGAAAAAGAAAGCCGCGGCCGCAGCCGCCACGCAGCCGCCCACGGTGGCTGCGATTCCTAAGGTGCCGGGGAACAATCCCAAGCCCGCGCCGGTGGACACCAAGAAATCTGCCGACAAAGCCGCGCAGGAAGCGCTGGATATGATTAAGAAGATGGACTCAAAATAGCGCTTGCGATGCTGCGGGCGGCGTCTGGGGAAAGTTGGCCTGCAGCATAATAGATGACGGTGCCGAAGGCCGCCGCGCTGAAGCCGGTTTTGCGCGATGCGCGGATAAAGGCGGATTCGCGGTGGCGGGGTACTTGCAGGATGATGCTGTAATAGTCTATTTCGTCGCCGGGCTGGGTGATGAGGAACAGCGGATCTTTCGAGCGGGTGATTTTGCTGGTGTGCTGCATCAGAGGCCCAAGGTTTGGCGGATGTCGGAGAGCATACGCTCTATGGCGGAGCCGGGGGCGATTTGCGGGGATTGGGCGACGAGGGCCTTGTGGGCGTCGAGGCTGTATTTTTCATACGCTCCGGGAAAAGGTTCTTCACGGCCAAGGGCGAGGGAAGCGGTGATTTTGCCAAGGCCCGCGCTGGTGCGGGCGGTGCTGGAACTGTCCAGCCCGGTGAGGGTGATGTCTTCGCTTAGCTTGGTGATAAGGGGGTTTTCCTTGACGCGGGGTGAGGTGAAGGCGCATACGGATGCGGTGGCGTGCTGGCTTACTTTTTCCTTGCCTGCCTGAAACAGGATTGCGGCAGCGCTGAGGGCGGCGTCTTTTTCTGCTTCGGTGACGGGGAGTTTCAGCAGGGCCGCGTCAGTCACGGATGTCATTGAAGCGGCAGGAATGAATTTGAGCCGGCCTTCAGCGGCGTCGGGCATATAGCTGTACATGCTTCCTGTGCCGCCTTCTGGCTTGAGGCCCTTGGTGAAGGGAATGCCGGTGGTTTCAAGGCCCATGGCTTTCAGGTTTATATCAAGGATGATGGCGCGGTCGTAGCGCAGTTCGATGCCGTGGTCTTTGGTGTTTACAAGCGATTCGATCCACTGGCCGGGGGCGATGATGGCTTTGCTGAAGCTACTGGTTCCGCCGGAAGTGGTGACGGTGGCGCTGCCTTCCGCCTGGGTTACGGCGGTGACGGTTTCGCCGCTGCGGAGGCTTACGCCTTTTTTGCGAAGATTGAAGGTGAGGGCTTTGAGGGTGGACTCGACGTCTATGAGGCCAGCCACACCTGCCATGTTCGTGGGGCCGGGGGAGGATTCGATGAGGACGGCTGCGCTATCGGCCAAGGTTTTATAGAGGTTAGGGAAACGGGCTTTAAGGGTTGCGCCATCGGTTTCCTCATAGGCCGCGCCAGAGGGCTGGAGGCTGGCGAGGTGTTTCTGGTAGGTGGGGTCGGCGGTGTCGGGGGCGACGGTGACTGCGGGCTGGGGGTAGAATAATTTCTTGCCTTCGAGACCGGGATAAGAGGCTGGGTCTGCCTGCATTTCCGCCTGAAGGAGATCGAGCATGGCTTTGGTTTCACGCACGGCCCACTGCGCGGGGCCTTCGGTGCCGGAGAGGCGAATGGTGCGGGCAGGGGAGGAGCTCAGGCTGGCGCGGCCCTCGGTATCATTTCCGGCGTTGTAACTTGCGCCGGTGCCTTTTTCGAAAAGGGTGATGTGCGCGCCGGGCTGCAACTCACTGAGCTGGTATGCGGTGGTAAGCCCAGCAAGGCCGCCGCCTATGACGGCGTATGTGTTTTTATCAGGCATGGGTTCTTTGGTGGGTTACCTGTTATTTCTAGCATGATTACCGGGTGTTAACCATCTAAATCATGATGCGATAGATTTGCAACAAGTGCAGGAAATTTATTGGTTATTTATAGATCACAGCGCAACGCCTTATCGTGAAAAAATCATAGGAGGTCTATGCGTTAACTTCGCACATATCCATGTGTGGTTTAACCCAACCTAGAGGACAACCTTATGAAGAAACTTGCTACTGCCGCCGTTATGCTCGCCTGTATGGCAGCACCGGCCTATGCTGACATGCATGACGACGCCCATATGAAAGCCATGGTCGATGAGAAATTTTCGATGATGGACACCAATGGCGACGGCATGGTTTCCAAAGAAGAGTATGATGCGGCCATGACCAAGATGTTCAACGACGCCGACACCAACGGCGACGGGATGCTTTCCAAAGATGAGATGATGGCAGCTAAGAAAGCTGAATGGAGCAAGTACAAGGGCAGCATGTCCGCTCCGGTGAGCAATAACACCAAAACCAATAAAACGACAAAGCACAAATAATTTGTCGGATTCATGTTTCGTGCGGGTGGGCTGGCCTTTGGGCTGGCCCATTCTGCTTTTGGGCTACTGTTCAAGGGCACAAAAAAAGCCCTTCCCGAAGGAAGGGCGTTGCTCATAGGAAAAACTATCGGGGAATAGACTAACAAGTAACTCAAGATCAAGTCTGCCTGTTCCGGGATAAAGATGAAATTGGGTATGGTGGATGCAGATATAAATTTTCTATGTGGTGGCAGTGGTGTTTTTTCCGTTGAAGGTTAATGCTTTAACATTTGTGGCTTTATTTTTAGTTGTGTAATTACTGTTTTTTACTATGGCGCGGATTGGCATAAAAAAGGGGGGTGTTCAGAAGGGGACACCAATAAGCCCTTGCACATAAAAGCAATTGGGCTATTGGTGGTTCGCTGTTCAACTATGAGGCGATGTGCATGAAGACTTCCGGCCTTAAGCATGTACGTATCCTGATTGCGGATAACGATAACAACCTTGGCACATTGCTGCTGCAGGTGTTGCAGCGCATGGGATTTACCAATACCAAATTGGTGCGCGACGGCCATGCCGCGATGCGGGTGCTGGAGCAGGAAACCAAGGACATACTGATTACCGAATGGCAGCTGCAGAATCTCGACGGGATCGAGCTTACCAACCATATCCGCCACTCGATGGAATCGGTTGACCGGTTGCTGCCGATTATCATGATGACGGCGCGGGCGGAAAAACAGGATGTGGAAGAAGCGCGCGACGCGGGCATTACCGAGTTCGTGGTGAAGCCTTATAATAGCGTGACGGTGTTCAAGCGAATCCAGCAGGTGATTGACAATCCGAGGGCATTTTTGCTGGCGGGCGATTATGTGGGGCCGGACCGCAGGCGGCGGAGCCTGACGGTGGAGCTGGAGCGCAGGACACGGTTTCCCTCGGTGGTATTACCGGAAGACGTGCCAACGTCTACAGGGGAGGGGCCAAAGCTGGTGCTGCCGGAATTCATCCTCAAAAAAAGGGTGGGGCTGCATGAGCCGCTGGATTCCATCATTACAGCCAAGGTGCTGGCCGAAGCGCAAAGTGTGATTGATAATTTGCAGGAGGAGTCGCTGCTGTGGATACGCACCTATCTTGAGGTGGTGGATACGGAATATAAGCAACTGGTGCAAAAATCCGCGCAGACTTCGGTTAATACAATCCTTGAAGCGCTGCTGGCGATCAAAGCCAATACGGGCACGTTCGGCTATCTTACGGCATCGCAGCTGACGCAGCAGCTGTACCACTTCATGCGATTTGATTATAAGATCGGCAATTCGCAGCATAACCAAGTGTTGCTGAAACACATCCAGTCGCTGACAGTTTTGCTCAGCGCGAAGGCCGAGGGGCGGACGGTTGAGAGAGAAAGCTGGCTTTTACAGGGGCTTAAAATGATGATCGCTAAATTCCAAAAAGACTGAGGCGGAAAAAGCGATGGTATGGGGCTTGCGTTTTATGTTATGATGCAGCCTGTTACCCCTGTGTTTTGGCTGGCTGGCAAAGGCCGGTGGCGAGCCTTTAAAGTTTCCCTTTGATTGCGGTTCGAGATTTCGACAGGGGCAATTGTTTTACCTAGAGGAATGACGAATGGACTTAAAGGCAATGGCGGAAATGTACCCGGGAATTACGGGACAGTTGTGGTTCCGGGTGGCTTCAACCATGAACGGGGAAACGGAAGGCTTCATATTCGCCATCATTTTCTTCGCAATATTTTTCCACATCCGGTTCACGCCGGAGATTGTTTATAAGGCGCCCTCGTTCCTGACGACACTGGGGATTCTTGGTACGTTTATCGGGATTGCGGTGGGGCTGCTGGGGTTTGACCCTGCCAATGTGCAGCAGAGCGTGCCGGCGCTGATCGACGGAATCAAGACGGCGGTATGGGCCTCGGCGTGCGGGGTGTTTTGCGCGCTTACCATCAAGCTGCGGGACTTGTTTTTCGGTCGGCGCAAGGCGAAGCGCAAGGTGGTGGCGGCCACGGTGGACGACCTGGCGGAGAGCCTGAAAAATATCGAAAGCGTGCTGGGCGGGGTGGAGCAGGCGCTGGTGGGGGACACGGAGCCTTCGCTGCTGTTGCAGATGCGCGCGGCGCAGAGCGAACAGAGCGGGGTGATGCTGAAATTCGGGCAGGCGCTGGACAGTTTCTGCGAGCATTTGGCAGACAGCAATATGCGCGCGCTGGTAACGGCGCTGAACGAGATCATCGGGAATTTTAACACCAAGCTCAGCGAGCAGTTCGGGGAAAATTTCAGCAAGCTGAACACGGCTTCGGAAAACCTGCTGGAATGGCAGAAACATTATGCCGACGACATGGCGAAGATGATGGAGCAGCAAAACCAGGCGGCTTCCAACATGACCCATGCCAGCTACAAGTTCCAGGAGCTGCTGAAGCAGGGTGAGCAATTCACGGTGGTGGCGGCGAGCCTTGGCGGGCTGCTGTCCGGGCTGGAAACACAGCGGACGCAGATGCAGGAATCGCTTTCCGCGCTGGGCGGGGTGCTGAACTCGGCGGCCAATGGGCTGCCGCAGGTGGAGCGCCAGATTGTGGAGATGACGCGGCAGGTGATGCAGGGAATGCAAAATGCCAACGAAGAGTTCAACAAGCAGATGCAGGTGATGATCGAGGGCACGAAGCAGCAGGTGGTGACGCTGGACAACGCGCTTTCAGAAGAGCTGACCAAGTCGCTGGAGAGTTTCGGGCGGCAGATGGCCTCGCTTTCCAGCAAGTTCGCGCAGGATTACGGCCCCATTACCGAGCGGCTGCAGCAGGTACTGAGGATTACGAGCTAGGCCATGTCAGACAATGAGCCGGATATTTTTGAAACGGCGGCCGCGCAGCATATCAACGAGGAAGACCAGTGGATCTCGCTCAGTGATTTGATGACGGGGCTGATGCTGATTTTCATGCTGATTGCCATTGCCTATATGGTGAAGGTGGAATCGCAGGCGGTAAAGGTGAAAGAGCAGACCGCGAAGGTGAAGCAGGTGAGCCAGCTGTATGACGAGGTGCGGCAGGAAATATATGACGACCTTATGCGGGAATTCGGCAAGGATTTGCCCGTTTGGGATGCGGAGATCACCCGCGATTTGTCGTTCAGGTTCAAGAACCCGAATATTCTTTTCGATACCGGCAAGGATGTGCTGAAGCCGCAGTTCCAGGATATTTTGCGGGATTTTTTCCCACGCTATGTGAAGATCATCACTGCGCCGAAGTATGAGGGCACGATTCAGGAAGTGCGCATCGAGGGGCATACGTCGAGCCTGTGGTCTACTTCGGTTTCGCCGGATGAGGCGTATTACAAGAATATGGAGCTTTCGCAGTCGCGCACGCGCACGGCGCTGCGGTTTGTGCTGGATTTGCCGCAGGTGGGGGCGGAAAAGGACTGGCTGCGCAAGCATGTGACGGCCAACGGGCTTTCGTCCTCGCACCCGATTCTGGATAAGCGGGGGCAGGAAGATACGGAGCGTTCGCAGCGGGTGGAATTCCACATACGCACCGATGCTGACGCATGGATCAGCACCATTCAGGACTCACTGAAATGAAGCTGCCGGACTTCAGTCATTTTGCGCCGCTTGACGATGTCCGGGAAGAGATGAACGCGGAGCTGGTGGATGACCTTTCGCCAGTGAAGATGCGCAAGCTGGTGCTGCTGCCGGACCCGCCACCACCGCCGCCGCCACCGCCTGCGCCGAAGGTGATTGCGGTTTCGCCGCCACCGCCACCGCCGCCGCCGCCGCCTCCCCCGCCGCCGCCTGAGCCGGTGGTGGTTGCCGAGCCGGAGCCGGTAATGGTGATGGCGGAGCCGGTGGTGGAAGAGATGGCCACTGAGGTTGCGGAGGAAGCACCCGTGGTGGTGGATGCGATTGCGGAAGCTGAGCCGGAGGTGGTGACGCCGGAGCCTGAGGTAATGCCCAAGGTGTACCGCAAGCCGGTGCCGAAAATCCGGGTGAAGCCTGCCCGCGTGAAGAAGGAGCGCAAGGCGAAAAAATCCAAAGCGGTTAAGCCAACGAGGCTGGCGAGGACGAAAACAATACGTGAGCGGGAAACGAAAGGGCAGCGCGGGCGGATATTATCGCTGGTGGGAGTGGGCGCGCTGGGATGGGCGCTGTTTTTCCTGATCGGCAGCATGGATGATGAAAAGATTGTGCGGGTGCCGGTGCCTATGAAGGTGCAGGCGCCTGTGCCGAACCCGCCGGAACCGCCCAAGGAAGCAGTGAAGGAAGAAGCGCCTCCGCCGCCGCCACAGCCAGAACCGAAGCAGGAAGCGGAACAGCCGCAGCCAGCACCGCCAGAGGTGAAGGCCGAGGCGGTGCCGGAACCTGAGCCGCCACAACAGGCGGATGAGCAGCCTGCTTTACCGGAACCGCAGGCCTTGACCGCGCCGCAGGAAGCTCAGCCGCCCGCCGCCGCGGAGGCGCTGCAGGCATTATCCAAACCTGCGCCACTGCCCGTGCCGCCGCTGGCTGCGGGCGGGAATGGTGATGCTGGCGGAGGGCAGGGAGGTGCGGCGGGTGAAGGGGCTTCCAGCGCCGGGGCAGGGCAGGGTGCGGGCGAGCAGGCGCAGGGCGATGTGAGCGGGAATGCTGCTGGAGCCGCAGGGGCTGCGGGCGAGCCGGGGAACGTGGCAGCATTATTGAAAAACGCACCCAAGCCGCCGCCGGAGGTGCTGCACATGGCGAGAAGGCACAGGCGAATGGAAAATCGCAGGGCGGCCGAAGCCGAAGCGGAGCCGGAACCGCCTGAAACGGAGCATGTGACGGTGCGAGTGTACGAGCACTGGGAATCGCGCTAAGGCTAGACGACTTCCAGCATCATCAGGCAAACGACCACGATGGCAGTGGCGTTGTTGCGCAGGGCGTAAAACCAGTCTGGGAGGATTTTGGCTTCTTTCAGCTTATAGTCCAGCACCAGCAAATAGAGAAGGCAGAGTGACTGTAACGCGAGGGCGAGTTTCAGCTGCGGGTACATGAGCGAGCCCCATGCGACAAGCGCGCAGGCGGTGCTGGTGGCGAGGAGGTTGCGGGGGCATTTATTGCTGTAAAAGATGTAAGATGCCCAGTGAATACCACTTAAGAAGGCGATAATGATGGCTGAATAAAGCCGGGCGCTTTGCAGGGGGTCTACGATACTGACCTTGAAATAAGCTGCGCAAACCGCGGCTACGAGGGGGAGGGTTCCGGCATAGCCAAGGAACTGGGCGAGGAAAAGATGACGTGGCGGAAGGGCGTGCATCCCTTTGCTTAGCATCAAATAAAATGAAAATCATCCTGATAGTTGAGGGAGGCAGGAAGTTTTACGGCCGCGCTGTTCAATCAGGCGCGTAGTCTTCAGCGTAGTTTATTTTCAGGGCAGGGTTCTGGCGGGGTTTTTCCAGCCAGCAATTGCCTACCACCAGCAGGTCGAAGCCGCTGGCCATGAAGCAGCGGAACGCCTCGGCGGGGGTGCGCACCACAGGCTCGCTGCGAAGGTTGAAGCTGGTGTTTACCAGCATGGGGCAACCGGTTTGGAGGCGGAAAGCTTCGATGAGGGCATGGTAGCGGGGGTTGGTGCGGGCATCTACGGTCTGGACGCGGGCGGAATAATCAACATGGGTGATGGCCGGAAGGGTGGAGCGGATATGCTTCAGCTTGGCGAGGCCGGAGAGGTTCGGGTTTTCCGCGAGGCGCTGGGAGGCGGCGATGGTTGCGACCATGAGCATGTAGGGGCTATCGGCTTGCAGCTCGAAATATTTAGAGGCGTATTCACGCAGCACAGAAGGGGCGAAGGGACGGAAGCCCTCGCGGAGTTTTACCTGCAGGTTCAGTTTTTGCTGGATTTCCGGGTTGCGCGGGTCGGCGAGGATGGAGCGGTTTCCCAGTGCGCGGGGGCCGAATTCCATGCGGCCCTGAAACCAGCCTACGGTTTGGCCTTCGGCGATTTTGCGTGCAGTGCGGGTGAAGAGTTCTTCATCGCTGAGGATTTCGTAATTGGCGCCTGCGAGGGTAAGCTCGTATTCGCAATCAGGTTGGGTGTAGCCGGGGCCGAGATAGCTGCCCTGCATTCCGTCGGGTGTTTCGGGGGTGCGGGGATTATTCAGATAGAGGTGGTGGGCGGCGAGCGCCGCGCCGAGCGCGCCACCGGCATCGCCCGCGGCGGGCTGCACCCAGATGTTTTTGAAGGCGCCTTCGCGCAGGATTTTGCCGTTTGCCACGCAGTTAAGCGCTACACCACCGGCAAGGCAGAGATTGGAGATGCCGTATTCCTGTGCCAAGGAGTGGGTGAGCATGAGGATGATTTCCTCCAGCACCTGCTGGATGGAGGCGGCAACATCCATGTAGGACTGGGTGAGGTTGGCTTCGGGATTTCGCGGCGGCCTGCCAAAAAGGGCATGGAAGCGCGCGTTGGTCATGGTTAGGCCGGTGGCGAAATTGAAATATTCCATGCGCAGCGCGAAGGTGCCATCCGGCTTGATGTCGATGAGCTTGTTCTTGATAAGGTCGGCGTGGATGGGCTGGCC
>JANYCJ010000075.1 GCA_025360345.1 Alphaproteobacteria bacterium | reverse complement strand
GGTGCTGCTGAGGCGGCCGGTGGAGGCGATGGTCATGGCGTAGTTGGTGTGGACGCGGCCGGTTTTGGGGTCGATCTGGCCGGCGAGGGCATCGGAATAGGTGCTTTTGAGCTTGGAGAGCTGGCGCCACTCGGTGATCTTAGCGGGTAGCGCGTAACCCTGCTCGGTGAGGGATTCGAGGACTTCGCTGTCGGTGGTGTAGGCCCCGGTTTTAGCGGATTTCTTGCCGCCGGGAAGCTGGAGCTTGTCGAACAGAATTTCACCGAGTTGCTTGGGCGAGCCGAGATTGAACTCCGTTCCGGCAAGGGCATAGGCTTCGCGCTCGAATTCCTGCATACGGCTTGCGAAATCTGCGGAGAGGGAGGCGAGCTGGGCGCGGTCTACCTTGATGCCGGTATATTCCATTTCGCCGAGGATGGCGATGAGGGGGCGCTCGATCACCTCGTAGACGCTTAAGAGTTTCTGCTCGATGACCTGGGGTTTGAAAAGCTGGTAGAGGCGCAAGGTGATATCGGCATCTTCGGCGGCGTAGGCGGCGGCTTTTTCGATATCTACTTCATTGAAGGGCAGGCGGGCTTTTCCGGTGCCGGTGACATCATTATAGCTGATGGTGGTGTAGCCGAGATAGGTGGCTGCGAGTTCATCCATGCTTTGCCCGTGTTCGCCGGCGTGAAGGACATAGGACAGGAGCTGGCTGTCTTCGACGCTTTTCAGGGTGACGCCGTAATTGCGCATGACGGTGCGGTCATATTTGATGTTATGGCCGATTTTGAGGGTGCTTTCATCTTCCAGCAGTGGCTTTATGAGGCGGATGGCTTCGGCGAGGGGAATCTGGTTTTCAGCCAATATTTTGCCGATGGGGGCAGAGGTGTCGCCGAAAAGGTTGCTTTGGGCGGGGGCATTTGCGCCGGTGAGATGGCCGAAGGGGACATAGCAGGCGATGCCCGGCTCGATGCAGAGCGAAAAGCCTACCAGCTCCGCGATCATGGCACTGATGGAAGTGGTTTCGGTATCAAAGGCGACATAGCCCTTGAGGGTTGCACGGTCTATCCATTCGCTGAGCTCGGCGGAGGAGCGGAGGATGGTGTAGTTTTTTTCCACCTGCGCGGGCGCGGCCACGGCGGGGGCGGAGCTGCCGTAGGGGGTGGTGTTATAGGATTTGCCCTGAGTGTATTCTTTGGCGGGGGCGTAGGCCTCAATGGGGATTGTTTCAGGCAGGGTGTATTTCTGGCGGAGGCGGGCGACCAGGGATTTGAAGCCCATCTGGGTCAGGAAAGTATAGAGTTTTTCCGGCTCCAGCTCGCGCTTGCAGAGATTGTCGTAATGGGGGAGGGGGACATCGCATTTCAGGGCGATGAGCTGCCTGGACAGGCGTGCTTTTTCGGCGTTTTCGATGAGGCCTTCCCGGCGCTTGGGCTGTTTGATCTCATTGACGCGCTCAAGAAGGGATTCGACAGTTCCGAACTGGTTGATGAGTTCAGCAGCGGTTTTGGGGCCGATGCCGGGGACGCCGGGGACGTTGTCGGAGCTGTCGCCGATGAGGCTCAGGACTTCGAGTACTTTGTCGGGGGTGACGCCGAATTTCTCGAAGACTTCGGGTTCGGCAATGACTTTGTTTTTCATGGCATCATACATCTGCACGCCGGGGGCGATGAGCTGCATCAGGTCTTTGTCGGAGGAGACGATGGTGACTTCGGTGCCTTCCGCCCTAGCAATGGTGGCGTAGGTGGCGATGATGTCGTCGGCTTCGTAATCTTCCAGCTCGATCCGGGCGATGTTCATGGCATCGGTGGCTTCGCGGATGAGGGCGAACTGAGGGATGAGGTCGTCGGGGGCGGGAGGGCGGTGGGCTTTGTAGTCTGCGTATATGCGGTTGCGGAAGGTATGGCGGGCGGCGTCAAACACCACGGCCACGCAGTCATGGCTGTTATTTTCCAGCAGCTTCATGAGCATGTTCACGAAGCCGTATACCGCGCCCACGGGCACACCCTGCGGGTTGCTTAAAGGGGGGAGGGCATGGTATGCGCGGAAGATAAAGCCTGAACCGTCAATGAGATAGAGTTTTTTTGCCATGGGGATTCGCTTACAGGTAAGGGTGCGGGTTTGGGGCAGAGCACTCTTATATATGATGCTTGACCGTGGGAGCTATAAAAATATATAGGGGTAGGGACCTACCCGCGAAACAGCGCTTTTCCAAGACAAAGGATTTACCATGCACGCCCATGACCACCATCTTCCGCATATCACCGGCCCTTTTCGTGAACCTGCTTCTGGCGGCGCGCCCAAGCAGCTTGTGATCCTGCTGCATGGCTGGGGGGCTGATGGCGCGAATTTGATTGATTTGGCCGACGAGTTTGCGGCGACGTTGCCGGATGCGTTATTCGTGGCGCCGAATGCGCCGTTCGAATGTGAAGTGAACCCCTATGGCTACCAGTGGTTTTCGCTGACCGACCGCCAGCCGCAACATATGCTGGCTGGGGCAAGGCACGCGGCCGATATCCTGAACCATTTTATCGACCATGCGCTGCATGACCTGAAGCTGGATAATAGCCAGCTGATCCTGATCGGATTTTCACAAGGGACGATGACGGCGCTCCATGCGGGCCTGCGGCGGATGCCTGCGATCGGGGCGATTGTCGGGTTTTCGGGGGCGCTAATCGGTGCAGAAGTGCTGGCAGATGAGGCAAAAGCGAAGCCGCCGATCTGCCTGATCCATGGTGAAGCAGACGATGTGGTTCCCTTTGCGGCGATGAAACATGCGACGGACAGCATGAAGGCGCACGGGCTGGATGTGGAGGCGCATCCGCGGCCGTTCCTTGGTCACAGTATTGATATGGACGGAATCAAGGCTGCGCTGGCGTTCTTAAAGAAGCATATTAAGGCTTAGCGGCTGTTTCCCTTGTCGGTGCCGCCTGCGGGCCCGCCCGTGGGGGGGGCGGAGCGCGCGGCAGGGTCGGTGACCTGCACGCCCAGGGTTTTCAGTGCTGCCATTACATCGGTGATGCTGGCCTTTTGGGTGTCGATCTTATTGGCTTTCAAAATGGAATCCGCAAGGGCGAGGCTCTGAATGCCTGCTTTGTCGGCAGCGGCGATGGCGGCGAGTTCGGTGGTTGATAATTTGCCATCTTTGTCGGTATCGGCGGCGCGCAGTTTGGCTAGGCCGTCTTCAACTTCCTTCTGAACGAGGCTGCCGTCCTTATTGGCATCGAAACCCGCGAGGAGCACGGCGGTTTTAAGTTTTTCCACGGAGGGAGCCATCGAGCTATTGGTGGTCAGCGCATAGACCATGTTGCTTAATGCGTGCGCAGGGTCTGCAACAGCTGCGGCGGAGACAAGGGGGTTTGCCGCGCGCACCTTGTCCACATCCATATACATAACTATTTCTGTGCCTACGGTGCGGTTATTGTCATCGACGCGGTCAGGCGCGTTATTGTCGCGGCCGCGGGAGGCGATGCCGAACAGGCCGGTGCCGCCGGGGCCCATGTTTTCAAGGTGAATGGCATCGGTACGCTGCTTCGTTTCCGGGGCGCCTGCGGGCAGGGGGATGCTGGGGTCGATTACTTTCAGCATGGCTGAGTTGCTCAGGCGCGCCTGACCCTGTGCAAGGCTTACAGAACGGATGGAGGTGGTCTTTGCCAGCGCATCATCGACCTGCTGCTCGGTGATGCCGAGCATCCGCAGGGTATCGGGTTCGCGCAGGCGCTTGTTGGCGAGGGAGGCGGTGACAGGGTCCATCAGCACGGAAGATACGGGTTTCATGCCGGTGGCTTCGGCAATGGCGCCAGCGGCCTGCGCATTCGCGCTGCCCATGGAATGGGCGCCAATATGGGTGTTGTAGGCGGTGACTTTTTCCCTTGCTAGTTCTTCGCGCACGCGGGCCATGAACGCGGGAACCTGCGACACGGTTTCCGTCAGGCGGCCCTGCTCCATGGCGAGGGCAAATCTGGTTTGCTGGGAATCCAGGTCACGTGGTTTGCTTTTATACCCTGCGAAGGAAAGCTGGACTTCGGCTTCGCCTTTTACCAAAAGCGGTTTGCCTTCTTTGTCGGTGCGGACCCAGGCGACGCCTTTGAAGCCCTTATTGTCGCCGTCTTTATCGACCTTATCGTTGGTCACGCCTTTGATATCGTCGCCGGTTGCGCCGTTTTGAACGATTTTCCGGTAATAGCGTGGTTCGGATTCGCCTTCGACGGTCATGCTGATGCGCGTGACGGATTCAGGTGTAATGGGCTTTGCCGGGGAATCGGCGGCGGTTTTGCCGAAGTCTTTGTTAGTTTGATAGGGGTCGGTGCCGGCGGGGGCGTCTTTATTGAAGAATCTTACGCCCGGGATGTTTTTCATCTCCTGCGCTTCGGTGATGTCGAACATGCTGTTGAGCGTGCTGGTGACGGTGGCTTCCTTGCGGACATCCACGGCGGGGGCCGGCGCGGCGGGCTGCGGAGCCGGCGCGGCGGGCTTTTGGGATGCGGCATTTTCCAATGTTTTGGCGGCCAGCTGCAATTCCGTGAAGCGCCCAGAGAGCTGGGCGGCTATTCTTGCTTTCATATCGGGCATTTTATCGCCGATTTTCACGCTGGTGTTCAGTTTTTCCAGCTCCTTGCCTACTTCATCAGCCATGGCTTTGCTAAACGCCTCCGGTGACAGTTCGCTCCATTTCTTGCCATCTACCGGGGAAGTGGGGTTTGACAGACGATTGACAATGGTGTCGGCAACTGATTTTGCCATGGTGTCAGCATCGTTTTTGAGCATCCCGTCATCGGGGATCAGCCTGCTGCGCATGGGCAGCCATTTGGGGAGTGGAACGGGAAATTCTTTCTCGGCCTTGTCGCGGCTTTCTTTCAATATATCGAATATCTGGCTGCTGAGGGTGGGGGTGGGTTTGCCATCCGGCCCGGGGGCTGGGTTCCTGATTTGCTGGGAGATGGTGGTGCGGATGCCGCCCATGTCTATGGGTTCGGGCTTTACCTGGTCCAGGGGGACTTCTGCCTGCTGGCCGGGGAAAGCGGGGGCTTTTACACCAAGCTCGGTGTATACGGCGCTGAAGGCTTTATTTGCGATGGCGTCTACAGCGGTGTGGCCGGTTTCATCCTGCATGTTCAGGAGGCGGGAAGAAGCTTTTGACGGATCATCGGCCAAGGCCTGCAGCTGGGTGTGTACCGATTCACGGATACCGGGCGCGGCGTTTGAGGCCATGGCTTCGGAAAAACTCATGGCGGGTTCGCCACCAAACATAGAGCCGATGAGCGAGCCGATCCAGGTCATGACGGCGGAAAGGAAATTGAGGAAGGTATTACCCATGCCGGACTGGTTCTTGATGCCGCGCACGGATGCTTCGGTAATTTCTTCCAGCATTTTATCGTTGGGGAAGCTGGCCACGGATTCGCGCAGGGCGACCATGGCGGGGTCGGTGCTGCCTTTCGTGGTTTCGTCTATACGTTTCGATAAATCAGTGAGCTTTAGGGTGGTGCTACCGATTTTAGCTTCGCCCTTTGAAATAAGTGCGCCGGCGATGCCTTCTTTTTTTGCAGGGTCGGATGAGGTTGGATCGCCCATGAACTCTGCAGCCTTGGGGGGCTGTTCGGGTAGCTCGGGCATAATGATGCGCAGCTTTTTCCAGTTCTGGATTAGCGTGCGCGACACCTTGTCCTTCGCGGCGGAGCGGACTTCTGTTTGGACTCGGTCTTTGGTTTGGTCTTCAGCCATGACACTGCTTTTGTGAATCTATACAGCCAGTTTACAATGAAACAAGGTAAAGCCAGTTTAAACAATTGTGACAATTGTATTTTTTGTGGTTTTTTATTGCAATGCTTTGTAACAATGGGTTAAATTGCTCAAATATCAACACAAACAGGGGTGATGTTATGGCTATTGTCGGGTTGCGTATCCATGGCCGCCAGTATGAGGTGGCGTGTGACGATGGGCAGGAAGACCATTTGCGAATGCTCGCCGACGAGGTTGACGACCGGATGAGAACGCTGGTGCGAAACATGGGGGCAAGCCCGGGGGCGGATATGGCGATGATGCTCACCGCTTTGACCATGGCCGATGAAATTATTGAAAACAGAAAAGAAAATAAGGAAATTGCTGCCGAGGTGCACCGGCTGGCCGGGCTGGTGAACGATGACAAGCATATGGGACAGGAAGGGCGGATGGTGGAAATTGAACAGGCCATGGCCACTACGCTGGAAGAAATTGCGCAGCGCATCGAAAAGATTGCCGACCAGGTGGAAATGCGTTAATATGCGTGGTGAACGGTTCTGCCCGGTACGTTAGGTACATTGTTCCTTGGACCGATACTCATTTCTTTTGGGGGCTGTCACTGGCTGGGACGTGTCCTGGTACATACGGCGCCCACCTGAACACACGGGTCGAATGCGACTTGTTCAACCGACGGCTATGGTGGTTCCGTTCACTTATTGCCCTTTGGCACCGTATTGCATGAGAAGGGCTTCTCCTGAACATCGATAAGAATTCCATCCGCATCCGCAGCCTTGCCGCAAGGGACCGCATGAGCCCCGAAGACTGCGCCGCTGCTTCGCTGCGTTGCCATGAGCATCTCCTAAGCCTCATTGCCCCGCAGGCTACGGTGGCGGGCTATGTGCCGATTCGAAAGGAAGTGGATGTGCAGGGGGTGATGACAAGGCTGGGTGAAAAAGGACATAGTTTATGTCTGCCCGTAATCGAAGCACCCGATAAACCATTGTTTTTCAGGAGATGGAAGGCCGACGACGTTTTAGAGAAGGGGCGCTATGGGATAGCTATCCCCCCCGCGGGCGCCCCGGTGTTCCGGCCAGGGGTGATCCTGGTGCCGCTGGTGGCATTTGACCGCACAGGCCAGCGGCTCGGCTACGGGGCGGGGTATTATGACCGTACCCTTGCCGGGTTGAGGGAAGGGGGGAACCCAGTGTTGGTTATCGGCGTGGGCTACCATGCGCAGGAGGTTGAGCTGATCCCCGTGAGCCGGCATGACCAGCCAATGGATATGATTGTAACCGACAAGGAAATCATAAGGATAGGTAAATGAAACTGTTTTTTTGCGGCGATGTGGTTGGCCGGTCGGGACGTGATGTGGTGCTGGAACAGCTGCCACGGTTTAAAAAAGAACAAGCCATTGATTTTATTGTTGTTAATGCGGATAATGCTGCGGGTGGCTTTGGTGTGACGGCAGCGTTGTGCAAGGATTTTTTTGAAGCGGGAGCCGACGTGGTGACCGGGGGCGACCATATCTGGGACCAAAAAGAAATCATTCCGTATATTTCCAGTGAGAAACGTTTGTTAAGGCCACAAAATTTTCCTGAACGAACTCCGGGAACCGGACATGGCATTTACACTACGGTTACGGGGAAAAAAGTTATGGTTTTGCACCTTTTGGGTCAGGTGTTCCATAAGGAGCACGCAGAATGCCCCTTTGCTACGGCAGATAAAATCCTGTCTTCAGTAAAGCTTGGAGGTGGAGTTGCGGCAATTATCGTTGATATCCATGCTGAGGCTACTTCTGAGAAGATGGCGATGGGGCAGTATCTGGATGGGCGGGTCAGCATGGTGGTGGGAAGCCATACTCATGTGCCGACCATGGATGCGAGGGTGCTGCCGAAGAAAACAGGGTACCAGACCGACGCCGGGATGTGCGGAGATTATAACTCCGTCATTGGATTTAAACCCGAAGCGCCGTTGGAGCGTTTCTTAAGCAAGATGACTAAAATCCGTCTTGAGCCGGGCAGCGGGCCGGGCACACTATGCGGACTTCTGGTGGAGACTAATGACAATACGGGGCTTGCTACGCGCTGCGAGGCGGTGCAATTACCGGGGCCTTTAAAATAGCTGTTGTTTTATAACAATTATGAGCCGGTCTTTGACCGGCTTTTTTTTGAGCTTTTATTAAACAATCCGGATACGGAATGTTGCGCTGTTAGAATTGATATTTTTTTTCTTATTTTTTGTTTTTTTTCCAGTATTAATGCTATTGGTTTCGGTATCGTAATAAAAAAGCTTTTCTCTTGTTGTTTGCGATTAATATGATGTTATTTATAGTTATTTTTTTAGAATGCTGTTTTAGGTCATTTTCAAGCTATTGATATTCATAATTGGCGTTTAGTTGTATGGGGAGATTGGGGGCTGGATGGCTTAAGCTTTCAATATCTTTAGCGCGCTGAAAAAGTTACTGATGGGTAGGGTAATGGAGCAGTGATGGTTGCATTTTCAAGCGGGTCTATTATGGTAGAAAACCTCTTATCAGATGCAGGATTGGTCTTTTATGTTGTTTTTGCTTTCCCCCTCTAAAACTCTTGACCTTACAAGCAAGCTTCCGGATATATCCGCGACTGAGCCACGTTCTTTAAAAGAGACAGAGCAGCTGGTAGTTTTATTACGGAATTATTCCAGTATTAAATTATCTCAACTTATGGATGTTAGTGATAAAATTTCTGATTTGAATTTATCTCGATATCAAAATTTTTCACTTCCTTTTACCCGGAATAATTCACGCATAAGCTTGTGTTGTTTTAAGGGTGATGTCTATACTCCTATGGATATATCCGAGTATAAGGCGAAAGAATTTGCCTATGCCCAGGCACATGTTCGCATTCTATCCGGGCTGTACGGGGTGCTGAGGCCGCTGGATTTAATGCAGGCTTACCGGCTTGAGATGGGGACTAAACTGAAGGTGAAAAAGGCGCGGGACCTTTACCAGTTCTGGGGGGATAAAATTACCAATCTCCTGAACGACGATCTTGAAGGAGCGAAAGAGCCGGTGGTGGTGAACCTGGCTTCAGAAGAATATTTTAAAGCGGTGCGCCCCTCAAAGCTCAACGGACGGCTGGTGCATGTGGTTTTTAAGGAGGAGCACAAGGGGGCTTTGAAAATCATCGGCATCCATGCCAAGAAGGCCCGGGGGATGATGGCGGATTTTTCCATTAAAGAAAAAATTAAACGGCTGGAAGATATTAAAGATTTCAAAGGGGGCGGGTATAGCTACAAAGCTAAGCTTTCTGACGAAAATAGTTGGGTATTTACGCGCTAAAGCGGTTGTCTAATAGTTAACATTTGTATATTATTATGAAAAATTTACAGGATGTTTCCGTATGAATGATGCTGCCAACCCCGCGAGCCCCGAACCGAAAAAAGCAACCGATGCTGATTTAGTGCCGCACCCCATGCCGGAGCGGATGGCGGCAACGCTTGAAAAGCTGATTTCAAAGGAAGAGCCGGAGAAATATGGCAAGCTTAGTGATGGGCAGAAAATTTACCTGCGTAACTGGTTGTTCGCTTTATCTTCTTATGCCAGCGAGCTGACGGAAGAAAAGCGACGCATGGCCGGTGGCGGGATGCAGGTGCGCACCCTTCCCAAGGCGAGCAGCTACGCCGTATCCAGTAGTATGGAAAATGAGCTTTACACTAAGGTGCTGGATGGATCCCTCAGCCCTGAAGAAGCCAAAAAGCAATTTTCGCCGCAGGATATTGTCTATACGACGCATCCCAATTTTTCCTCCACGGGGGAGATGGCTGAAATTACCCACGCGCTGGTAAAGGATTTCCTGAAAATTTCCCCGCGGGTGTTGTCCGAAATGGGAAAGAACCCGGATGAAGCCAGCAATATGCTCATGGGAGAATTCCATGCCTCGGGGCTGGGCTCGCATTTTTCGAAGGCGCTTGACCAGTT
The DNA here is from genome assembly GCA_025360345.1 of Alphaproteobacteria bacterium. GTDB lineage: Bacteria > Pseudomonadota > Alphaproteobacteria > Rickettsiales > SXRF01 > JANYBV01. The sequence goes on along the minus strand of JANYCJ010000075.1, from coordinate 10,019 downwards.
GAAGCCGCGCAAGCACCGCAACCGCGCCGAAGAGCTAAACGAAGCGGCCGTTGACCTGATACCCCATATATATGAAGGGCTGGTGGAAGAGGCCACGATCATCACCAAGCGTGCCGCCATGGTAGACGTGAAGGCTGCACGCTCTGGAAAACCACTTAGTTTTGAGCAGGTTAGCGCTGTTGCCGAGATGACCTCGGACCATAGCACATGGTTTACCGACGGGGACGGCAAGCGCACTTCACATGCGTGGGACAATGACTACGCGCTGCCGGCGATCAAGGCGGCGGCGATGAAGGAATATATCAAGTCGCTTAAAGTGGTTAAAGAACAGGTGCGCGACATGCCGGTGCAGGAAGTGGTTGACCAGCAGATCGACACGTTGGAGGCAAAGCTCAAGCTTGTGGATAATTTCCGCAATGCTGCCGAAGGGCGCATGTTAACGCTTACCAAGCTGCAAACCTATGCCGATTCACAGACGGAAGCACCCACCCGCGATGAAATTGGCGGTGAGCGGCTGCAGTTGCGTAAGGAAGCGCAGGAAGCCGGGAAGTATTACCGGCGGCTGGTGACGGACGAGGCCACACGCGAAGCCCTGATGACCGATTATTCCAGGCCGCTTATAGACCTTGCCAAGGAGCTGAAGACGCTGGAAGCAAAAGGCGATGTCCAGTTCTCCAAGGTGCCGTCGTCGTTTGACGGCGAATCGCACCTGAACGTGCTGGATGCACTGATTATCAAGGCGAGCAAGGGTGATTTCCCCATGAAAATCGAGCGCCGGGAAAATGCCAACCAGCATAAGGAGGCGATGCGCTATTTCCTGAAGACGCTTTCGAATGCAGGGGTTGCGGACCAGTTGGTGAACCGGGTTATTCCGGGAACGCTGCCGCCGCAGAAGCTTACCAACGAAGATTTTGAAGATGCGCTGCGCGCCACCACGGTGCCGGATGAAAAATGCCTGAGCAAGGTGATGCATGTGATTGACGACCTTGCCAGCCGGGCAAGGTATAACAAGGAGTCGCTGGGCGAGGGGGATGCGAAGCTTGCGGCGGAGCTTAGTAAAGTCCTTGAGGCGAGCTACCAGACGGCTGCACGCAGCATTGACCCGAAATATGAAACACGCGCAGACCGTATGCCGCTGGAACTGCCCAGCCAGGAAAGCGTGTTTATTGACGATGTGTCTCCCTTCTATATTAATGCCAAGCTGCATAAAGGGGCCTATAAGCGGCTCATCATCGCAGAAGCGGGTAGCCCGCCGAACGCCTTGCTTGCTACGGGGCATTCCCAAAATATCAAGGACGAAGCGATTCTGCGCGACAGCAACGACGTGCTGACGGTGAATATTTTCAAAAACCTGCTGGGCTCTAACGTGGACGTGGTGCCGCTATATGAAGACCCGGATGCCATATTGAACACCCCGGCGATGCTTGCCAAGAAGCTGAGCAACCCCGTGTATCATAACGCGCTGGGCATTGACCTCTCACAGGCGGATAGCAAGACGATGCGCAAGGCCGACGGCACGGATATCAGCGCCTATGAGTTCCTGCAATCTCAGGGTTTCACCGACCCGGTGATGAAGCAGCGGAAAATGGACATTGATACGCTTAAAGAAGCGAAGGTTTATGTGGGGCCGCACAAGATGCTCGCCAATAGCGACAGCGCCAAGCGCGGTACGCTGGCGGCATCGGTGCTGAACCAGATCTCGGTGGTTGAAAGCTATGACGCGGCTTCGCACCACCTGATTGACAATAACGGCACAAAAATGCTTTTCGTGAACCAGACCTATGTCGGGCAGGGGGGATCGCTGGCGCGCACCACAGGCGTGGACTCGCTTATCAATACCATGACGGAGCAGGGGCAACATCCCAGCTTTACCGCCGGGGTTTATACGGCCATGAAATCGGTGCTGCGCAGTGTGACCCGCGTGGTAGGCAAGGGGCAGCTTTCCGGGCTTTCAGGTGGTTTTGCCACTGGTGTATCGCAGGAAGCCAACCCGCGCATCGCACTGGAAACCATGGCGCTGGGCAATCCTTATGGCCTGAAGCTGGATATCGAATCCATGGATGGGCTGAAGAAAGCCTGTATGCGCGCTGTGCGCACCCGCATCTCAGGGACGCGCGATGATGTTAAAGTACCGGGCACCGGCAATAATGGCGACGGCCCGAACACGCGCTATGAAGAATTGCTGCGGAAATACGGTGAGGATTTCATTGAGAATTACAGCGCACGGCCGGCGGCCAAGGGCGGCAAAGTGGATTTCGTCGGCATCCGGGCCATTGGCCTGGGCGGCAAGGAGTTCGGCTTCTTTTCCAATATTATGGGCGTATCGGAAATGTTCGACGTAGACCACAGCGGCAAGCTTAATAACCTGAACCTGATGGCCAAGCTTTATGAAAATGACCCGACGGTAAAGCATAATTTCGATGCCGCGGCTTATACGGCGTGCATGTCTGAAAAGACGCTGCCGCATGTGTGGGCAAAGGGGAAGGTCACTTATAGCAAGGAAGCCGACGGCAAGGTGATGCTCAAAAAGGATGACCAGGAAGTGCCGCTGGCGGAGCTGGTAGGCGCGTATAAATCCGGCGCTACCAGCTATAAGCAGTTTGACGCTGCCGACCTGGCGCTTGCCAATATCCATAACCAGACGGAACAGTTCGTCAACGGGCTGGCACAGGTGCGAAGCGCGGTTAAGAACCGGCCTAATTCGCAGGGGCAGTATAATGCCGGGCAGTCGTACAAGGTGCGCGACCCGATTGAGCTTATTCCCGAGCATTTGCAGGCTACGGTGGACCATGCGCGCACGCTGGCAGGGGAGATGGTGGCGTTTTTCAGGGAGATGGAAGCCAAGCCGGGTGTGGTGGACAACATGAAGAAGCACGCCAAAAAAGCTGATGAGATGTCGCCCGACGCACGGTCGCTGCGCATGGGCAAGGACGCTTATTACCAGCTGATGGAAACCAGCCTTGAACAGCAGGCGCTGAGCAGGGTGAAGCTTACGGCGCTGGCGGCGTAGCAGTTTTAGTTCAGGGTGAGCAGGCTGCCCTGACGGGGCTTGAAAACGGCTACCTTATAGATGGTTTCCGGCGTGAAGGCGGGCACGATATTGCCCGAGATGCTCAGTATCGGCGAGTAGTGGAGAAATGCCTCGGCGATGATGATGTTCTGGTTGCTGGAGAGCGTATAGCCGTTAGGCAGGGTGGGCACCCCGGCGCTGCCCACATGCGTGCTGTCGGTTCCTAAAATACGGTATTGCCAGTTGATGCAGGCCACTGACGCGTTGCACGCGGGGCTTAAAGAACTATTGCTGCTATTGCGCGATACGGAGGTGAAGATCACGGTGCCGTCAAAAGCGAAGGGGCGCATGATCTGGGGGACGGCGAGGCCAAAGGTGGTGAGGTCGTTGGTGCTGACGGAAGATGACTGGGTGACAAAATCAGCCATGGAATTGGCTACCTTATCAATTTTCTGGTGCTGCAGGGTGTAATTCGCCATTTCCAACATGCCGAGGAACATAATCAGCAGGAAAGGCAGCACCACCCCGAATTCAACGAGCGCGACCCCTTCATTACAAGATATGAAAGAGGGTTTCTTCATTGGATCTGCTCGTTGCGCACGGCGGCCACGGCGGTGATGGTGTACACGCCTGAAGTGCCTAGCAGGCTGGACATGATGGGGGTGAAGAGATGCCATGGGTATGACGTGCGGTAAAGCACTACCGAGCCGGAACCGCCGGCGCTTGCCGCACCCTGATCGGCGTCCCACGTGCCGTTGCCGTTGATGTCGGTGAAGTTGACGCCGGCAACACCCGGGCAGGGGGGGCTTGCAGGGATGAGGCAGGGTTCGGGCTGGCCGATATTGCTAAAGCTACTGTAAGAGAGGATGGAGATGGAAAGGCTGCTTGAATTCAGGAAGCCCCCGGTCAGCTTGTTGATCTGCGTCCGGATGTAATCTTCGCGGCTGCCGCCCTGGGTGTAGCCGGTTTTGCCAATACGGGAGCCGACATTGGTGGCGCCTTCCATGGCGGAGGTGGTGAAGAGGATGAGGCCGAGTTCGATAATGCCGGACAGAATAAGGAACAGCATGGGTGCAACCACCGCAAACTCGATGATGGTGTTCCCGCCAGTATTTTTTACAAAATTCCTCATCCTTACAGTGTAGTAGGGAAAGTTTAAGAAAAAGTAATATTCTTGGGAAATTGTGGGTTAATTAACGTGAAATTCACCAAATAGTTGTAATATTGGAGCATGGGAAAATCTGGCAATATAACGTCATGGCATTGAAAAAGAAGTTTTTTTCCGATGAATCGGGCGCATCGTTGCTTTTGATCGCGCTGTGCATCCCGCTATTGCTGACGGTGGTGGGCATCACAGTGGACCTGGGGCGGGTTTATGCCGCAAGGACCAAAGCGCAGCAGGCCCTGGACGCCGGTCTGCTTGGAGCAGTGGCCACAGCCAACACCAGCCCGGTATCGAGCGAAGCATTGCACCTGTTCAACGCAAATTACCCTGCCAATTACATGGGTTCTACCGTATCCGGGTTTTCTGTATCGAAGGATGACGATAATAATATCTATAACGGCACACTTTCGCTGCGCGTGCCTTCGGCCATTTTGCAGATGTTTGGCTATACGAACACGGACCTTAGCATTACCTCGCAGGTGACCAGCTCGCAGGATGGCATCAAGGAACTCACGCTGGTGCTGGATAACAGCAGCGGGGTGGATGTGGCGGGGATGATTACGGCCACGCAGAGTTTTACCAATAGCCTGTTCGGGACCAGCTCCTCGCTGCCAAATACTTATATTTCGGTGGTTCCGTTCAACGTGGCGGTGAATGTGGGTACGCAGCCAATCGCCAAGATTGGCTGGGCACAGAGTTCCATCCTTTACCTGCTTTATTCCGGCGGAGGTAATAACGGGTTTTTTGCCAACCGTAATCCTGATATTCCAACAGACGGCAGTTATGCAGATGTGAGCGACACGCCGCCGGGAGTGCCGCTGACGGCGCGTTTCCGCACGCCTTACGCCTTTGCGCCGGGGCTATACCTTAACGGGGACGGGGTCAGCACTACGCTTGCGCCGATGTGGTTTGGTACCAATTCCAAAAGCGATGTTATCAACGCCTTGCAAAAAATGGTGGCGGCGGGCAGCACCCGGGTAAATGTGGGGATGATGTGGAGCTGGTTTACCCTGTCCGACCGCTGGACGGGGGTGTGGGACGCGGGCAAGCCGGGCCTGCCGCTGCCAGCGGCTAGCAACCACCCGAAATCCATTATCATGATCGTGGGGAGCAAGAATAATGTATATCTGGGCGGAAACCAGACATGCGGGATTTTTTCCTGCGCGGTGAGCAATGACGACACCACCACGGCTGCGATGTGCGCGGCGATCAAGGCAAAGGGTATCGCCATTTATGCCATCGGTTATGGGCCACCGTCAAATTATAACGGGGCGCAGGTGGCGGCGTGTTCTTCCGGCGCTGGCTATAGTTTCACGGCGCCCAACAAGGTGCAGCTTACCACTGTGCTGGCAGGGATTGTGGACAATATCAATTACACCAATATCCGGCTTACGCAGTAGTTACCTGTGGAAGCCTGCATGAGCTATCCCTGCGTCGCTGGCATCACCGGGTAAGGAGGGGTCGGTGTCGCTGGGCATGAATGTTTCCATGCGCTGGCCGTATTGATTGTATAATTTGCCATCTTCATTTATCCCGCCCGACGGCGCCTGTCCCTGACCGCGGTCGGCATAGGGTTTATACAAGTAGCGCGCGTCTTGCTGCGGTTTGGAGCCGCACGCGGCCAGCACGCCCAGGACGGCAAGGCAGATGATGGGTTTGGATAGCATAAGGCCCCCCGTTTATTATGCGTTTCAGTATGCCACAGCGGGGGGGGCAGATGCAGTGTTATTCCGAATCGTGGTGAATCATGGTGCCGGCACCGTATTTGGTGAAGGTTTCCAGCAGCAGGACATGCGGAGGCGGCCATCGAGGATATGGGCGGCTTCTACGTCGTTTTCCAGCGCGTGGATGCAGGTTTCGATCTTGGGGATCATGCCGCCGGAAATGACACCTTCCTTGGTGAGTTTGCGGGCTTCACGGATGGTGAGGGAGCTGATGAGTTCCTTATCCTTATTCAGGACGCCCGCAACATCGGTGAGGATGATAAGCTTAGCGGCACCGAGGGCTGCTGCGATGGCGCCCGCGGCAGTATCGGCGTTGATATTGTAGGTTTCGCCTTCCGCGCCGATGCCGATGGGGGCGATGACGGGGATGATGTGGGACTCGGAAAATTCCTGAAGCAGGGTGGGGTTGATGGTGACGGGTTCGCCTACGAAACCAAGGTCGAGAATTTTTTCGATATTGGAATCGGGGTCGCGCATGGTGCGGCGGAGCTTGCGGGCTTCAATGAGGTGGCCGTCTTTGCCAGAGATGCCGACAGCGATGCCGCCCGCGGCATTTATTTCGGAGACGATCTGTTTATTGATGGAGCCGGAGAGGACCATTTCCACTATTTCCACCGTGGCAGCGTCTGTAACGCGCAGGCCGTCGATGAAGCTGCTTTGAATTTTCAGGCGGTCGAGCATTTTGCCGATTTGGGGGCCGCCGCCGTGAACGACGATGGGGTTGATGCCGACTTGCTTGAGCAGCACAATGTCTTCGGCGAATTTGCGGGCAAGGCCCTGTTCGCCCATGGCATGGCCGCCGTATTTAATGACAAAGGTTTCGCCAGCGAATTCGCGCATGTAGGGCAGCGCTTCAGAGAGGGTGGCGGCGGTTTTCAGCCATGAATCAGGTGTCTTAACTTCTTTGGTTTTCATGTGCTAGCCCGGTAATACGAATTGCGCCAGTTCTTGCTGTAAAAGGTCTATGCCCTGTTTCTTTTCGGCGCTGGTGGCGAACAGCACCGGGTAGGCGGCCACGTGGGATTTTATGGTATCCTGCATTTTCTGCAACATTTCTGTGAGCTCTGCGGGTTTGAGCGCGTCGATTTTTGTCAGCACGATATAGAAAATCACGGCGGTTTCGTCGAGCAGCTCCATGAATTCATGGTCGTGCGGCATGGCGCCCCGGCGGGCGTCGATGAGGACGAGGGCGCGCTGGAGAGTGGTGCGGCCGAGGAAATAGTTGCGGATGAGGTTGTCCCAGTCGCTTTTCTGCTGCTTGGAGACCTTGGCGAAGCCATATCCGGGCATGTCCACCAGCATAAGGCGGTTTCCAAGGTTGAAAAAATTCAGCTGCTTGGTGGCACCGGGGTTTTGGGAGGTGCGGGCGAGAGCCTTTTTTTCCACCAGTGCGTTTACGAGGCTGGATTTGCCGACGTTTGAGCGGCCAATGAAGGCGATTTCCGGCAATGCGGCATGGGGGAGCGATTCCTCGTTAGCCGCGCCTGCCACGAAGGTGCAGGGGAGTGACCGGAAGAGCGAAGGCTCTGCTGCTTCCGGTTTATCCATTGGTGGCGGGTTTCAGCTTGGCTTCTGTTTTGCGCTTATAGCTGCTGCTGATGTAGCGCTGCTGGAAGATGGACAGCGTGTTGCTGAACGTCCAGTAGAGCACAAATCCTGAGGCCATGGTGTCGAAGAAAAGCAGCATGAAATAGGGCATATAGCTAATCATTTTCGCCTGTACGGGATCTGGCGGTTTGGGCTGCTGGCGGGTCTGGATAATCATGCTGATGCAATACAGGATCGGCAGGAAGCCAAGATGGAGGAAGGTTGGCGGATCCCAGGGGATGGTGCCGAAGCCGGTGAAGATGTTGGACGGGTCTTTCGAGGAGAGATCTTTAATATAGAGGAAGGCGGCGTGGCGCATTTCGATGGTCACGTTCAGGCCGCGGAACAGGGCTAGGAACACCACCAGCTGCATGATGACGGGCAGGCAGCCTGCGGCGGGGTTTACTTTTTCGCGCTTGTAGAGTTCGCGGGTGGCTTTGTGCAGGGCGATCTGGTCGTCGAAATATTTTTCGCGGATCTTAATCATTTCCGGCTGGAGCGCGCGCATCTGGGCCATGCTTTTGTAGGATTTATTGGCCAGCGGGAACATGACGATCTTCACGATGACGATGAAGATGAGCAGGGCAATGCCGAAATTGCCGGTGGCGCGGTAAAGCATGTCGGTGATGACGCAGGTAGGCTTGGCGAGGAAGTAAAATGAGCCAAAGTCCAGGGTGCGGTCAAACAGGGGAATGGGCGGGGCTTTGTCCTTGCCTGCGGCATATTGGTCGAGGAGGGCAAGTTCTTTCGCCCCGGTGAAAAGGCGAATATTGCGGGTGCTGGTGGTGCCGGTTTCCACGGTTTGAGGCTGGTCGAGGTAATCTACCTGGAAGCGGTCGCGCTCGTTTTTAATATAATGGCTGAAGGTGACTTTATGGTGGTCGCCTTCGGGGATAAGGGCTGCGAACCAGTAGCGGTCGGTGATGCCGAGCCAGCCGGTGGCGTCATCATAGACGGCGTTGCCTTTTTCTTTGAGCTGCTGGTAGGAGACTTCCTTCAGGGAGTCGTTCATCACGCCGAGGGGGCCTTCATGCAGGAAGGGCGGCTTTTTGGGCATTTCATAGGTGCGGTTCAGATAGGCATAGGGCACGAGGCTGATGGCATGGCCGCTGTGGTTTTCTACTTTCTGGTCGATGCTGAACATATAATTAGCATCGAGACTGATGGTCAGGACGTAGGTAACGTTCTGGCCGTTATCCCAAGTGAGGTTGATGCTGTCATTGGCGCCGAGGGTTTTTTTATCAGCTTTCCACAGGCTGTTCTGGTCGGGCACTTTGAGGCCTGCGTCGCCGGCGACCCAGCCGATCTGCGCGAAATAGCCGTGTTCGTCGCCATTGGGGGAGAGGAGAGTGACGGGGGGGGAGTTGGGTTCAACAGTGTCACGGTAATTGGCGAATGAAAGGTCGTCGAAACGTGCACCTTTTAAGGCGATGGAGCCGTTGACGCGGTCTGAGCTGATGGTGATTCGGGGGCTTGCCGCGATGCGCTGTTCGCGGGTGAGGGCGAGGTTGTCTTCGGTTTCCTTAGAAGAGGGCAGGGTTTCTGCGTGCTTGGTGGCGTCTTCTGCCTTTTTGTGCTGCTGGGTGGCATTGAAATGGGCGAGCGCCTGGCGGCGGGGCCACTCCACCTTGATCTGCCAGCCGATAAGCACGATGGCGGATAGAAATACAGCCAGAAAAATATTGCGATAGTCGGGTTCTTGGGACTTTAACATAGGTGCTCTTGTTTCTGGCAGTGCTTGGTTGGAACAGGGTCGTAGCGGCTTTCAGCGAAGGGATGGCAACGGCAGATGCGGCTGGCGGCGAGCCATGAGCCTTTCACGGGGCCGTGAGTTTGCAGGGCTTGGATGCTGTAAGCAGAGCAGCTGGGGGTAAAGCGGCAATGCGCGCCCAGCCACGGGGAAACGCAGAGCTGGTAGGCGCGGATCAGTGCTATGCCTGCGAGGCTGATGGGGTTCATGGCTGCTTTTTTGGCGCTTTTTTCGAGCGGTTTTCTGGCCGGGTTGATGAAGTATCGTTCTTCATAACGATTATTCGTGAAAATGCAAATTCCATATCGCGTAAAAGATCGGGGAAGGGGCAATCGAGCGCCTTCAGGCGGGAGATGATGACGTAATCATGGCCGGGCAGGGCATGGGGAGCGCCTTTTTCGCGCAGCGCTTCACGCAACCGGCGCTTGATGCGATTACGGGTGACGGCATTTCCCATTTTTTTGGTGACGGTGAAGCCGAAGCGGGCTTCTGGCGGGGCGGGGTGGCCTTCGATGCGTTTCATCATTTGCAGGATGAAAGTGCCCACAATAAAGCGTTTGCCCTGATTGCTTGCAATCAAGAAGTCCTTACGCTTCTGGATGGTCGAAAACGACGCGGTGGTGGGCATTGTTTTCCCGTGTTGCTACGGGATTAAAAAAGCCTGCGCTTAATTAGGCGCTGAGGCGCTTGCGGCCTTTGGCGCGGCGATTGTTTATCACTTTGCGGCCGCCAACGGTTGCCATGCGTGCGCGGAAGCCGTGACGGCGGGCGCGGACGAGTTTG
>JANYCJ010000068.1 GCA_025360345.1 Alphaproteobacteria bacterium | reverse complement strand
TCCTCGGCGAAATGGCCAAGGCGCTGAACGCTCCGCGCACCTCGGTCGGCAAAACCGCTCCGCGCATCACCACGATGAGCATCCCCAAAGACAAGATCCGTGAAGTTATCGGTTCGGGCGGCAAGGTGATTCGTGAAATCTGCGAAGTCACCGGCGCTAAGATTGATATCGACGATGACGGCACGGTGCGCATTGCAGCCACTTCGGAAGAAGCCGGTAAGAAGGCTTATGACTGGGTGTATGGCATTGTGGCTGAGCCGGAAGTTGGCCAGATCTATTCGGGCAAAGTGGTTCGCATCGTCGATTTCGGCGCATTTGTGAACTTCTTCGGCGCGAAGGACGGTCTGGTGCATATCTCCGAGCTGGCCGACCACCGCGTGAACAAGGTGGAAGACGTCATTAAAGAAGGTGACGTGGTGAAGGTGAAGGTTGTGGACATTGACAACCGTGGCAAGGTTCGCCTTTCCATGCGCGTGGTGGACCAGGAAACCGGCGCCGACCTTTCCGACCAGAAGGAAGTGAAAGAGCGCAAGCCCGCTTCCAACTAATCGCTTACGGTTACAAAAAACCCCGGCACCCGAAAGGGGCCGGGTTTTTTTTATGCGGTGGCAGATGCTGAGCGGGCTTTGGCTTTGCCGATGGTTTAGGCTTGCCGGGGGCGCTGGCGGGGGTATAGTAGTCCTTCACTGAATAAGGGTTTGTCATGGCGGTTACACGGATTGGGGTGCTTCTGGGGGCGTGCGTTTTGCTTACTGCGTGTGAGGAAGGGTTGCCCAGTTCCGCTTACCGGCCTGCCAGTGCGGATTTTGACAAGAGTCTGCCTTCAGCTTTCCCGCTGAAGGGGAAGATTGTGCTGGGCACAGTGACCACGGCCCTAGGCAAATATGCGATGATTACGCCCAAGGGGTTCCAGCCGGAGCTGGGGGCGGTGCTTAAAAAGGCGCATATGCTGACGGTGGACAAGGAAAAGGCGCAATATGTCCTTAACGCACGGATTATGGATTACCGCTGGCCTTCCACGGGCATGATGCATGTGACCTGCGGGGCGGCGGTGGCCTACAGGCTGGTGACGGCCGATAGCGAGCGGGAAGTGTTTTCCAAGAGGTGACGGCCACATTCGAGCAGCCTAAGGGGTTTTTAGAGGATGCAGCGCCGGTGATGCGCACCTCCTGCGGCACTGCCTTTGGCGAGAACGCGGTGCAGCTCGCGCACGAGCTGGCGCAGCTTAAGCCCAAAGACCCGGAAGACCCGGCCAATATCCCCTTGCGACGCTTAAAAGGAGCTTTATGACGCATTTCCGTACCGCCATGGCCGCGCTGGCCGTTTTACCGCTCCTTGCGGCCTGTGAAGGGCGGCAATCGCAAAACCAGTATGATTATTCCGAGGTGGGGAAGAGCAACGTAGCGGAGTTCGGCACAGTGGCCGGGGTGCGGGAGGTGGATGTGAAAGGCCAGAATAGCGGGGCAGGGGCCCTGGCGGGCGGCGTGGGCGGCGGCATTGCCGGCAATGCCTTCGGCAACGGCTATGGGCAGGTGACCACGGCGGTGGCCGGGGCGCTGATCGGGGCGGCTGCGGGGCATGTGGCTGAGCAGGCCGCAGCTGATTACAAGGCCACGGAATACACGATTGTGAAGGAAAACGGTAAGACCCTGACGGTAGTGCAGAACAATAAGCCCGATGAGCCGGTGTTCAGACCGGGCGACAGGGTGCTGGTGCAAACTTCGGGCAGTTTCCAGCGGGTGCTGCCAGCCGCGCAGCTCCCCACTTCCATGAAAAAGCCTCAGGGTATTGAATTTACTAATTAATTCTATCTATTTTGTCATTTTAGGCATTAAAAAAGGGCTCCCCAATAAGGGAGCCCTATTTTTAGGTCGGTAAGACCCGAACGCCTAATTAGAGGCGGATCGGGGTTACTTTACGAGCCTGAGCAGCCTTCGCCATCAGCGAGAGACCAACTTTGGGCTTGGAGGATTTAGCAGGCTTTTTAGCAGCTACTTTTTTAGCAGCAGGCTTCTTAGCAGCGGTCTTTTTAGCAGCAGGCTTCTTAGCAGCTACTTTTTTAGCAGCAGGCTTCTTCGCTGCGGTCTTCTTCTTAGCAACTACCTTTTTCTTGGCAGCAGGCTTCTTAGCAGCGGTTTTCTTGGCTGCGGTCTTCTTAGCAGCAGGCTTTTTAGCAGCTACTTTCTTTTTTGCAGTTTTCAACATTGTGTAGACTCCATTCTTAGGTTGGCCATCTTATTTGGCAATACACACTCGCACCACGCGAATGAATATTGAAGACAGTTATAAACCCAAAATGATAAATAATCTATTAATGCCCAAACGGTTCTTGCATTATCTTCGGAGGTTGCAGCGGCTTGCGCGGGTTATTCATACCGTGTGCGGTATGAGTTTTGAAAGTTGGAAACAAAGACTGAGTGTGGATTATAGCGTTACGAGTGCGGTATGAATATCGGCAAAATTATGCAAGAAAAATTGAAAAGCATTTAGATCGAATGCAAATAATTTCGTTCCGAGTGTGATATTAAAATCACTATGGTGAGGTGGCTTTCCATGCGGTATACCTTGATAACAGCTATGCGATACGACAGAAAAAACCGCCCGCGCAGGAACTTCCCGCAGACATTTTTCACGATGGTGATAATGGCTGCATTAGGCGCTCAACCTGCGTTTGCGCAGAAGCTTTCTTATTTCGACATGGACGAAAAGCGCTCCGACAATATCAGCCCGTTTCCCAAATGGACGGGGATGATAACGCGGTATGACGAACAAAAGGCGTATTCCAAAGATGCAGAATGCGGGAAGGTGCGATTCTTCCCCTGTGCGGTTTTCCAGTGGCAGGATATGCTGGCGCACTTGAAAAACCTGCCGTTTGACGAACAAATGACGCGGGTGAATAACTGGAGCAACGAGCATCCTTATATCGAAGACCAGATCAACTGGGGGCTGGATGACTACTGGGAAACCCCCAACGAATTCATGGAAATCAGCGGGGATTGCGAGGATTACGCCATTTCCAAATATTATTCGATGCGCGCGCTGGGCGTGCCGGCCGACCGGCTGAGGGTGATTATTCTGCAGGATTTGAACCTTGGCGGGGTGATTCACGCCGTGCTGGGCGTGTATGACGAAGAGGGGGAATTATTCATCCTCGACAACCAGAGCCAGCAGGTGACGCCTGCGCTTAGCATCTATCATTACCGCCCGATTTTTGGAATCAACGAGGATTCATGGTGGGCTTACTATCCGCGTTATTAAACTATTAACCGTGTTGCGTTAATCATAACATCTTGGCAAAACATATTTTTTTTGATACATCATTTGCAGTAAATACTAGGAGAACCGCCATGTCCAACCCCACTTTACCCACCGCCCCGGATGAAAATCCGAACTTTGCGCCCCAGATCTATGGCATTACGCTGCTGGTGGTTGCCATCATCGTGTGCGGCTTTGTGATGGTGAATAAATTTACCGACGCAATGGGCTTGCGCGATATGCAGACATGGCGCGAAAAACTCAACCTGATTGCGGAAAGCCGGGTTTCGGACGTGGATGCATGGGTGAACGGGAATTTCAAGGAGCTGCGGACGCTCGCGGATAATCCTTCGCTGCAATTATATATGACGGAATTGCAGATGATGAAGGAGCCGGAAAAGAAAGCGGGCGGGCAGAAAGAAAGCATGGGCGAGCCTTCGCAGAAATCGTATTTGCGCAACCTGATGCTTTACACAGCGCAGCGCGCGGGGTTTGGCGCGGCAGGGAATGTGAATAATATCCCGGCGAATGTGGAAAAGGGCAGCAAAAGCGGGCTGGCGCTGATGGATAATAATGGAGCCGTGCTGGTTTCGACGGTGCTGGCGCCGGGGACGAAAGAGCTGATGGCGCAGCATGTGGCACAGGCGGCGCCGGGGCAGGAAGCGCTGATCGATATTCGCAAAGATAAGGACGGGGTGGCGTATCTCGGATTTATTGTGCCGATTTATAGCATTCAGGGCGAGCATAATGCTGCGTCGCAGATTGGCCGTGTGGTGGGTATCCGCACGTTAAATGATTCGGGTTTGTTCCCGCTGCTGAAGCATCCGGGGGTGACGGAAAAAACACTAGAGACGGTGATTGTGCGCAACACCAATGACAAGGTGGAATATCTTTCGCCGCTGATGGACGGCAGCGAAGCGATGTCCATGACAGAGGATTACAATGTGAAGAAGCTTGCCGATGCGCAACTGCTGGCGACACCGGGAAGCTTTGTGTATGACCTTGCCGATTATCGCGGCAAGCGCGTTCTGGCCACGAGCCGGGCAGTGAACGGCACGCCGTGGGCGCTGGTGATTAAGATTGATGCGGACGAAGCTCTAGCGGATAGCCTTCAGCGCCGTGCCAGCTTGCAGATGGTGCTTTTCCTGCTTACTGCGGTGATTGCGCTGATCGTGGCGGCAACATGGTGGCGTGCGAATTCCAAGCGCTCGGTGCTGATGTCGGGGCATTTTAAGCGCATGGCGGAAAAAGCGCAGGCGCAGGAGCAGCTGCTGCGACTGGTGGCTGACCACCAGCCGGAGCCTATCTATATAGTAGACGGTGAAAACCAGGTGCGGTTTGCAAACCAGAAAGCGGCGGATGAGGCGCATATGTCCATCGAGAGCATTCCGGGACGTAGCCTGTGGGATGTGCGCGGTGGCGCACGTGCCAAGCATGTGGCAGAAAAATGCGGGGAAGTACTGAAAGCAGGGCAGACCGCTTATGAGCTGCACCGCGAAGATACCGGCAAGGGGCGGGACGCGCAGAAAGTGTTTCGCAATGCTTATGTGCCGCTGGACCATATTCCGCTGGTGACGCTGCCGAAGCCGACACGCGGCGTGCTGGTGGTGGAGCAGGATATTTCCGAAGTGATGCATGAGCGCGAGCAGCGCCTGAAGACGCAGCGGCAACTGATTGAAACGCTGGTGACGCTGGTGGACAAGCGCGACCCGTTTTCTGCCAACCATTCCACGCTGGTGAGCCAGCTGGCCTATGAGGCTGCGGTGCAGATGGAGCTGGACAGTGTGACGATTGAGACCACCAGCAAAGCGGGCAGCCTGATGAATATCGGCAAAATCCTGGTGCCGACAGAATTGCTGACCAAGGCATCGGCGCTGACGTTTGAAGAGAAGCGCACCATTCACGAATCCATGAATACGGCGGCGGAGCTGATGGACGGCATCAGCTTTGACGGGCCGGTGGCGGAGACGCTCAGGCAGTGGCAGGAGCGCTGGGACGGCAGCGGGCCGATTGGCCTGCGGGGAGAGGATATCCTGATCTCCGCGCGCATTATTGCGGCGGCGAATGCCTTTATCGGCATGGTGAGCCCGCGCAGCTGGCGCAACGCGATGAGCATCGAGGCGGCGAACAAATTTCTGCTGGAACAGAGCGACGTGCTGTTTGACCGCAGGGTGGTGGTGGCGCTAATCAACTTCATGGATAACCATGACGGCAAGGAATGGCTGATGCGCACGGTGGGCGGCAAAGCCGCGGCGTAAGGGTCAGTTGCGCCCGGTCCAGCCGGCGCGGTCGGTGTGGTTTTTTAAGCGGTGCTCAAATTCCTCAGGGGCTGGCGGGTTTTTACGCTCACAGAGCATGGTCATCAACGTGGCGCTGCGTTTTGCGCCTTCGGGGTCTGAGGGTGGGTGGCTTTCGGCGCGGGTGATTACAAAGCAATCTTTAGACTTGCTGCGCTCCACTAAGAGATGCACTTGCGCATCTAAGGGAATATCGCCGCCAATTTTTTGCTGGGCGGCGTGGATATCTGTTATGAGGCGGTCTTTGATTGCATGGGCTTCTTCTTCGGTGGTGGTTTGGGGGAGGCGGGCGCGCACCATTAGGCGCATGGTTTCACCGGTTGCGGGGTCATTCAGCCTTGTGACTTTGAACTGAAGGCCATCATAGTCAGTTGTGCTATTTTGCGCTGTATGGCGGGACATAGGAATTCCGGCAGGGGTTATGATATATCCCATTATAGCAGATCATGACGCGGTTTTGTATGACAATATGGCGATTTTTTTATTTTAATATATTGTATTTGTTTAATATATTGTTTTTTGCTAGTTGCGGCGCAGATAGTCATCATGGTCGCCGCCGCTCCTTTGCCGGAATTCGATTTCCTGGCGGGTGATGCTGCGGTCGCCGCAGACCATGGTCATATTATTTGCGAAAGCAAAAGCTTTCCATTTATCTTCCGGAGTGAATGCGACGGTGGATTGGACCGCGTAGCAATTCTTGTTCTGGCTGCGGACCACTTTAAAACGGTCTACCTCTTCCACAGGCCCATCGCTTTTTTTAGCAGCTGTTTTATTCATCAGCTTATTGAGTTTTTTACAGATGGCTTCTGCTTCTTCTTTTCCTGCATCGTGGGGCAGGAAACTGCAAACCACATAAAACTCCGTGCCGTCCGCGTCTTTTGCGGGAGCACTCTCAAAGCGAAGGTTTTTACAACTTGCAAGATGAGCCATCGGGCTATCTTAACAAAATGGCACTTTTTTTAAAGCGATATCACTCCTGCCCGGTTACATGCGGCGCGGCTGATTGCCTTGAATTTGTGGCTGGTTAGGAGGGGGGATTGCCGCACTGATTGTGGCGCGCGCATTTGTTGGGGGTGTGGTGGCGGTTTGTGAGAAATTAATAAATACCTCTCCTGCACCAAAGCCTTCCGGGTTGTTGGTACCGGCGAGGGCGGAGGTGACCATGCGGTAAGCAAGGCGCTGAGCTTTGCCAGCCACGCTGCGCAGGCCGCCGCCTTCTTTCTGCTTGGCGGCCAGATGCTCGCCGGATGCGGTTTTGCTTTCATCATCCATCATACTGGTGCGAAGTTCGTCTGAATGCTCGATACCTTTGGCCATGGAGAGGGGGATGGGGGCATTTGACATGCGGTGCAGGAGCATCCGGGCGTTCATGTCCGTATCGTCGCCGCCCCAGCCTTTGAGGTTTTCATTGTAGCCCCGGAAATAGTCGAAATCGGTGTGGAGCATGGCGATCTTGCCCAGGCTGGAGGCGTGTTCATTGCCGTCGCGGGCTACTTCGATGGGGCTGTGGCGCATGTAGATGTGGCGGCGGCGCTGCTCGGCCTGCCGGAAGCTGTCGGCGATAAGCCGGGCGAAGCCCGGGCCGCTGAACTGGTCGGCATCCATATTGCACACGATATCGCCGTCGGAGTGGCGGGTGGCCATATTCTTGGCATGGGCCATTTTGAAAGTGGCGGCGGCAGGGTAGGAAATGTATTTCAGGCGGCCGGTGGCGATGTCGCTCTTGAACGTATCTTTCACCCATTGCTCGGTTTCTTTTTCTCCGCCGTAATTCAGCACGACAAACTGGGCGTTTGGGTAATCCGCGTTATCTTTCATGTTCTGGGGCAAGGTTTGCTGAAGATGCTTCAGGCGGCCCATGCAGGTGGTGCAGAAACTGATTTTTGGCGGATTAGCCAATGCCATGCTTATCCCCCTGAGAACATGTTGCTGCGCGGGAAGCCCGTGGGAGGGAGGCGGCCTGCGTCGGCACGGTTGCCGACCCATGGCTTGAGATCTGTTTCGGTACGGGTTTTACCTCCGAGCTGCCAGCTGAGGCCTTCCTTCAGGGTGAAGGTTTTAAGGTCGGAGAGGCCGCCGTCCTTGTATTTCTGCAAGGTGACGCCCTGTCCGCGTTTCATGGGCGGCAACTGGGAAAGGGGGAAGAGGAGCAGCTTGCGGTTGTCGCCGATAATGGCGACGTGGTCGCCTTCGACCGGGATGCAAATCATCGCTTTGTGGCCTTCGGTGACGTTCAGCACCTGCTTGCCGTTGCGGGTCTGGGCCATGACTTCGCTGGCTTCCACGGTGAAGCCTTTACCGGCGGAGGTGGCGACGAGGAGGTTCAGGCCGGGGTCGTAGATGGATAGGGAAACGATATCGGCGTCGTTATCCATGTCCAGCATCAGGCGCACGGGTTCGCCCTGTCCTTTGCCGCGGGGAAGCTTATCGGCGGGGAGGGTGTAGAATTTGCCGTCGGAGGTGAAGAGGAGAAGCTTGTCGGTGGTCTGGGCGATGAGCTGGAATTTTTCTTCGTCGCCTTCCTTGTACTTTACGTCGGACACATCGGCCTGATGGCCTTTAATGGCGCGAATCCAGCCCAGCTGGGAGCAGAGGATGGTGATGGGTTCTTTTTCCACGAAGGCTTCTATGTCGATGACTTTACCGATGGGCGCTTCGGCAAACTGGGTGCGGCGCTTGCCCTCGGGGGTTTTAGGGCCGAAGCGGACTTTGATGTCCTTGATTTCGTCGGCGATGCGAATCCAACATTTTTCATCGGAGGCAAGCAGGGCCTTGAGTTCTTTCTGCTCTTTGCTGAGGGCGTCGTTTTCGGATTTGATTTCGAATTCTTCGAGCTTACGCAGTGAGCGCAGGCGCATGTTGAGGATGGCTTCCACCTGCACGTCGGTCAGTTTCCATTTTTTCATCATGACGGCTTTGGGCTCGTCTTCTTCGCGGATGATACGGATCACTTCGTCGAGGTTGAGGTAGGCGATCATGAGGCCGCCGAGCACTTCTAACCGATGGGCGATTTTGCCAAGGCGGAAATTGGTGCGCTTGATGAGCACGTCAAGGCGATGTTCGAGGAAGGCGAAAAGGATTTCCTTCAGGTTCATGACGCGGGGAGTGCCGGTGGCATCGAGCACGTTCATGTTCATGTTGAAGCGGGTTTCGAGATCGGTGATGCGGAACATGGATTCCATGAGCATTTCGGCATCGACGCTGCGGTTTTTCGGTTCCAGCACAAGGCGGATTTCTTCGGCGGATTCGTCGCGGATGTTGCCGAGCAGGGGAAGTTTTTTGTCTTTGAAAAGATCGGCGATCTTTTCGATCATCCGGCTTTTCTGGATCTGGTAGGGGATTTCGGTGACGATGATCTGGTACATGCCGTGGCTGAGTTCTTCGACATGCCACTTGGCGCGCAGGCGGATGGAGCCGCGGCCGGTTTCATAGGCATTGATGATATTGGCCTCGGGCTCGACGATGGTGCCGCCGGTGGGGAAATCCGGGCCGGGGACGTGGCGGGCGAGTTTGGCCACCGTGCATTCGGGGTTGCCGATGAGGTAGATAAGGGCGTCGCACAGCTCGCCGACATTGTGGGGGGGGATGGAGGTGGCCATGCCGACGGCGATGCCTTCGGAGCCGTTTGCCAGCAGGTTCGGGAAAGCGGAGGGGAGTACGATGGGCTCCATTTCCGAGCCGTCATAAGTAGGGCGGAAGCCGACGGTGTCTTCGTCGATGCCGTCCAGAAGCGTCATGGCGACTTCGGTGAGCTTGGCTTCCGTGTATCGCATGGCGGCGGCGTTGTCGCCGTCGATGGAGCCGAAATTGCCCTGGCCTTCGACGAGCGTGTAGCGCACGGCGAAATTCTGGGCGAGGCGCACCATGGCTTCGTAAACGGCTACGTCGCCGTGGGGATGGTATTTACCGATGACGTCACCGACCACGCGGGCGCATTTCTTGTAGCCGGATTTGGGGTCTAGCTTTAGGAGCAGCATGGCGTAAAGCAGGCGGCGGTGAACGGGCTTGAGGCCGTCGCGCACGTCGGGGAGGGAGCGGGAAGTTATGGTGGAGAGCGCGTAGGCGAGGTATTTTTCTTCCAGCGTGGTGCGGAAGCCGATCTGGTTTATGGTGTCTTCACGTTGCGGTTTCTTCGGTGCCATGCGGTTCTTTCATCTCTTTTCGTTCGAGCCACTGCGCGAGGCGTGCGCGGGCGGCGGGGAGTTTGCGGTTGTGCGGGGTGAGCAGCCAGTTTTCGAGAAAATAGCCTGTTAATTGCAATCCAGCAAGGATTTCTGCGGGTTCAACGCGATTTTTTTTGTAATGCGGAAGCAGGAATTCCGGCAAGGGAAGCATTTTTCCGTGATAGGGAAAGCCCGCCTCGCGACAGACGGCGCGGCCTGATTTGGGGGAGACGTAAACCAGATCATCGGTTCTTCCGGTGGCGGCGCATTCGGTGGTGTCGAGGCCGAAACCAGCTTCGGCGAGGACTTCAATTTCCAGATGCACATAAGCTTCCTGCCAGTGGCCGCTGCTTTGAAGAAGGGTGAGGAATTCGAGCAATACACGGTGCAGGTGCGGGTAGGGATGGCGCTCTGGCAGGGCTTGTTCGATGAGGGAGCAGGCCGAGGTAAGGGCGGCGAGGCGGCCAGCGTCGTGCATGATATGAGCGGCGTGAGCGGTTTGCAGCTCGCATTTCAGCGTGCCGAGCTGTTCGGACAGGCGGGCATTCCACGTGGCGTTAACGACATTTCCGGGCTGGATGATGCCGCGATTGGATTTGGCGAAGGCGCCCTTGACAATGCCGCCATGCACGCCGTGGTTATAGGTGAGGACATGGGCTACGGCGCTTGTTTCACCGAATTTACGGGAGGATAGGATGATGGCGGTATCGGTCCACTGCATGGGGAGGTTTTTGTTTTTTTCAAGAGTTGAAAGCTTAAAAAGTGATTCCCATTTTTACCAGTACAGGCGCCATAACGGGCCTGCATTTTAATAACCCAGCCTATTTGGAGGTTTATATATGAATAGCTATGATTTGTCCCCCTTATTTCGTTCCACCGTGGGTTTTGACCGTATTTCGCGCCTGATTGACAGCGCGTACAAGGTGGATGAAAGGGCCGTGGGGTATCCACCGTATAACATCGCGAAGTTGTCGGAAGACCAGTATGAAATTACCATGGCGGTTGCCGGTTTCAAGCTGTCTGAGCTGAACGTGGTGGCTGAGCAAAACACTCTTACCGTGACGGGTGCGAATGCTGAGAAGGAGGATGCGGCAAAGCAGTTCCTGCACCGCGGAATCGCCACCCGGAGTTTCGAGCGGAAGTTCTCCATTGCCGACCATGTGAAAGTGGTGGATGCCCAGCTTAACGACGGGTTGCTCACGCTGAAGCTGGTGCGCGAAGTGCCCGAAGCCAGCAAGCCTAAGAAGATTGCGATTAATGATGGCGCAAGCGTGATGGAAGGCAAGAAAGCCGCATAACGAAATCCTACCCCTAGGAGTTTTTGCCCCCGGAAGGGTCTCTTCCGGGGGATTTTTTTATGTTAAACGGTACTTTACAAGATTTGACAGGCTCTTTATAAGGGTTTCCTGATTTTAACTTTTATGGGTGTTGTATGGCAGAGGGCGAGAAGCGTAAGCCGAATAAGTATTTGATTCGGCTTGGAATGGCTTTTGTGGGCATTGGGATGCCGGTGGCGGCATACCTGAACCCGCCGCCGCCAGACCGGCAGCCCGTGGCGCGGGCGCCCATTACTAAGCTATCACCTGATGAAATACGTGCGGAATTTGCTGGGTTGCAACTGGCGATGGGGCAGGCGATTGAAAAGCGCATCGCGCTGGATGCCGCCCCAAAGGATGAGGATGCCGCACGGCGGGATTTTGAAGCCGCTGTGAATGGCATGGCCAAACATATCGGGATGCTGGAACACCAAGCGGGAGAACAGCTGGCCGGGCTGTATCGCAGGCTTGAGACTGAGGTGGGGCAGGACGCGTCTAAGGAGAGGGCGGCCTACAAGTCAGTGGTGGGTGTGTTGGAGCGGATGCTGAGCGACCGGCGCATTGATCTAAGCCCTTCTAGGGAGCAGATGGGGCGCTGAGCATTTTTACATAGGTGATGCCCGCCCAGTCATAGGGTTCGGAGATGGGGTTGAAGCCCAGGGTTTGATAAAAGGGCTGCAGGTCTTCGCGGGCTTCAATACAGATAGGTGCTTGCGGGTAATGGCTGCGGATTTCATTGAGAGCGCGGGTGACCAACTGGCGGCCAAGATTGCTGCCGCGATGTTCGGGGCGCAGCACGATGCGGCCCATGGTGGCTTCAGGGAATTTGATGCCGGGGCCTAAGATGCGCACATACCCGATCAGGGTTTCGCCGTGGAACATGCACAGGTGCAGGGCTTTGGGGTCGAGGCCATCGATGTCGGCGTAGGGGGCGGATTGTTCTACAATGAAAACATCGCAGCGCAGGCGCAGGACATCGTGCAGGAGCGTGCCGGGTAGTGTTTCGAAGCTGTAGATGCGGGTGGGGTTCATGCGTGGATTATAGCCATGACGGAGCGGATGGCTAAAGGATTTTACCAGGTGTTGGGATCTTTATAGATCGGGGGTAGTTTGCTTTCGTTCTCGTCATTTTTAGGGGCGAAAATATTTTCTTCTACGGGTTTTGGCGGCAGCGCCCTTGGAGGGGCAGGGGGAAGTTTTGCAGCGGCCTTTGCCGTTTGCGCGGTGGGGTTGCGCAGCGGGGTTTTCGGTTTTGCGGTGTCGCCTTCCACGATATCGCCGAAGAGGGCTTTTTCCACGGCGGTGTCGATGATGGATTTCATATCATGCGGCTTGGTGATGCCAGGGAATTTTACGCGGACGCCATTGCCGATGATGGTGATGCTGCCATAGTTGAACAGCAGGCCGGGAATGCTGCGGCGCGCGCGCACGGTTTCGATATCGGTGAAGGGAACGCTGAGGCGCTGCTTGCGCACCCGGCCGATGACGCGCTTGTTGGTGACGGCGAGTTCGGTGCTGGCAAGTGCGGAGAGGCCCATGGGCATCATGGTCAGCAGCAGCATGGTGACGGCGGGAACATAAGCAAGGACGTGCACACGCGAGCGGAGGATAAGGATTTCATCGCCGCGAAGCGTTTCCGTGACGAACGAAATGGGATTAGCTCACTAGCTGGAGCAGCTGGGGGGCAAGGCGGTTGCCCTGTGCTGCAAGTGCGATGGAAGCGTTGCGTTGCACATCTGCCAGCGAATTGTTGGTGGATGCGGTGCTGAGATCCGTTTCAGAGAGAGTGGCTTGCGCCGCTTCCTGATTGGTGATGGCGGAATCCACATTGGCGGCGGCAAAATTCGTGGCCTGCTGGAAGGCGCCGATGCTGGTGCGGGCGGAGGTGACTTGCGTCAGCGCGCCGGTGATGGCGCCGAGTGCCTGGCCTGCGCTATCGGCAGAAAGAATGTTGCTGCCGGAGCCGAGGAGGCTGGAGCTGCTCAGGCTGTCGATGGACAGCGAGCTTAAAGTGGAGTCGCTGGAGCCGAGGAGGCTGTCGAGGGAGAGGGCGTTGCTGCCGGAGACAGAGCCATCGAGCAGGGGTTTGCCGTTGAAGCTGG
>JANYCJ010000056.1 GCA_025360345.1 Alphaproteobacteria bacterium | reverse complement strand
GGCTGGGCATTGACGATTTTTTAGTGAAGCCGATCACGGGTGACCAGCTGGTGACGGTGGTGCGCAGCCCCGTGTCGATCAGCAGCGACTCCACATCGTCGCGCGCCGACATGAAAATAATCGGCAGGCTCACGAATTTTTCATGCTGGCGGATAATCGTCGCCAGCTCCCGACCGTTGCAATGCGGCATCAAATAGTCGATCAGCACCAGGTCCACCGATTGGTCGGCAAGCACCTACAGCGCCTCTTTCGGGCTGCTCACGCTGGTGACCATGATGCCCCCGCGTTTCAGCGCATGGGTGTAGAATTTCATCAGCATCTCGTCGTCGTCCACGATCAGCACGTGGTATTCCG
Source organism: Alphaproteobacteria bacterium (assembly GCA_025360345.1). Taxonomy (GTDB): domain Bacteria; phylum Pseudomonadota; class Alphaproteobacteria; order Rickettsiales; family SXRF01; genus JANYBV01. The sequence goes on along the minus strand of JANYCJ010000056.1, from coordinate 8,713 downwards.
GCGCAGCATGGGTCTGCGCCATCAACTGCTCGATCTTGTCGATGACCTGCAGTACATCCGCCGGGGTGGTGAAATAGCCCATCGCCCCGCTGCGCACCGCCGCCAGCCGCGCCTCGAAGCTTTCCACAGGGGAAATAATAATCATCTGCGCCTCAGAAGGCAGCGCCGCAAGCGCGGGCATGTCCCGCTCCGGCATATCGCTATAGGCGATCAGCACATCCGGCGCATGGGCGCGGATAGTATCTTTAAATGCTTCCAGCGTATCGGCGATAGCCACCACATAGCCGAAATGCCGCAGCTGCGCGTCCACGTCGTTCAGCTCACAGCCCGGCGGGCACAGGATGCATACCCGGCGCGGCGCGTCGTTCGCCTGTGGCGCGGTGCGCGGCGCGCTGCGTGCCAGCGGCTGCGCGCTGTTCGCAATCGCGTGGTTGCAGGCGCGTTCAAAAATATCCAGGTCATGCAGGAAGCTCTCCGAGCGCAGCACCGCGGGCCATTCGCTGGCATCGCGCTCCATCAGCGGCTTCAGGTGCTGGTGCACCCGCAGCCCCGTCTGCGTAATCGTCGGGAAGCCGAACGTCGCGCCCGAGCCGCATAAATTATGGATCAGGTGATACAGCTTCTGCACGCGTTCCGGCTGCGCGGCATCTTTGCCCAGCGCGGTCTTCAGCTGCGCAATATCGGCCAGCAGTGCCTTCAGGTGCGCCGCATAATCCGACTGCAGCGATACAAGGCTATCCGGGGAGTAGAGTGATTTGATGGATGTAATCATCACCAATAATATAAAAGCCGTTGCCGAGCCTTAGCACTACCGGCGCGTAAATTCAACGAAGACCTGAAACTGTGGCGCGGAAATTAATTCGCCGAGGCCACATGCGTTTCCATTTTCGCCTGCAGCGCCGCGATCACGCCGTCCACGCCCTTGGATGCTGCAAGCCCGCCCAGCTCCGAGCGGTGCGAGCGCAGCAGGCTTACGCCCTCGAGAGTGATGTCGATCACCTTGCGCTGCCCGCCCGTTTCGCGCACCATGTAATCCACCGCCACGTTATCGCCCTGCGCCATCACCATCTGTGTGTGCACTAAAAACGCATCGTCGAACGCGTCTTCCATGCCCGTCACTTTAATGTCCTGCAGATTGTGCTCAGACTTTTCGTCAAGCCCGGCCAGATACGTGCCGCTCAGATATTTCCCATAGAGCGCAACGTAAGTTTTGCGCTGCTGCTCGCTGGCCGCATCCCACGGCTTGCCCATCACGTATTTGGCAATCCACTGCAAATCCACCACCTGCAAAAACGTGTTTTCCAACTGGCTCTTTTTGGTGGACAGCAACGCGCCCGGATTGTGGATGATGGTAAGCACCTGCCCGGTGACATTGCCCACGAAAGCCTCACGGGTTTGCCCCTGTTGCTGCTGCGCAGCCACTTGACCGGCGGCAAATGCGGGCGCACTTACAACACAGAGTGCAGCCATGACCATAAAGGGGATTGCGTGCCGTGCCATAATCCATTCTCCTGAAAATACTAGGTTTTTTAAGATTTATGCGCCACCGCGCCACTCCCTAGTTATACCAGCAGAACCTTAATGGATGGTAAAGTAAGTTAATAAATAAATTAACGAGATTAACAAAAAAGTGAAAGAATCAAGCCGCTTTGCCCAGCCTGCCCAGCATAAAGCCGCTGGCCTTGGCCAGTGCCGCCGCATCCGTCACCCCGCAGCCTATGCCCTGCGCGCTGCACCACGCCAGCAAATCCTCCAGCCGCAAATTGCCCTTCGGGCTGTTGGCATAGGGGCAGCCGCCCAACCCGCCTGCCGCCGCGTCGAAACTGCGAATGCCCAGTGCATAGCTCGCCGCCACATTGCCAATGGCCTTGCCAAACGTATCGTGGAAATGCATCGCCACATGTTCCAGTGCAATGCCCACATCCTGCAATGCCCTTACCAGCTCGCCAACCATGCCGGGGCTGCCGATGCCCGTCGTATCGCCCAGCGACACCTCGTAGCAGCCCATGCCCAGCAGCTGTTTAGCGCGCGTGGCCACCGCATCCGGCGAGAACGCCATGTCGTCATAGCCGAACACGGTGGAGATATAGCCCCGCACCCGCACGCCGCCCGCCACCGCCTGCGCGATCACCGGCGCAATCGCGGTGAAAGCATCCTCCACGCCCTGGTTGATATTCGCCCGCGAAAATTCCTCCGACACCGCGAGGAACACTGCAACTTCCTTCGCGCCGATCGCCCGCGCCCGCTCCAGCCCTTTCAGGTTCGGAACCAGATAAGAAAAAATCACTTCCGGGTGCGCGGCCTGCATGGGCGCAAGTGCGGCTGCCACCTCCGCCGAATTGGCCATGGCAGGAACCGCCGATGGCTTAACAAAACTACCTGCCTCGATGCGCGTAAGCCCCGCCGCCACCAGCCGCGTGATAAACTCCACCTTGTCCGCAACCGAAAGCGCCGCCGCGCCCGGTTCGTTCTGCAGCCCGTCGCGCGCGCTCACATCGAACAGCCTGATGTCGCTGGCTATCATGCCTTGACCCGCACCAGCTCGGCATTTTCCGGCACCATCTCGCCCGCAGAGACCAGCACCGCCTCCACCACGCCGTCGCCACCCGCAGAAAGCGTCAGCTGCAGCTTCATGGCCTCCATCACCACCAGCGCTTGCCCGCTGGCCACTTTGTCGCCTTTTTTCACCAGCACCTGCCGCACCAGCCCCGGCATCGGCGCGCGGGGGGAAAGCGGCGCCTCGGCCTGCGTGGCTGAAACGCGTGAGGCGTCCGCCACCGCAAAATCATGCCCGCCCAGCTGGATATGGTGCACGCCCTTGCCGCGCCAGCTTGCGCCCCGCACCCTGCGCCATACGCCGGGCGCAATCTCCTGGTCAAGCTGCACCGCGCTGCCCTCGCGCCTGCAGATAAAATGATATTCCGTGCCGTTCAGCGCAAAGCGCAGCGAATGCCCCTTGCGCTCCAGCACCTCCACGCTTACCACCTCGCCATTGATGTTCAGGCTCAGCTGCATCGGAACCCCGCAAGGCTCGTCCATGCCGAAATTTCCTGCGTGGAAGCGTCCCCGCCCGCCGCATCGCCCAGCACATGCGCCGCCACCGCCTGTGCCAGCAAATCGTCGGCATAGTCAGGCGGCGCAAGCTGCGCGGCGTGGCGCGTGATAAAATCCGTGGCCGTTTCCCCCTTGCGGAAAGCCTCGCTCTCCACCAGCCGCGAAAGGAAACCGCGATTCGTGGTGATGCCTGCCACCAGCAGCTGCGCCAATGCCTGCGCAAGGTTCGCCCGCGCATCTTCCCGCCTCTGCCCGAAGGCGGCGATCTTGGCGATCATCGGGTCGTAGCGCGAAGAAACCGTGTTGCCCTCGTGGTAGCCGTTTTCCACCCGCACCCCCGGCAGGCTCGGCACGCGGAAAACCTGCAGCGTGCCCGCCGCGGGTAAAAACCCTTTCGCCGCATCCTCGGCATAAAGCCGCGCCTCGATCGCGTGGCCCTTGCACACCACGTCTTTCTGGCTGAAGGGCAGGGGCCTGCCCGCAGCCACCTCCAGCTGCAGCCGCACTAAATCCAGCCCCGTCACCATCTCGGTCACCGGGTGCTCCACCTGTAGCCGCGTATTCATCTCAAGGAAATAAAACTCGCCCCGCGCATCGAGGATAAACTCCACCGTGCCCGCCCCCACATAGCCGATATGCGAAGCGATGGTGACCGCAGCCTGATGCAGCCGCGCCTGCGTGGCCGTGGGCAAATGCGGGGCAGGGGCCTCTTCAATCACCTTCTGGTGCCGCCGCTGGATGGAGCACTCCCGCTCGAACAGATGCACATGCCGCCCCTGCGTGTCCGAAAAAACCTGCACCTCGATATGCCGCGGCTGCACCAGATATTTCTCCAGCAGCAGCCGCCCGTTGCCAAATGCGCTTTCGGCCTCCGCGCGCGCTGCCTTCAGCGCCGCAGCCAGATCCGCTTCGCGCTCCACCACGCGCATCCCCTTGCCGCCGCCGCCAGCAGAGGCTTTCACCAGCACCGGGAAACCAATCGCCCGCGCTGCTTTTACAAAAACCGCCTCATCCTGCTTGCTGCCGTCATACCCCGGGATCACCGGCACGCCGATGCTTTCGCATAGCTGGCGCGAGGCGGCCTTGTCGCCCATCTGCGCAATCACCTTCGCGGGCGGGCCCACGAATACCAGCCCCGCCTTGGCCACCGCTTCGGCAAACCCGGCATTCTCCGACAAAAACCCGTAACCGGGATGAATGGCATCCGCCTTGGTTTTTTTCGCCACCGCAATCAGCTGCGCGATATTAAGATATGTCTCCGAAAGCGCGCCACCTTCCAGCAGGCAATTGAAATCGCCCGCGCTGGCATGGGGCAGGGCGCTGTCATCGGCGGCAAACACCGTCACCGTTTCAATGCCCATCACCCGGCACGTCGCCACGATCCGGCAGACAATCTCGCCCCGGTTGGCAATCAGCAGCCGTTTGATCGGGGTGCTCTTCATTCCGGCACCCATGGCGCCTTGCGCTTTTCCAGCAACGCCGCCATGCCCTGCTGCCCCTCGTCCTGCGTGCGCATCGTGGCGATCAGGCCGGTGGTGTAGTCGGTGAGTGCGGGCGCCGTTACGTCCCCGCTTTCGCTCATAAACTCCGCCACCCTGCCGATCATATGCTTGGCCACGCCGCACGCCTTGGGCGCAGCCTTCAGGAAATCAGCCACCAGCGCCTCTTTCGCCGCCTGCAGCCCTTCCGCCGCAACCACCTTGTGCACCAGCCCCATGCGCAAAGCCTCTTCCGTGCCGAAGGGCGCGCCGGACAGGAAATACGCCCGCGCATTGCCCACCCCGATTTTTTCCATCACGAACGGTGAGATCGTGCCCGGCACAATGCCGATCCGCGTCTCGGTGAAGCCGAAGCGGCTGCCTTCCGCCGCCACCACGTAATCGCACACCGCGCACAAGCCGGAGCCGCCGCCCAGCGCCATGCCATGCACCACCCCCAGCAGCGGCTTGGAAAACCGCCGCAGGCCGATATACATTTCCGCCAGCTTCAGCGCGTCGGCCTTATTTTCCACAACCGAGTAGTCCTTCATCGAGCGCATCCAGTTCAGGTCGCCGCCCGCGCAAAAAGATTTGCCATGCCCATAGAGCCCCGCCAGCCGCACGCCCGCATCCTCGTCCAGCATCGCAAACACCCGCGTCACCTCGGCAATGAGCGCCGCGTCAAACGCGTTATGCACCTCAGGCCGGTTCAGCCCCACATGGGCCACCCCTTGCGCATCCACATCCAATGTTAAAAACTGCGAAGCGCCTGACATCACATCCGGAACACGCCGAAGCGCGTCTCCTCTACCGGCGCGTTCAGGCTGGCCGAAATCGCCAGCCCCAGCACGTCGCGTGTTTTCGTCGGGTCGATCACCCCGTCATCCCACAACCGCGCCGTGGAATAATAGGCGCTGCCCTCTTTCATATATTTGGCCAGCAGCGGCGCGCGGAAATCTTCCAGCTCCTTGCCGCGCATGGCTTTTTTGCCAGCTTTGGCAAGCGCTTCCTGCTTTACCTGCGTCAGCACATCGGCGGCCTGCTCACCGCCCATCACCGATATTTTCGCGTTCGGCCACATCCACAGGAAGCGCGGGCTGTACGCACGCCCGCACATGCCGTAATTGCCCGCGCCGTAACTGCCCCCGAGGATCACCGTGAATTTCGGCACATTCGCGCAGGAAACCGCCGTCACCAGCTTCGCCCCGTGCTTGGCAATGCCCTCCGCCTCATATTTTTTGCCCACCATGAACCCGGTGATATTCTGCAAAAACACCAGCGGGATTTTCCTCTGGCAGCATAGCTCCACGAAATGCGCCGCCTTCACCGCAGATTCCGAAAACAAAATGCCGTTATTGGCCACGATGCCCACCTTGTTGCCGTGGATGGACGCAAACCCGCATACGATTGACATGCCGTAACGCTTCTTGAATTCCATGAATTTGGAGCCGTCCACCAGCCGCGCAATGATCTCGCGCACGTCAAACGGCGTGCGCGTGGTATCGGCGGGCAAAATGCCGTAAATCTCCTCCGCCGCGTAGAGCGGCTCCTCATACGCCGCGGTATTCACCGGGCGGGCAGGCAAATTCAGGTTCTCCACGATGTTGCGCATCTGCGAAAGCGCCGTCCCCTCATCTTCGGCATAATGGTCAACCACGCCAGACTGCGTGGCGTGCACCTCGGCCCCGCCCAGTGCCTCGGCGGTCACTTCCTCGCCCGTGGCCGCCTTCACCAGCGGCGGCCCGGCTAGAAAGATGGTGCCGTTGCCCTTCACGATCACGCTTTCGTCGCACATGGCGGGCACATACGCGCCACCCGCCGTGCAGCTTCCCAGCACCGCCGCCAGCTGCGGGATACCCGCTGCGGACATGCGTGCCTGATTGTAAAAGATGCGCCCGAAATGGTCGCGGTCGGGGAACACCTCGTCCTGCATCGGCAAAAACGCGCCGCCCGAATCCACGAGGTAAAGGCAGGGCAGCCGGTTCTGCTCGGCAATTTCCTGCGCGCGCAAATGCTTCTTTACCGTCATCGGGAAATAGGTGCCGCCCTTCACCGTGGCATCATTGGCCACCAGCATACACTCGCGCCCATGCACCCGGCCAATGCCCGCCACTACGCCCGCCGCAGGCACGCCGCCCTCATACATCTCCCACGCCGCAAGCGCTGAAAGCTCAAGGAATGGCGAGCCGGGGTCTAAAATCCGCTCGATCCGCTCCCGCGGCGGCAGCTTGCCCCGCGCCTCGTGCCGCTTCTGCGCCTCGGCGCCGCCGCCTTCGGCCACCTGCGCCAGCCGCGCCGAAAGCTCCGCCGCCAACGCCCGGTGGTGCTTGTCATTGGCCTTGAACCCTGCGCTGGCCGGTGCAGCTTGCGTCGGCAGGATATCCATCAGAAGAACCCCATCGCCTTTTCGCTATAGCTCACCAGCATGTTCTTGGTCTGGCGGAAATGCGAAAGCATCATATGGTGGTTCTCCCGCCCGATGCCGCTCTGCTTATACCCGCCAAACGCCGCATGGGTGGGATATAGGTGATAGGCATTCACCCACACCCGCCCGGCCTTGATGGCGCGGGTGGCCTTGTAGGACGTGTTCAGGTTGCGCGTCCACACCCCGGCGGTGAGCCCGTAAGTGCTGTCATTGGCAATGCGGATGGCATCGTCGAAATCCTTGAACTTGGTGACCGACACCACTGGCCCGAAAATCTCCTCGCGGAAAATCCGCATCGAGTTATCGCCCTCGAAAATGGTCGGCGACAGGAAGAAGCCCTTATCCATCTCCCCGCCGGGCAGCGTGCGCTTGCCGCCCGCCGCCAGCTTCGCGCCCTCGGCCTGGCCGATATCTATATAAGAGAGTACTTTCTTGAACTGTTCTTCCGAGGCTTGCGGCCCCATCATCGTGGTAAGTTCCAGCGGGTTGCCCACCGTGATCTTGTTCACCCGCGCAATCGCCTTTTCCATGAAGCGGTCGTAAATCTTCTCATGCACCAGCGCCCGGGTGGGCGACGTGCACACCTCGCCCTTGTTCAGCGAGAACATGGCAAAGCCCTCCATCGCCTTGTCGGCATAGTCGTCGTCATGGTCGAAAATATCTTCAAAGAAAATATTCGGCGATTTCCCGCCCAGCTCCAGTGTGACGGGGACGATATTCTGCGAGGCGTATTGCATGATAAGCTTGCCCGTGCTGGTCTCCCCGGTGAAGGTGAGCTTGCCCACGCGGGGGCTGGTGGCCAGCGCCTTGCCCGCCTCGGGGCCGAAGCCCTGCACCACGTTGATGACCCCCGGCGGCAAAATATCGGCGATCAGCTCCATCAGCACCATGATGGAAACCGGCGTCTGCTCCGCGGGCTTGATGACAATGGCATTGCCCGCAGCAAGCGCGGGCGCGCTTTTCCAGCTCATCAGCGTCAGCGGGAAATTCCACGGGATGATCGCCCCCACCACGCCGATCGGCTCATTGAAATGATAGGCCACCGTGGTTTCGTCAATTTGCGAAATGGTGCTTTCTTCCGTGCGGCAGCACGCGGCGAAATACCGGAAATGGTCGATCACCATCTGCAAATCCCCGGCCATCGCCTCGCGGATCGGCTTGCCCATGTCCCAGCTTTCCGCATAGGACAGCATCTCCACATTCGCCTCTACCCGGTCGGCGATTTTGTTCAGGATCACCGCCCGCTGCGCAGGCGCCATCTTGCCCCAGCTTTCGGCGGCCTTGTGCGCCGAGTCCAGTGCCAGCGTCACGTCCTTGTCATTGCTGCGCGCGGCCTGCGCATATACTTCCCCGGTGATAGGGCTGATACAGTCGAAATATTGCCCGTCCACCGGCTCTACGTATGTGCCGTGTATCCAGTTGCCATATTTCGCCCGAAGCGCCACTTTAGCCTTAACCGTGTCAAGCAATGTCATAAATACGTGCCTTCCTGTTATGCGTAAAAAAGATGCTACTCCAACCGATTACTCCGTGCAACCAATGCTGCGCGAGATAATCAGCCGCTGAATTTCCGACGTGCCTTCGCCGATGCGCAGCAGCCGGTGGTCGCGCCAGAACCGCTCCACGTCATACTCCTCCATCAGCCCGTAACCACCGTGGATCTGTACCGCCATGTCCGAAACCTCGCCCGCCACTTCCGAGGCGTAAAGCTTCGCCATCGCCCCTTCCTTGGTGAAGGCCATGCCCCGGTCGGCCA
>JANYCJ010000039.1 GCA_025360345.1 Alphaproteobacteria bacterium | reverse complement strand
GTTGAGCTGCATTTCCAGCTTGCCGCGGGTTTTGAGCTCCTGGTTTTCATTGCGCAGGCGGGCGTGCTCCAGCGCGCGGGCGACAAGAAGCAGCAGGCGGTCTTCCTTGAAGGGCTTTTCGATGAAGTCGTACGCGCCCATTTTGATGGCGCTTACGGCGGTTTCGATATTGCCGTGGCCGGAGATCATGATGACGGGCATGTGGGGGTATTTTTTCTTGACCAGCTCGAGTATGCCGAGGCCGTCCAGCTCGCTGCCCTGCAGCCAGATATCGAGCACCAGCACGGAGGGCACGCGCTCGGCTATCGCCTTGAAAGCGGTGTCGCTATTGTGGGAGGTGCGGGTGGCGTATTTGGCATCTTTGAGGATATCGGAAATGAGGTCCCGGATATCGGCTTCATCATCAACAATCAGTATATCTGCGGTCATGATTTTCTTATAAATAAGGTGATTTTAGCTTGCGGCATTTATATCACAGTGTTGCAGAAAAGAAAGCGTTACTCGCGCTCCACCATCAGGAATATTTTCAATATTTAACAACCCCTTGTGGTCGTCGACGATTTTTTTAACAATAGATAGACCTAAACCGGTGCCCTTGGTGCGGGTGGTGACATAGGGTTCAAGCATTTTTTGCATGTCGCTGCCGGGAAAGCCGGTGCCGTTATCTTCCACGGTCAGCACGATCTTGTCATCCCGGCAGGTTAGTTGCACGACGATGCGGCCTTTTTCCGGGATTTCTTCGCGGCTTTGGCGGGTTTCGATGGATTCGGCGGCGTTTTTAAGCAGGTTGGTCATGACTTGCGTGATCTGGCGTTCGTCGCAGTTCATGATGGTTTCCTGATCGGGGATGTGCTGGACATAGTCGATACCGGGGTTGGCGACCTGCGCGGAAAAGATGGATTTTTTGACGAGGGCGCTTACATCCTCGCTGGCGAATTTTGGCTGGGGCATCCGGGCGAAGGAGACGAATTCTTCCACCATTTTCCCGATGTCGCCGACATGGCGGACGATGGTGTCGGTGTATTTGATGAAGGTGTCCTGATCCTCGGTAATGTATTTGAGGTATTTACGCTTAAGGCGCTCGGCGGCGAGCTGGATGGGGGTGAGCGGGTTCTTTATTTCATGGGCGACGCGCCGCGCCACGTCGGCCCATGCGGCGTTGCGCTGGGCGGCGACGAGGAGGGAGATATCGTCGAAGGTGACGATGAAGCCCTCGATCTGCTCGTCGAGCTGCTCTACGGAGACGCGCATGTGGAGGGTGAGGGTTTTCCCGTTGTTGTTGAGCATGAGGGTGCTCTGTGCGATTTCGCCGGGAAGGTCTTCGGCGTGGTGGAGGGCTTCCTGGATGCCGGGGAGGATATCATCAATTTTAGCTTCCGGGGTGATGGCGAGGTCGATCTTGCCGAGGATGCTGATGGCCGAGCGGCTGAAAAGGGTGATGTTCTTGTTCTGGTCGAGGGCGATGACACCGGCGGAAACCCCGGCGAGGACAGCTTCGGAGAAGCGGCGGCGCTCATCAAGGCTTCGGTTGGCGAAGATGAGGTCGGCGCGCTGGGCTTCGAGCTGCTCGGTCATGCGGTTGAAGGTGCGGCTTAAGGTGGCGAGCTCGTCTTTCTGCTGGGAGTCGCTCACGCGGGCGGAGAAGTCGCCCCCGCGCACGCGCTCTGCGGCGAAGACAAGGCCGGAGATGGGCTTGGTGAGGCGGGCGGCGAAGGCCATGCCGTACCAGATGGAGGTGAGGAGGAGCAAAAGGGTGAGGACGACGAAGACAACCTCGAAGGTGGTTTCCAGCGTATCGAGATGGCTTTTGAGGGTGTTGTACTCATTCACCGCGCCTTGCGTGTGCTGCATGTGCATGAGCACGCGGTCGTCGATGAGGCGGCCCACGAGGAGATAGGTGTTTTCAAGGTTTTCGATTTTGACGAGGGCGCGCACTTTGTCGCTGTCGGTGGCCATGAGCACGACTTCGCCCTTGGCGGCGCGGTCCAGAAGGTCTTGCGGCACGTGTTCAAAAGCCAGCGCATAGCTCAAGGGGCCTTCAGCGAGGATGCGGTCGCCCTGAAAGACGAGGGATTCGGTGAGGAGGCGCAATGCGGACTGGGTGGAGACGATGCGGTTGAACTCTACCGGGTCGCTCAGGGCGATGTTGCTGACCTGACTTAAATCATTGGCCATGGCGATGGCGTCGGCGCGGATATTTTCCTTGTGCTCGGCGAGATAAGCTTCTGCTACGACGAGGGATTCGTTCACAGCGGTTTGCACGCGGTCGTTAAACCAGGTCTGGATGCCGAGATTGAAAAAGAGGAAGGCGAAGACCGAGACGATCAGCGTGGGGGTGATGGTGACAATGGAGAAGAGGACCAGAATGCGCTTTTGCAGCTGGGAGCCGGTGGAGCCTGCGCGAAGCGCCGACCAGAGGCTGTAGATGCGCTTGGCGATAATGGTGACGAGGATAACCAGCAGGGCGATGTCCACCGACAGGAAGCTGATGACGCGCTTGGGTTTGATGCCCATGGGCGAGGAGGCGCCGGAGATGACGATGAAGGTGGAGATGCCCGCCGCGATGGCGGCAAAGACCATGACGAGGGCGAGGTTGCGTGAGAGCCAGTTATCCCTGAAAAGTGTGCGGAGGCTGGCGAGCATGGGTTAGCCCGCCATCAGCATGTCGACGTCGATGCCAAGGTCTGCGATTTTTTTACGCAGGGTGTTGCGGTTTATGCCCAGAACGAAGGCGGCTTTTACCTGATTGCCACCGGTGGCGCGCAGGGACATTTCGATCAGGGGTTTTTCCACCAGCGGCAGGATGCGGTCGTACAGGCCGGGGGGCGGCAGCTCGTCGCCGGTATGGGCGGCGAAATACTGGCGCAGATGGGCCTCCACGTTTTTTTCCAGCGTGCCGGAGGCAATTTCGGGGGAGGCATCCTTGCTGCCCATGCGGATTTCCGAGGTGAAGCTTTCCTTGCTGATGATGCTTTCGGAATAGAGCGCGGCGAGGCGGTACATCATGTTTTCCAGCTCGCGCACATTGCCCGGCCAGTCATGCGCCTGCATGGCCTGAATGGTTTCAGAGTCGAGGATTTTGGGGGAGAGGCCCTTGTCTGCGGCTTTGCGCAGGAAGTATTGCGCCAGCGGAGCGATGTCTTCCTTGCGCTCGCGCAAGGGGGGCACGCGGATGGGGACGACGTTCAGGCGGTAATATAAATCTTCGCGGAACTGGCCGGCTTTGACCAGCTGGCTGAGGTCGCGGTGGGTGGCGGTGATGATGCGGACATTGGTTTTGATGAGGCGGGTGCCGCCGACGGTGATGTATTCGCCCTGCTGGAGCACGCGCAGGAGCTTGGTTTGCGCGTCCATTGGCATGTCGCCAATTTCATCGAGGAAGAGGGTTCCGCCTTCGGCCTGTTCGAATTTGCCGGACTTACGCTGCTGCGCACCGGTAAAAGCGCCTTTTTCATAGCCAAAGAGTTCGGACTCCACCAGCTCACGCGGGATGGCGGCCATGTTGATGGCGACGAAGGGGGCTTTCTTGCGCTTGCCCAGCTGGTGCAGGGCGCGGGCGACGAGCTCTTTGCCAGTGCCGGATTCGCCGATGACGGTGACGGTGAGGTCGTTATTCACCAGCCTTGCGAGGGAGCGGTAGATTTCCTGCATGGCAGGCGACGTGCCGATGAAATGCTCGGCGTCGCGGATTTCTTCTTCCTGTTCCTTGGTGACTTCGGCCTTGCCGGAGGTGAGGAGGGATTTTTCCACATAGTCCTGCAGCACGGTGAGATCGAAGGGCTTGGGGAGGAATTCATACGCGCCGACCTGATTGGCCTGCACGGCGGTCATGAGGGTGTTTTGGGCGCTGATGACGATGACGGGCAGGTCGGGGCGGATTTTGTGGATGTCTGGGAGCATGTCCAGCCCCGTGGTGTAAGGGGCGGGCACGGGCATACGGACATCGGTGATGACCACATCGCCTAATCCTTGGCGCACCCAGTCCATCAGGGTTTCGCCGTGATGGGCGACCATGGGCTGCCAGCCGCGCTTTTTGATGGCGTGGGAAAGCACCGTGCAGATGGCCTTGTCGTCGTCGGCGATCAGGATGGTGGGCGGCATGGATTTTATCCTTAATTTTGCCGTAGTTTCGTGCGTTGGGGCGGTTGTGTCAACAGACTAATGCGCCCCTTCAGGCGCAAGGCAGGGAGATGTTGAACCTGGCCCCGGCGTGGCTGTCTTTGTCCAGCTCTACCACGCTTCCGAGGTCTGAGGCGATTTTAGCGACTATGGCGAGGCCGAGGCCCCTGCCCTGCTCCTTGGAAGAGATGAACGGCTCGAAGAGATGGGCGCGGACCGATTCGGGGATGCCGGGGCCGTTATCCTCAATGCTGACCATGATGGGAAGGGACACCCGGTCTTCGGACTTTCCCAGCTTGTAACGGTAGCCGCTGCGGTAGGCGGTGGTGAGGGTGATGGTGGCGTTTTCAGTGGTGGCGATAGCCTCGGCGGAGTTTTTGATGACGTTCAGGAACAGCTGCACCAGCAGGTCGCGGTGGCTGAGCACCAGCGGGAGTGAGGGGTCGTACAGTTCGCGGAAGGTGACATGGGGGGCAAAGCCGGTTTTGGCAATGGAGATGACGTATTGCAGCACTTCGTGGATGTTGACGGGGGAGAGCTGGCCGGGCACGCCGCCGGCGAAGACTTCCACCTGCGCCAAAAGGTCGCGGACGCGGTCCACCTCAAGGCAGATGAGGTCGGTGAGGGGCTGGTGCTCGGGGGGGACCTCGTCGCGCAGGAGCTGGGCGGCGCCGCGAATGCCGGAGAGGGGGTTTTTGACTTCATGGGCGAGCATGGCGGCCATGACGCCCGCGGTGCGGGTGGCTTCATGCTTCCACTCGCTGGCGGCGACATGGTCGAGGCCATCGGCTTTTTCGAGGGTGATGAGGAGGGCCTGCGGCTGTTTTTCCTTGGATTCGACGATGGGGGAGAGGTGGATGGTGGCGACGCGGTGGTTTTGCGGGAGGGGTATTTTGCGCTCGAAGAGGCTCATGGCTTCGCCTTCGTGCAGGGAGCGGGCGCAGAGGGCGCAGAGTTCGGCATCGAAACCGGGGAGGGTGGAAAGCGCCCTGCCCTTTGCCTGCTGCTGGCTGAAGGCGAAGTAATTCTCGGCGGCGGGGTTTACGAAGGTGACTTCAAGGCTTGCGTTTACCACCAGCAGGGCGGAAGGGAGGGCGTTGAGGTATGAAAGGGCTGCGACGGGTTCGGGCGCGGGCATCAGGCAGCGCAGGCGTAGCCTTCGTCGCCTTCGGCAAGGGGTGCGGCGGTATCTACCGGCTTATCGAGCACGGAGGCGTAGAAGGCGAGCACTTCTTCCTTCACGCGGTCGGGGTCGTGCATGGTGTTGATGCGCTGGCGGTATGACGAGGAGTCGAAGAGGCCGTTTGAGTACCAGCCGAGATGCTTGCGGGCGATCATGACGCCGTTTTCGCGGCCATAATGGCTGAGGATTTCTTCGTAATGCTCCAGCACCTGCTGCGCCTGGTCCATGAGGGCGGGGGCGGCGATGCGCTCGCGGGTTTTGAGGTAGTGGGCGACCTGTGCGGGAAACCACGGGCGGCCATAAGAGCCGCGGCCGATCATGACGCCGTCTGCGCCGGATTGTTCGAGGGCTTTGTCTACGTCGTCGAAATTGTTGATGTCGCCATTGGCGATGACGGGGATTTTTACGGCTTCCTTCACGCTTCTGATGAAGGCCCAGTCGGCGTGGCCCTTATACATCTGGCAGCGGGTGCGGCCGTGGACGGTGAGCATCTGGATGCCTACGTCTTCGGCGCGTTTGGCAAGGGCGGGGGCATTGCGGGAATTATCGTCCCAGCCGGTGCGCATTTTCATGGTGACGGGG
>JANYCJ010000025.1 GCA_025360345.1 Alphaproteobacteria bacterium | reverse complement strand
CTTGGTGATCCAGGGCATCATGCCGCGGAGTTTCGTGCCTACTTCTTCGATGGGGTGCTCGGCTTCTAAGCGGCGGGTGGCTTTGAAGCTGGGTTTTCCCGCTTTGTTTTCCTGCATCCAGTCGCGGGCGAAACGGCCACTTTGAATGTCCTGCAGCACCTTTTTCATTTCCTTCTTGGTTTCTTCGGTGATGATGCGCGGGCCGGTGACGTAGTCTCCGTATTCAGCGGTGTTGGAGATGGAGTAGCGCATGTTGGCGATGCCGCCTTCGTAGATCAGGTCCACGATGAGCTTTACTTCATGGAGGCATTCGAAATAGGCCATTTCGGGGGCGTAGCCCGCTTCCACCAGCGTTTCGAAGCCAGCCTGGATCAGCTTGGTGACACCGCCGCAGAGCACGGCCTGTTCGCCGAAGAGATCGGTTTCGCATTCTTCGCGGAAGGTGGTTTCAATGATGCCGGAGCGGCCGCCGCCTACGGCGCTAGCATAGGCCAGCGCGAGGTCGAGGGCGTTGCCGGAGGCGTTCTGGTGCACGGCCACGAGGCAGGGCACGCCGCCGCCTTTCTGGTATTCGCCGCGAACGGTGTGGCCGGGGCCTTTAGGGGCTACCATCCAGACGTCCATGTCGGCGCGGGGCTCGATGAGCTGGAAGTGCACGTTGAACCCGTGGGCGAAGACGAGGCTTGCGCCCTGCTTGAGATGGGGGGCGATTTCAGCGGCGTAGATTTCCGCCTGCAGTTCATCGGGGGTGAGGATCATGACGATGTCGGCCCATTTGGCGGCTTCTTCGACGGTCATGACTTCGAACTTTGCCGATTTTGCTTTGGCCACGGAAATGGAGTCTGGCTTCAGCGCGACGCGGACGTCCTTGCAGCCGGAGTCGCGCAGGTTGGCGGCGTGGGCATGGCCCTGGCTGCCGTAGCCGACGATGGCGATCTTCTTGTTCTTGATGAGGTTCAAATCGGCGTCACGATCATAATACACGCGCATGGGGCTCTCCAAATGAATGATTAGGCGACGATACGCTGTTTTCCTTAGCGACAATATCGTCCTGCGATTGGGCTGGAGTTAAGGCTCTCCAGTATCAATCCGCTTTTGATCTACTTTTTCTTTCACTAAAAATACAGGACTTTCTGCAATTCCGGTGCAGATAATCAGCGTTTGAGCGGCTAAAAGGCGGGCAAAGGGTGGGATATCAAGGAATTGCCGGTATTTGCGGGCCAGAAGGGGGAGAGTAGCACCCTTGCCTATGTTTTTTAACGCATTACCGGCTGGCCTGTGGCGGTGCCGTGTTTGACCAGACTTTCCATCACCGCGTCTATGGCGGTGATGCGCAGGTCGGACACGAGGATCTGGAAGAGGTTGGACACGCTGATTTCTTCGGCCCCATTGCGGAAAGGGGGTTGTTTAAACGGTTCGGGGCTTTGGCTGGCCTGCTGGTAGTATTCTGCGGCGCCGGAAGGGAGCCGGGCTTCAGGCGCTTTACCGCGCACCGGCTCGCGGCCAAGGTTTTTCAGCCGGGTTTCAACAGCGGTTTCTTTCAGTTTGCGGAAACGCTCCGTAACCTGTTCGGGCGGCATGGCGCCCTCATGAAGGTAGTCCAATGGGAAATCAAGCGGGGTGATGGCGTTGCCGAGCAGGTTTGCGCTGCATTTCGGTTCGGTGATGCCCAGATCCTGAAGGCGTTTATGCATGGCACGGCGGATGTCGCCCTTGATGCCGGGCTTGTCCAGCATGGCTTGCAGGTCCTGCCAGCGGCCTGCGCCATTGGCGTTATTGGGGTCATTGGCCATGGCTCAGACGCCTTCTTTGCCCCGGCTGATGGCGGCGATGCCGGTGCGGCAGATTTCGATCAGGCCGAGCGGTTTCATGATGTCCACGAAGGCGTCGATCTTCTGGGACTCGCCGGTGATTTCAAACACGCAGGAGCTGGTGGTGGCATCGACCACGCGGGCGCGGAAAATATCGGCAACGCGAAGGGCCTCGACCCGGTCACGGCCTTCGCCCACGACCTTGACCAGCGCCAGTTCGCGCTCCAGATGCGCGCCTTCGACGGTGAGGTCGTGCACCTTGTATACCGGCACCATGCGCTCCAGCAGCTTCTTGATCTGCTCGATGACCATTTCGGTGCCGGAGGTGACGATGGTGATGCGGGAGCGGCCGATCTTGTCATGGTTGTTCAGGTCGTGTTCCACCTCGGCCACGGAGAGGCTTTCGATGTTGTAGCCGCGGCCGGAGAACAGGCCGATGACGCGGGCGAGCACGCCGAATTCATTATCCACCAGCACGGCCAGCGTATGGCGGCGCTGGCTCAGGTTTACGGTGGGGATATCATAGACGATGTCTTTCAAAAGAAGCTCCCTTCATCTTCAATGGCCTCTGGGTCTTTGGGGGCGCAGTTTAGCAGGCAGTTGCCATTTTGCAGCACGTCGCCGCCGCAATGGGTGTGGCAGGCGCGCATACCGATTTCACAGCGCTGCTGGCAGTATTGCAGGTCGCCGCAATTTTGGGGAGCCTGATAGAACTGGGCTTCGGTTTTGTCTACCAGCAGGCCCTGCGCCATGCGCTCGTTGACGTATTGGAGGTAGCTTTGCTGGGCGTTCAGCTTGGTCTGGTGGAGGCAGTTGTTTTTCAGCGCCTCGCAGTTGCGCTTGCACTGGCTTTCGGCCACGGGGCACTGCTTGGCGCAGATTTTTCCGGCGGGGGTGCGCGGGGGCACAAACGTGTATTGCTGGGTTTGCAGGAACATGTTGTCGCAGGCCGAGAGCAACATGAGCGGGATGATGAAAAGGAAGGCGCGGATGCCCATTACAGCAGGTCCTTGCTTTTGATTTCGCTTTTTTCGGCGGGGCTTAAAAGCAGCTCGTAATGCGCGGCGCCGGCGGGGATCATGGGGTAGACGTTTTCGTTCTGGTCTACCATCATGTCCACGATGACGGGGCCTTTGGTGTCCATCATCTCCCTGATGGTTTTATCCACGTCGGCCACTTTTTCGCAGCGCAGGCCTTTCATGCCGTAGGCCTCGGCGAGCTTGACGAAATCGGGGAGGCTGTCCATGTAGGATTCGGAATAGCGGGAGCCGTGGAACATTTCCTGCCACTGGCGCACCATGCCCATGTAGCGGTTGTTCAGGATGAAGACTTTGACCGGCAGGCGGTACTGCATGATGGTGGAGAGTTCCTGGATGTTCATCATGATGCTGGCCTCGCCGGTGACGCAAATGGTGAGCGCTTCAGGGTGGGCGATCTGCACGCCCATGGCGCTTGGCATACCGTAGCCCATGGTGCCTAAGCCGCCGCTGGTCATCCAGCGGTAGGGATGGTCGTATTTGATGAACTGCGCAGCCCACATCTGGTGCTGGCCAACATCGGTGGTGACGTAGGTATGGTCGCCCTTGGTGAGTTCATAAAGGCGTTCCAGCGCGTATTGGGGCTTGATAACGTTGGGGTCCGACTGATTGTAGCTGAAGCTCTTTTTGGCGCGCCATGCTTCGATCTTATCCCACCATTCGGCCAGCGCTTTGCTATCGGCTTTGAGTTTTTCCTCTTTCCAGATTTTGAGCATCTGGGTCAGGACTTTTCCGGCGTCGCCCACGATGGGGATGTGGACGGGGACGACCTTGTTGATGGAGCTGGGGTCAATGTCCACATGGATTTTTTTGGAGCCTTTGGAGAAGGCGTCCAGCCGGCCGGTAACGCGGTCGTCGAAGCGGGCGCCGATGTTGATCATCACGTCGCATTCGGCCATGCACATGTTAGCCTCGAGGCTTCCATGCATACCGAGCATACCGACGAATTGTTTATCCGTGCCGGGGAAGGCGCCCAAGCCCATCAGGGTGTTGGTGCAGGGAAAGCCGGTGAGGTGCACGAGTTCCTTGAGGGTTTCGCAAGCCTCGGGGCCCGCGTTGATGACGCCGCCGCCGACGTAGAAGATGGGGCGTTTGGCACTGGCCATGAGGTGCACCGCACGCTCGATGGCCATGTAGTCGCCTTCGGTTTGCGGGCGGTAGGAGGGGCGCATTTCCTCGGGCTTGCCGAAGTATTGGGCCACCTGGTTCATGAGGTTCTTGGGGATGTCTATGACCACGGGGCCGGGACGGCCGGTGCGGGCGATGTAGAAGGCCTCGTGGATGATGCGGCCGATGTCGTTGGTGTCTTTGACGAGGTAGTTATATTTGGTGCAGGAGCGGGTCATGCCGGTGGTGTCAGCTTCCTGGAAGGCGTCGGAGCCGATGAGGTGGGTGGGGACCTGCCCGGTGATGCAGACCAGCGGGATGGAGTCCAGCATGGCGTCGGTCAGGCCGGTGATGGCGTTGGTTGCGCCGGGGCCGGAGGTGACGAGGACGACGCCAACCTTGCCCGTGGAGCGGGCATAGCCCTCGGCGGCGTGGGTGGCGGCCTGTTCGTGGCGGACGAGGATGTGGCGCAGGGAGTTTTGCTTGAACAGGGCATCGTAAATAGGCAGCACGGCGCCGCCGGGATAGCCGAAGATGGTGTCCACGTTTTCAGCGACGAGCGCGCGCACCACGATTTCCGCGCCGGGGATTTCGGCGGCGGGGTTTGCGTCTTCGATGGCGGCTTGCGCGGCGGTGGGAGCTTTTTTAGCCTTGAACATATTTGCCCTATGGAATGCAATAAAAGGGCCTAAATCTAATGTTTTGGCGGGTTCTGGTCAACAGGATTCCGGCATCAGAACGGGATGGCGGCGAAATCGGCAGTGTTTTGCTGCCAATCGAGGGGGATGGCGTGGGGGAGCTGGTTACGGAACCAGGTGAGCTGGCGTTTGGCGTAGTTGCGGGTGGCCTGGCTCGCGAGGGTGATGGCGGTTTCCAGCGTGGTTTCGCCGCGGAGATGGGCGGAGAGTTCGGGGACGCCGACGGATTTCATGACGGGGAGGGTATTGGGCAGGTTAAGGGCCAGTAATTGCTTCACTTCTTCCAAGGCCCCCTGCCCTATCATGGTTTCGAAGCGCTGGTTGCAACGGGCGTAGAGCTCTTCGCGGGGGATGGTAAGGCAATAGATGCGCAGGTCTTCGGGCTTGTAGGGCGGGGTGGTGGTCTGGGACTGCCAGTGGCTTAAGGATTTGCCGCTGCCGAGCCAGACGGCGTAAGCGCGGATGAGGCGCTGGCGGTCGTAGACTTTGAGACGGGTGAAGAAGTCGGGATCTACCCATTTTAGGCGGTCGGCGAAGGCGTCTTTGCCCATCTGTTCGTAGTCGGAGGTGGCCTGGTCGCGCACGGATTCGGGGATGTCGGGGATGGGGGCGATGCCTTCGAGGAGGGCTTTGACATAGAGGCCGGAGCCGCCGGTGACGATGGGGACTTGCCCGTTTTTGCGGGCCCAGTCTATTTCCATGCGGGCTAGGTTCAGCCACTGGCCGGCGGAGCAAGCTTCATGGGCCGCCAACATGCCGTAAAGCTTGTGGGGGGCGGTGGCTTCATCTTCGGGCGTGGGGCGGGCGGTGAGGATGCGCAGATCGCGGTAGAGCTGCTGGCTGTCGGCATTGATGATGACACCGCCGCGTTTTTGCGCTACTGAAAGCGCGAAAGCTGATTTGCCGCTGGCGGTTGGGCCGGTGAGGATAAGGATGGGAGTTGTCATGGCCGGAGAACGGGAATGTGTGGTTACGCTGATTGCGAATCCGGTAAAGGAACCACTTTCGCAGGCGTTTGTCGATGGTTTCGGGCCTTCGCTGGCGCTGCATGGGGTTTCGGTGGCGAAGAGCTTCTGGCTGGAGCCGGGGGTGGCGGCCGATGTGTTCGTGGATTTCCCCGATGTGAAGGTGCTTGACGGGTTTGTGCAGGCGATCATGGCCGACCAGCCGTATGACGCGGTGGTGCAGCGGGCAGATAACCGGGTGAAACAGATGCTTATCAGCGACATGGACTCGACCATGATTACGGTGGAGTGCATTGACGAGCTGGCGGATTTCGTGGGCATGAAGGCCGAAGTTTCGGTGATTACCGAGCGGGCGATGAACGGGGAGCTGAATTTCGAGGCGGCGCTGACCGAACGGGTGGCGCTGCTTAAAGACCTGCCGCAGGGGATGCTGCGCCAGTGCTACGAGGAGCGGGTGAAGCTGATGCCGGGGGCAAAAGAGCTGGTGGCGACAATGCGGAAATTCGGGGCGCAGGCGGTGCTGGTTTCCGGCGGGTTCACGTTTTTTACCGGGCGGGTGCGTGACGCGCTGGGGTTTCATGAGGATTATGCGAACCTGCTGGAGATTGAGCACGGGTTGCTTACGGGGCGGGTGATTCCGCCGATCCTGGGCAAGGAGGCGAAGCTGAAGACCTTGCAGGATTATTGTAAAAAACTGGGCATTGGCACGGATGATGTGATGGCGGTGGGCGATGGGGCGAATGATTTGCCAATGCTGCTGGCGGCGGGGATGGGAGTTGCCTATCACGCCAAGCCTGTGGTGCGGGCGCAGGCCGGGGCGCGGATCACGCAGTGCGATTTGAGCGCGCTGCTGTATGTGCAGGGCTTTGCGCGGGCGGACTGGGCGCATGTTGCCGCTTAAGGGCGAGGCGCTTTCCTTTACGGCAATGCTGGGATGTGTGGCGGGGTATGCGCTTTTGCGCCCGGATGCGGGCGGGCTGCTATGGTTTTCCGATGTTTTTACGACGCTTGGGGTGATGCTGCTGGCTGCAGGCGCGCTGGGTTTTGGCGTTTTGCGCCTGAGGCGGGCGGGGGTGGACGGCACGGGGCTGGCGCTGTATGCGGCGGCGGGGGTTCTGGGGCTGTGGTATATCCATGTGAGCCATGATGACGTGTATACCAACGACCTTGGCGGGCATGTGGCGCGGATTCACTATACTGTCGGCCACTGGCTTTCGCCGTATGGCTATCACGGGTTTGAGGACCACCACCCGCCGCTGTATTATTATGTGGCGGCACTGGCGGTGCAGCTGGCGCAGTGGAAGGCGGTGCCGGAGCTTACGGCCCTGCGCTTCCTGTCGTGGTGTTCCAGCCTTGTTTTCTATGGCTACGGGCTGCTGATTGTGCGGCAGGCGGGCTTGCGCGGCGCGGCCTATGCGGGAGCGGCGGTGCTGTTCCTGCTGTGGCCGGCGAATATGCACATGGCGGGTAAGATCAATAGCGAGGCGATGTATTTTTCGCTTTATGCGGCTTCGTTTTATTACGGGCTACGGTGGTGGCGCGAAGGCAGGCCGCGGGATTTGCGGGTGGCACTGGCGCTGGCGGCGGTGGCGGTGCTGGTGCGCAGCAACGCTGTGATGCTATATGCGGCGCTGGGGGTGATTTTGCTGGCGGGTGGGCGCAGGCGGGCATGGCTGGCGCTGCGCCAATGCGGCTGGCGGGTGGCGGTGCTAACGGCGCTGTGCTGGGCGGGCAATCTCAGCCGGGTCTGGCTGCCGGGGGACCATGCGCAGCTGGCTTTGCAGTTTGGCGATACGGGGGGGGCGGAGTTCGGGTTGTGGCATTTCCTTTCTTTCGACCCCGTGGCTTTTATTACGCAGCCGTTCGTGGCGCTGCATAAGGTTACGCCGTTTTGGAATGTTTGCTTAAGCGATTTTATTTTCGGGATTTATGACTGGGGATGGCCGCTGGGGGCCGCGGCGCTGAACCTGCTGCTGCTTATGGTGCTGCTGTATATGGCGCTGGGATGGGCGCTAAGCGATGCGGGCTTGTGGCGGGGGATGCTGCCTTACGCCATGGCGGTGGGGATGGCATTTCCGGCGCTGATGGTGTTTGCGTGGTGGAAGCAATGGATACCTGACCAGGAGATGCGCTATGTGTACCCGATGCTGCCGTGCTTTGCGGTGCTGTATGGCAAGGCGCAGGCGGCGTGGGCTTTGCGCGGCCATGAGGCGGTGGCGCGCGGCGGGGTGGCGCTTGCGGGCGGGTTCGCGCTGCTGGGGGCGGTGTTTTTCACGATGCAGGCACGGTAATAAAAACCCCGGGGGAGCGCCCCGGGGCTTTTACTGGCCGGTTATTTCTTGTCCCGGTGCGGGTGCTGGGCCTCTTTCTGGTCATCGGGTTTCGCCGCTTTTTCTTCCTCGGTAGGGAGGGTGACGTAAGCGGTTTCCTTATGACGGATGATTTTCAGCATGGCGTATTTACGCCCCTTGCCACGGGCGTCGGCGAAGGCCTTTTGCAGGTCTTTGGCTTCCTTGACCACGGTGCCGTTGACATCGGCGATGACATCGCCACGGCGCAGGCCGCGCTTGGAGGCCTCGGTGCCGGAGTCCACGTCGCTGATGGCCACGCCTTCGACGCCGGCTTCGACGTTAAGGGCGTCGCGCACGGGCTGGTTCAGCGGGGTGACATGCATACCCATAACCACTTCGGTGGGCATACCCTTGTCCTTGGGCTTTTCGCTGGCGGGGGCGGTGTTGTCGGCCTCGTCCTCGCTTTCATCAAGCTTGCCGACCACGATCTGGGTGGTTTTGGAAGCATTGTTGCGCCAGTAGGTCACGTCTACTTTCTTGCCGATCTTGGTTTCAGCCACGATGCGGGGCAGGAAGCGCATTTCGGAAATGTCCTTGCTGTCAAAGGCGGTGATGACGTCGCCGGCCTTGATGCCTGCCTTGTCTGCGGGGCTGTCCTTTGTGACTTCAAGGATGAGGGCGCCTTCGGATTTGCCGAGTCCTAGGCTTTCGGCGGCTTCGTCAGAGACTTCCTGGATTTTTACGCCGAGCCAGCCGCGGGTGGTGTGGCCGCTTTCCTTGAGCTGGTTGATCACGGTTTTGGCGAGGCTGGTGGGCACGGCGAAGCCGATGCCGATGGAGCCGCCGGAAGGCGAGAAGATGGCGGTGTTGATGCCGATGACCTCACCTTTCATGTTGAAGAGGGGGCCGCCGGAATTGCCGCGGTTGATGGGGGCGTCGGTCTGGAGGAAATCATCGAAAGGCCCGGCATTGATGCTGCGCTGGCGGGCGGAGATGATGCCTTGCGTGACGGAGCCGCCGAGGCCGTAGGGGTTGCCAATAGCGATGACCCAGTCGCCCACGCGCATGGCGTCGGAATCACCGAGGGTGACGAAGGGGAGGTCTTTCTTGGCTTCGATCTTCAGAAGAGCGAGGTCGGTTTTCTTGTCGGAGCCGACGAGCTTGGCCTTGTATTTGGTGTTGTCGCTCAAGGTGACGTTGATTTCGGAGGCCTGCTCGATGACGTGGTTATTGGTGATGATGTAGCCGGTTGCGTCCATGATGAAGCCGGAGCCGAGGGAATAGACTTCGCGGTCCTCATTGTTTCGGCCACCGCCGCCACCGCCATTCTGGCCGCGCTGTAGCTGGTCGAAGAATTCGCGGAAGGGCTCGAATTCAGGGGCGTCGGGCAGATCGCCGAAGGGGGTTGCCTGCCCGCCCTGGGCGTTGGGCTTTTGTTTCTGGGTGGTGGAGACGTTCACCACGGCGGGGGAGAGCTTGTCGACAAGGTCGGCGAGGCTGGGGGGCGTTTCATAGGCGGCTGGGTTTGCGGGCTTTACGGGCTCCGCAGCGGCGGGCGCGGCCATGGTAAGGGTCAGCGCGGCGATGATACAGGTGTGTTTTATCAGGTGTTTCATAGCGTCTTTAGTCCTCTTACATTTTATCAATTTGTTCTTTATTCAGGCGGTAGACGGTCCATTCGCTCATGGCGGTGGCGCCCATCTGCCGGTAAAATTCAACGGCGCTCTCGTTCCAGTCCAGCACCCACCATTCGATGCGGCCACAGCCACGCTCACGCGCGATGCGGGCGATTTCTGCGAAGAGGGTTTTGCCCCAGCCGCGGCCACGCGCTTCGGGGCGCACATAAATGTCTTCGATGTACACCCCCGGCTTTGCCAGAAAAGTGGAGTAGTTGTGGAAGAAGAGGCAGAAGGCGACGGGTTCGCCCTGGTCTTCGGCCAGAAGTACTTCCGCATAGGATTTGGGGCCGAAAAGGGTTTTTTCAAGGCCTGCGACGCTTGCGGTGACTTCGGGAAGGAGTTTTTCGAATTCGGCCAGCTCGCGGATCATGGCCAGGATGACGGGTGCGTCTTCTATAGTGGCTAAACGCACGGTGGAGGCCAGTTTGGGCAGGGGTTGCATGGGGGCCGGGACGGGTATGCGCAGGTGAATTATGGCTGTGTTTTACTATAACTCACAGGCAGCGTAAAGCGGGGTTTGGGCCACGCTTTCACTTCCATACGGGTTTTTTATTTGCCGGAGGGAGCGCTGCTGCCTTTTTCGAGGTATTTCAGGAAATCATTATCCGGCGACAGCACGAGGGTGGTGTCTTTTTC
Source organism: Alphaproteobacteria bacterium (assembly GCA_025360345.1). GTDB lineage: Bacteria > Pseudomonadota > Alphaproteobacteria > Rickettsiales > SXRF01 > JANYBV01. Next base: position 48,407 of record JANYCJ010000025.1, on the reverse strand, counting down.
CGACAGGGTTTTGCGGTAGGCCTGAAGGGTGCGGTAAAACTGGAAGAATTCCTGGTCCTGGCCGAAGGCGTCGGCGAAGATCCTGGTGGCGGTGCCGTCGCCTTCGCCGCGGGTGACTTCGGATTTGCGGCGGGCTTCGGCGAGCAGGATGGTGCGCTCCTTGTCAGCACTGGAGCGGGTTTTCTGCGCGTCTTCGGCGCCTTGCGCGCGGTACTGGTTGGCTTCCTTGGTGCGCTCGGTCTGCATCCGCTTATAGATGCCTTCGGAGTTGGCGGGGGGCAGGTCTGCGCGCTTGATGCGCACATCCACGATTTCCACGCCGAAGCCGCCGGTGGTGGTGTTGCTGTTTTCACCCTCGGTTTTGCTGCCCATGGTCTGGGCGTTCACCAGTTCTTTGATCTGCTGCATGAGCTGGCTGCGTTTCTCGGAAATCACGTCGGACAGGGGCACGTTGCCCAGCGCCTGGCGGAGGGAGGATTCGAGGATGGAGTTCATGCGGCTGCGCATGGTGCGCTCATCGGCCACCGACTGCTTGAAGCGCAACGGGTCTATGATGCGGTAGCGCAGGAAGGCGTCTACTCGCAGGCGCTTCTGGTCGGCGGCGATGACTTCCTTGGTTTCTGCGTCGAAGTCCAGCAGGCGGTTATCATAATAATCGACATTCTGGACGAAGGGGATTTTGAACTTGAGGCCGGGGGTTTGCTCCACGCGCTCGGGCTTGCCGAACTGGAGCACGATGGCCTGCTCGGTCTGGCCCACGACGAACATGCTGTTGGAAATGACGAAGAGGCCCGCGAGTGCGACGATGGCGACGATGGATGCGTTCTTCATTTCTGTTCCTCCGCTTTGGCTTTCAGCTCTGGAAGGGGGAGGTAGGGGACCACGCCGTTGCCATTCTTGCCGTCGATGATGACCTTGGTCATGCCCTGTAGGATATTTTCCATGGTTTCCAGATACATACGTTTGCGGGTGACGTCCTTGGCCTGTTTGTATTCATTGTAAATGGTGGAGAAGCGCGAGGCCTCGCCCTGCGCGCGGGCGATGACTTCCTGCTTATAGGCTTCGGCGTCGAGCACCAGTTTTTGGGCTTCGCCGCGGGCTTTGGGCACGATGTCATTATGATAGGCTTCGGCCTGGTTGCGGGCGGTTTCGGCATCGGCCAGCGCCGTCTGCACGTCGCGCTGGGCGTCGAGCACTTCGGCGGGGGGATCGGCCTTCAGGAGGTTCACGGTGATGATTTCGATACCGGCCTTGTAGGAGTTCAGGGTATCCTGCATCAGCTTACGGGTGTCCTGTGCCACCTGCAGCTTGCCTTCAGCCAGCACATTGGCAATGCGGGATTTGCCGATCACTTCGCGCATGGCGCTTTCGGCCACGGCTTTGACGGTTTCCTCGGGGTTGCGGATATTGAAGAGGAAGTCCTTGGCGGAGGAGATTTTCCACTGCACTTCGAAATCAATGTCGAGGATGTTTTCATCGCCGGTGAGCATCAGGCTTTCTTCGGAGAGCGGCACTTCGCTGTTCTTGCCCAAGCGGCCAGAGCCGGAGCGGAAGCCGATTTCCTCGTGGTTGATGGCGGTGACGCGGGGCACGGACACGGCCTCGATAGGGTATGGGAGGTGATAGTTCACGCCGGGGGTGGTGGTGCGGGTGAAGGCGCCGAAGCGGGTGACCACGCCCTGCTCATCGGCTTTTACAAAGTAGATGCCGGACGAAAGCCACAATAACAGGATGACGGCGAGGATGAGGATGACGCCCTTGCTGCTGTCGCCATAGCCGCCACCGCCGGTGAACTGGCGGAGCTTTTCCTGCCCGCGGCGGAGGATGTCGTCGAAATCGGGGCCTTGCGGAGGGCCGCTGTTAGGGCCTTTGCCGCCGCCGGAGTTGCCGCCCTGATTGCCGCCGGAGCCGGAGGGCCTGCCCCATGGTCCCTGATTGTCTTTATCGCCCCATGCCATGCCTGTTGTGGTTCCTGCGGATAAGGTTGTTTTGTCGGTCGCTTGGTTCTATATAGGGGCAAGCAAAGGATAAATTCAAGTAAATGTCATCACTTACCGCAGATTCCGTTAAATTGGCACTTAGCACCGTCAGCGACCCGCAGTCGGGGCGCGACGTGATGTCGGCCGGGATGATTTCCGGCGTGGTGGTGCGCGAGGGCAAGGTGGGGTTTGTGCTGACCATCGACACAGCGTTCAAAGACGATATGGCGCGGCTGCGCGAGCAGTGTGAAGCGGCGGTGACGAAACTGCCGGGCGTGGTGAGCGTGACGGCGGTGATGACGGCGCAGGCGAGCGGAAAGATTCCGCCGAAGCCGGAAGCGGGCTATTCGCAGCCGCGCGACAGAGCGGTGTGGAACCTGACGCCGGTGGAAAATGTTTTTAAGGTGATCGCGGTGGCGAGCGGCAAGGGCGGCGTGGGCAAATCGACCACGGCGCTGAATTTGGCGCTGGCGCTGGCAAAAGCGGGCAAGCGGGTGGGGCTGCTGGACGCGGATATTTACGGGCCTTCGCTGCCGCGGATGCTGGGGCTTTCCGGGCAGCCGCCGATTGTGGAGGGCAAGATGGTGCCGCCCGCGGCGCACGGGGTGGAGTGCATGAGCATGGGCTTTATCACCGGCGAGGAGGCGGCGATGCTGCGCGGGCCGATGATTTCCAAGACGCTGCACCAGCTGCTGCGGTTCACGCGGTGGGGGCAGCACGGCAAGCTTGACCTGCTGCTGGTGGACATGCCGCCGGGCACGGGAGATATTCACTTGAGCATGATGCAGCAGGTGCCCATGGCGGGCGCGGTGATCGTGACCACGCCGCAGGAGGTGGCGGTGATGGATGCGCGCAAATGCATGAAGATGTTTATGAAGCTCAACGTGCCGGTGCTGGGAGTGGTGGAGAATATGAGCTATTTCGTGGAACCGGCGACGGGAAAGCAGATTGCGCTGTTTGGCGAAGGCGGCGGCAGGAAGCTTGCGCAGGAAGCGGGGGTGGCGTTCCTCGGCGAGGTGCCTATCGACCCGTTCATCGGCCAGTCGGCGGAGGAAGCGCATGTGTATGACGGGGCTTATGCCAGCGCCTATGCCACGATTGCGGAGGCGCTGCTGTAAAGTTTTCCTATGGTTTTTTAATGCGGCGGAGCGTTAGATCAGTTTTTTCACCCTTTTAAGGAGGCTATTATGTTTAATGAGACCCACGAGCTGGTGCATGAATTTCCCGAATATAAGGAGCGCATTTCACAGCTGAAGCAGGAAGACGCGCATTTTGCCAAGCTGTATAAGGAATACACCGCCGTGACCGAGCAGGTGTCGCGCATGGAAGACGAGCTGGAAACGGTTTCGGACGTGGTGATGGAAAATGCCAAGAAGGAACGGCTGAAGCTGAAGGATGCGCTGTTTGCGATCCTCAAGAAACAGGCGGCCTAGACTTTGAAACAAAATTGTTTGGCAAGTTTAAGCCCCTGTCCTTGATAGTTAGATGACGCATCAGTGCCATATAAAGTATCGGGCGGGGCTGCCATATATTCGTATTTTAGCCATCCTACTATCTGTCCATGCTCCAGGAGAAAAGGAACTTCATGTGAGCGTACTTCTAGAACGCCTCGACTAGATCCCGCTTTTTGAGTGTTCTCATCGATCCCGAAGCCGGGATCGAAAAATCCCGCGTAGTGAACTCGAAATTCTCCCGCCCTTGTGTCATACGGAAGCATTTCTGCCGCAAAGTCTTTAGGAACTGCAATCGATTCTTTTGTCATCAAAATATAGAATTGATCAGGCTCTAATACTAGAGTCTTTTCTTTATTTGCAATTATAGGTTCCCAAAATTCATAAGGGTTATAATTTCTGTTTTTTAGGTCAATGCGTTTGGTATGCTTCTTAGCTCGCCAACCTACGATAGAATCGGCACCGCTTCCCTGTAAATCTACTGTAAATGGGAGTTCGCTTTTTCTAGATAGTACTTCCATATTAGCAGCATCTAGATCTTTCACTATGCGATTTTCAGCTAGTAACTGACTCCAAATATGGGCTGGAATTGATTTAGGGGTTTCCCCTCTTGCTCGTCTAAATCGTAATTGATTAAGACGGTCTCCTTTTCTAGCAACAATACTAAAGCTTTTTGGAGCAACTTCTATATATAATTGACCAACATAACCCTCATCTAATTGGTCAAAAACAGAACAGCCATCTGCTATCAACCTAGTAAGGATATCTAGGCGACCTGTGGAGCTTTTGGGGTTGGCAAAAGCTGCTACTTCGCTTTTTAAATTTATAGCTTCTAATAGTGGTATAACGTAAACCTTGTCGCGCTCAAGGATAGCGCCGTCTTTAACAGTTAGGTCGATTTTAAATTTATCAAAATCGTGATCTAGCTGTTTCATTTTATCCATTACCTTTACACCTTTGCCCGGTAGGAAGCTAGTTTGCACAGGATACGCATAATCACCCAACCTAAGATCTATACTAGCCGGCTGGATTTGATCTTCTTCAATTTCTGAAAATATTGCGCTGATTTCCTTATTAAAAATCATCTCTCGAATTTTTTGACATGGTAGAATGCCAGTATAAACAGCCTTAGACGGCGTTTCTAGGTTGTTACTATCGGATATATCTAGTCGCACTACTTCAGCCATCTTTATTATTATCCTTAAGCCTTTCCTGATGTCTTTTTATTAAAAGAACTTTGTTCCATTCTGTGTAGCAGCTCAAAGAGCAAAAAACACCCTCCTCGAGATTTCCTTTGCCCACCTTCTGTGTGATAGTATTTTGACAGGTTGGGCAAATGTTGTTTTTTCTGCATTTCTCTAAGTAATTTGGTTCGCTTTCAGTCATAGATCAAAGCACGCCGCGCTTGACCTGGTCTTCTTCGATGGATTCGAAAAGGGCGCGGAAGTTGCCTTCGCCGAAGCCTTCGTCGCCCTTGCGCTGGATGATTTCGTAGAAGATGGGGCCGATGACGGTGCTGGTGAAAATTTGCAGCAGGATGCCGCCATCGTGCCTGCCGGGGGCGGATTCGGGCGCACCGTCGATCAGGATGCCGTTTTTGCGCAGGCGGGCGATGTCTTCGCCGTGGCCGCAGAGGCGGGTGTCGATGCGCTCGTAATAGGTGGAAGGAGGCGGGTCCATGAAGGTGATGTGGTTGTGCTTCAGGGATTCGACGGTGTTGTAAATATCGGCGGTGGCCAGCGCGATGTGCTGGATGCCTTCGCCCTTGTATTCGCGCAGGTATTCCTCGATCTGGGACTTGTCGTCGGATGATTCGTTGATGGGGATGCGGATTTTGCCGCAGGGGGAGGTCATGGCCTTGGATTTGAGGCCGGTGAGCTTGCCTTCGATATCGAAATAGCGGATTTCGCGGAAGTTGAAGATGCGCTCGTAGAACTCCGCCCATGTGCCCATGTTGCCGCGGTAGACGTTGTGGGTGAGGTGGTCGATATGGGTGAGGCCGCAGCCCACGGGGTGCTGGTTTACGCCTTCGAGGGGGACGAAATCCACATCGTAAATGCTAAAGGGGCCGGATTTTTCCACGAGGTAGAGTAGGCTGCCGCCGATGCCGACGATGGCGGGGATATTCAGCTCCATAGGGCCGACCTTGGAGGCGATGATTTCAAGGCCTAAGTCTTTGGCACGTTGCAGGGCTTTGGCGACGGACTTGACGCGGAAGGCCATGGCGTTTGCGGAGAGGCCGTGGGCGTAAAAAAATCCCGCGGCGTGGCTGTCTTTTTCGGCGTTGAGGATGAAGTTGATGTCGCCCTGCCGCCAGAGGCCGACATTCTTGGAGCGGTGGCGGGCGATTTTGCTGAAGCCGAGCCGGGTGAACAGGGCTTCCAGCGCGGCGGGGTCTTGCGCTGCATATTCGACGAACTCGAAGCCGTCGGTGCCCATGGGGTTGATGAAGTCATCGGTGTCGGTCATGGGGTGCCTTACAGGTATTTGGTGAAGTGGTAGCCCAAGATAGCGTATCCTTCGCGGAAATAAAAGCGGTGTGCTTTCTGGGCGGTGGTGTAGCTGTCCAGCACGGCCATCTGGCAGTTTTCGCGGCGGCCCTCTTTTTCCACCCAGAGGAGCATTTTGCGGCCAATGCCCCTGCCCCGGTGTTTCTCGTCTACCACGACGTTATCAATGTCGATGTATTTGCGGCACCAGAAGCGGAAGGAAATCCAGAAGCCCATGATGCCCACCAGCTCGCCGGAGAGATAGGCGCCGATGCAGCGGTAGCCGCGGGGGCGCATTTCGGCGAGGAGGCGGGTGAATTCCTTTTTGGTCATTTCCTTGTTCTGGTGCTTGATGAGGGCAAACATGGAGGCCCATTCTTCATGGGTTTGCAGTTCCTTGACGGTAATGGCAGGTGTTTTGGGCATGGCGGCATCAATGGTTGTGGGCGGCCATCTTAGCATGGCGGGCAGGCACGGCAACGGCCAAGCGGGGGTGGATTTTCAAAAAACTAGAGATTGGGGGCGGGATTTGGTATGATGGGACATGGTCTTAAGGCTTTGACGAGGATTTATTTATGGTGCTCCGTGCCGATACCCACCCGCCCGACATGCGCAGCGATTACACGTTTGATTTCGACCCCGGGCAGTATAGCGCGGAAGACCATGCGCTGTGGCACTTCCTGTGCGAAAGGCAGAAGCCACTGCTGAAGGACAGGGCGTGCAACGAATACCTGAAGGCGCTGCAGGATTTAAGCATTGTGAGCGAGGCGGGCATCCCCGATATGCGGCGGGTGAGCGACATGCTGGAAAAGACCACCAACTGGACCATCGTGACCGTGCCGGGGTTGATTCCGGGGGGCGTGTTCCTTGAGCATTTGTCCAAGCGGCAATTCCCGGTAACGTGGTGGATTCGGGGTAAGGAAGAGATTGATTACCTGAAGGAGCCGGACGTGTTCCATGACCTGTTCGGGCATGTGCCGCTGCTGTCGAACCCCATATTCGCCGATTATATGCAGCAATTCGGGCTGGGGGCGATGAAGGCCAAGGGGCTTAAGGCGACCAAGCTGATTACGCGGCTTTACTGGTTCACGGTGGAGTTCGGGCTGATCAACACGGCGGAGGGTTTAAGGATTTTCGGTTCGGGCATCGTGTCTTCGGCGAAGGAGTCGGTGTATGCGCTGGAAAGCGCAGCGCCCAACCGGCTGGGGTTTGACCTGGTGCGGATGATGCGCACGAATTACCGCTATGACGATTTGCAGCGGACGTATTTCGTGATCGACAGTTTTGAGCAGCTTTTTGAGCAGACCAAGCCGGATTTTACCGATATTTACGCGCATGTGAAAAGCCTGCCGGAGCTGGGCGAGTCTGACGTGCTGCCCACGGACAGGGTGTTCACGCGGGGCACGGGGCAGTAGCTGCCGGGCGGCAGGTTTGGCGGCGTGGGGAGCGCATACGAATCAAGCGGTTAGCTTGGTGTGAAACTTGCATAGTTCCTGAGGCCGGATTTTCGGCGGTATTTGTCAGGAGCAGGTATGAGCAGTTGCAGCACATCGGGCATTGGCGCGGCATCGCAGGTGGGCGCGTATTCGAAAACCGCATCGAACGTGACGCCAACGAAGAAAGATACGCAGAGTGTGGATTTCGCATCTTTGCTGGGGCTTTCGCAGGACGGGGACAAGAAACATAAGCCCGGGCTGATCCAGCCGACGGGGCAGGCAAGCGGGCAAAATGCAGGTAAGCCCGCCAGCGCCTATGCACCGGTCAATATCAAGGTTTAGCTCTGCCGCAGCCCGGATAAGCTGTTGTTATGTAATAATAAACTAGTACATAATATTGTAACATATTTCTGATACCATGGAAATATGGTTGAAAAACAATCGGGCACGTTGCTAAGCGCATTGCTGGGCGACGCGGTGTTCCACCGCGACAGCGTGGTGCTGTATCATGACCGCAGCTGGAGTATGGGCGTAGCCAATAATGGGAAGCAGGTCGCGCAGATTTTCCCGGTGGATGCGTTTGACGGGCGCGCGCAAGCGCTGGAAAAGACGCTTACCCAAAAACATTACCTGAGCCGCGCAAGCACGATGGCGCTGATCCGCGACGTGAAAAAGGCGCTGGTGGACAGGCGGGGCGGGGAGCTGGCATTCCATTACAGCAGGCCGGAGCGGGCAATGCTGCAAGGCGCCGCGGCGCTGGCGGCACGCGAGCCGGAGGCGGCGGTGCTCTATGCGCAGGGCTGCAAGGACGGCCAGAAACTGCGGATGCTGATCTGCCCGGACGAGGATATCATCGGCGGGCTGGATGGGGCCAGCACGAGGCATCGCGGGGCGATCCTGCCTGATTACGCCACAGTGATCGTGGCGCATGGCCCTGACCAGAAAAAAAGCAAGACGACGCTGCACGAGATGGTACATGCCTACGACCTTGCCAAGGGCGGCATTTCAGACCGGCTGCCGGACGGGTTGCTTGAGAGGGTGCAGGAACAGCAGGCATGGCTTTTGGACACCTACCACAAAATACACCACCCAGACCAGATGACGCAGGAACAGCGGGATTTCGTGGCGCAGTGGCGGGGATGGGTGGAGATTGTGGGCGCACAGGCGGACACGGTGTTCTATGACCCCGTGGCGGTGCTGGGGCGGGTGGTAAACCGCATGGAGGCGCTCAGGCAATTACCTGAGGACATGTATCCCACGCCAGAGGCAAAGCGGGCGGAGCTGATACCGCTTTATGAAGAGCTGGTGGGCAGCCTGACCCATGACCGGCTGCGCGATACGGCGGGGCGCAAGCTGATGGAGGTGGCGTTTCCCGAGCTGGGGGCTTTCGTGAAAGAGCATTACGTGGCGCCGCTGGAGCAGGATTACGCGAAGGTGCTGGAAAGCGGGCGGTTTGCCATGAAGGGCGCCGATATTGAAAGGCCGGGGGTGACGACGCGGCTGATGACGGGCAGCCACAAGCTGATGCTGCGACCGGAGAAAGATGCCAAATTCCGCTGGAGCGAGCGTGACCGCAGCACGCTTAAGGATTTGCGCGAAACCCTGCAGGAGATTGCGCTGCAGGAGGCGAATTACGGGCTGCAATATAAAGACCAGGTGCAAGAAGACGCGGTGATGGAAAAGCTGGTGGCGCTATACCGCACCAAATGCGACGGGAAAATAGCCGAGCTGATGGCGCTGGAGGAATTTGACGCCGTGCATAAGGCCACGCGCAGCGCGCAGCCGCCGGGGTCGCTGTTCCGACATTGAAAACTGCTTGTTTTATGCGCGCTGGAGGGGGCGGTATTTCACCTTGGTGGGGGTGAGGACATCGACTCCGAGGCGCTTTTTGAGATCTGACTCATAGGCTTCATAGTTGCCTTCGAACCATTCCACATGGGAGTCGCCTTCGAAGGCGAGGATGTGGGTGGCGAGGCGGTCGAGGAACCAGCGGTCATGCGAGATGATGACAGCGCAGCCGCCGAACTCCGACAGCGCGTCTTCAAGGGCGCGCAGGGTTTCCACGTCGAGGTCGTTGGTGGGTTCGTCGAGCAGCAGGACATTGGCTTCCTTGCGCAGCATCTTGGCGAGGTGCACGCGGTTTCGCTCACCGCCGGACAAGGTGCCGATTTTCTTTTGCTGGTCGGAGCCTTTGAAGTTGAAGCTGGAGCAGTAGGCGCGGGATTTGACCAGCTTCTTGCCGAGGTAGATTTCCTCGTCGCCGCCGGAGATTTCTTCCCAGACGGTGTTCTTGTCGTTGAGCGAGTCGCGGGACTGGTCTACATAGCCGAGCTTTACGGAGTCGCCTACTTTGAAGGTGCCGGAATCGGGCTTGTCTGCGCCGGTTATCATTTTGAACAGGGTGGTTTTGCCCGCGCCGTTGGGGCCGATGACGCCCACGATGCCGCCGGGGGGGAGGCTGAAGGAGAGGTTGTCGATCAGCAGGCGGTCGCCGAAGCCTTTGTTGAGGTGATCGGCTTCGATGACGGTGTTGCCGAGGCGGGGAGCCTGCGGGATGATGATCTGGGCGGTGCCGACCTGTGCCTTGGTTTCCTGTGCCTGCAGGGTTTCGTAGGCGGCGATACGGGCCTTGGACTTGGCCTGGCGGGCCTTGGCGCCCTGGCGAATCCATTCCAGTTCGCTGGCCAGCTGCTTCTGGCGGCCGGTTTCTTCGCTCTTTTCCTGCTCCATGCGCTTGCGCTTGGCATCGAGATAGGTGGAGTAGTTGCCCTCATAAGGGATGCCGTGGCCGCGGTCGAGCTCCAGAATCCAGCCGGCGACATTGTCGAGGAAGTAGCGGTCATGGGTGACCATCACGACCGTGCCGGGATAGGTTTCGAGGAAGTGCTGGAGCCATGCCACGGACTCGGCGTCCAGGTGGTTGGTGGGTTCGTCGAGCAGGAGCATGTCGGGTTTTTCCAGCAGCAGCTTGGTGAGGGCCACGCGCCTGCGCTCGCCGCCGGAAAGCTTGGTGACGTCGGCGTCTTTGGGCGGGCAGCGCAGCGCATCCATGGCGATCTCGATTTCGCGCTCAATGTCCCAGCCGCCTACGGCTTCGATCTTTTCCTGCAGCTCGCCCTGCTCTTCGATGAGTTTATTCATTTCCTCGTCGTCGGTGACTTCGCCGAGCTGGTTTGAGACTTCGTTAAAGCGGTCCAGAAGGGCTTTTTTATCGCCTAAGGCTTCCATGATGTTTTCCATCACGTTCTTTTTCTCGTCGAGCTTGGGTTCCTGCTCCAGATAGCCGATTTTGACGCCATCTGCTGCCCAGGCTTCGCCGTTATATTCCTTATCACGGCCGGCCATGATTTTGAGCAGGGTGGATTTACCCGAGCCGTTGGGGCCGAGCACGCCGATTTTGGCGCCGGGGAAGAAGGAGAGGTACACGCCTTCGAGGATCTTTTTGCCGCCGGGGAAGACCTTGGTTAAGTCTTTCATTACATAGATATATTGGTAAGCGGCCATGGGATTCTCCGGAGTTTTTGACTGTTGGGATGGCTGATATGTAGTGTATTTCCGGGGATTTTCAAAGGGAGAATTGAAAAGTCAGGGGGTGTTAACTTTTTAGTGCTAGTATGACGGGGTTAACCGCCAAAGGAGGATTGTGATGGTTGCCATGGCCAAGCCGGGTATCAAACGGCACCGCGACCCTGCGCTGAATACGCTGGCGCAGGTGCAAGACCAGATGGAATATTCCAAGCACGAAGACCAGTTTACGATCAGCGGGCTTAATCCCGATGAGCTGAAGCGGGTGCGCGGGGCGCTGGCAGAGGTGGGGGCCACACACCAGCTGGTGGAAAGCGACCACATGGTGCGGGTGCCCAAAGGCGCCACGGCGCTGGTGCACAAGCTTACGAGGGAAGGTTTCAATTTTTCGGGGCGCGACGATGTGGCCTCGCCTGCCGATATGAAAGAGGCGATGGAAACGGTAAGGCCGTTCAGGGACCGGATGGCTTATGACGAGAAGCGAGACGAGTTGGTTATTAAAAATCTGGAGCAACGGGATTTTCACCCGGTGCAGATGGCGCTGGAGGTGCTGGGGGCTGGCGGGCAGATAACGCTGAATGACCGGGCCACGCGGGTGACCCAAGGGGCTGCGGCGCTGGCGAGGAAGCTTACGGAGGCGAATTTTTCTTTCGACGGGCAGGACAAGGTGCCGGCCGTGCCGGAGCCGACCCGCGATCCCTCGGCGGACCAGCGCAAGGCCGCGGCGCTGGAGACGCTGAAGCCGCACCGTATAAAATATGATACGGCGCGCGATGAGCTGGTGGTAAGCGGCGTAAGGCCGGGGCAGTATCACGAGGTGCAGACGGCACTGACCGAGCTGGGAGGTAGCGAACAGCAAACCACGAGCAGCGCAGTGCGGGTGCTGGGAGGGATGAGCGCGGTGGCCGAGGCGCTGATGGCGGCCAAGATTCCGTTCGATGGCAAGGGTGAATTACTTGCCAAAGCTTCGGGGCGGTAGTTTCTTCAAGCTTTATATTTCAACGGTTTGCGAAATTGAGCGGTGATTGAGATTAACTTTCTAGCGAGATTTCCTTTGGCACGCCCCTGTGGATAAGTTATGGTGCCTTTCGTAAAGGGGGTTCCATGTTCAAAAAAATTGCCAAGGCAGGTGCGCTGTTTTTTGCGGTGGGCGTGGCGCTGGCGCTGATTGCACCGCCGCTGGCCAGCGCGCTGGGCGCGGGCGTGATCGGCGAGGCGGCACTGGCTACGGCGATTGCCACCCCGGTGATCTGGACGGGGGCGTTTTTTGGCGCGTTCGGGGCGATTAATACGGCGATGGAGCCGGTATTCAACAAGTTATTCGGTGATGATAAAAAAATGGCTGAAGCGCAGGACTGCGCGCCGAAGGTGGTGAAGCATATGCATATCACGGTGGTCAAAGAAGCCGAGACGGACAAGCACCGGGAGCTGATTGCCGCCCAGCGGCAGGAGACGGGCGCGGGCCGGACTCCGGGCTAATTTTTTGACAATGCCTGCGCGGTGTCGCCCAGCCAGTTTTTTATCAGCTGGCCGTTGACGCGGACGGTGACGCCCTTGATGTCGTCGAACTGGTAGCTGAATTTTGCCGAGAGGAGGAGGTAGCGGTCGGTGACTTCCTGCGCGGCGCTGGGGCCACCTTCAGCATAGGCCTTGCGGTAGGCTTTGAGGTATTCCTCGTATTGTTCGAGCAGGGCGGCACGCTCCTGAAGGGCGGCGGCCTGGCGGATGGCGTGGACCAGCTCAGGCGTATTATTCAAAATCTGGAGTATTTTGGCCTTTTCGGGGTTATCGGAAACGGAAATTTGCCCGTTTTTTTCGATTTCGATGATAATCGGGGGTGAATTGGCAATGTTTTGTGCCTTAAACAAGGTTTGGAGCTGGGTATTGACCTTATCCATGGCATTTTTGGCCATGGTTTCTATATCCTGGGTCAGGGTTGCCCCGGCATCGGACTGTAAATAGCTGGCAAGGCTGGCGAGGTCGGTGGGGCGCGGCAGGGGGTTTGAGGTGCCGAGGTTCAGTTGCAGCAGGCTTGTGAAAGCGCCCGCCGGGCTGGCTGAAGCGGTACGGGGGGCGGCAGGAAGGCCGGGAATTGGGGTGGGGATGATGGTGGTCATGGCGTTTCCTTCCCTGTTGGTTTGAAGGAAAAGAGGCAATTCTTGTGCCGTCAGGCACGCTTAGCTTCAAAGAAGCTTTTCAGGAGCTGGCTGGATTCGGCCTCGGCCATGCCGGCGATAACTTCCGGGCGGTGGTGGCAGGTGGGCTGCTGGAAAATGCGGGGGCCGTGTTCCACCCCTCCCCCCTTGGCATCGTAGGCGCCGAAATAGAGCCTGCGGATACGGGCGAAGCTGATGGCAGTGGCGCACATGGGGCAAGGCTCTAAGGTGACATACATATCGCAATCGGGCAGGCGGGGGGAGCTGCGCTGGGCGCAGGCCGCGCGCAGGGCCACGATTTCGGCATGGGCGGTGGGGTCGGAAATGGTTTCGGTGAGGTTATGGGCGAGGCTGAGGATTTCGCCGCTGCTGCTTACGATGAGGGCGGCGATGGGCACTTCATGCGGGAGCGCGGCGCGGGCTTTGGCGAGGGCCTGCTGCATGAAATGGTTTGGCGGCATGGCGTTATTTTTTGCGGAAGGAATCCAGCGAGATGATTTCGGCGGCGCCTTCTTCGGCGGCCTTGGTTAAATCCTGCGGGAGTTCGAGGGTGGTGTCTTCCACGTCTTCGAGCACGTCGGAGTGCTGGAACTGCAGGCCGAACTTGATGCTGGGGTCGGCAAAGGCGGTGAGGGCCGCATAGGGAATGGTGAGTTTTTCAGGCACGCCGCCGAAGCTCAAGGTGACGGTGAAGCCCTGCTCCTCCACCTTGAAGTCCCAGTACTGGTGCTGCATGACGATGGTGATTTCCTTGGGGTAGCGGCTTTTGAGCTGCTCGGACATTTTCACGCCGGGAAAGCCGGTGAGGAAGGAAATATAGAAATGATGCTCACCGGGAAGGCCGGTGGACTGTACGCGCTTGAGCACTTCACGGACGACGCCGCGCATGGCGTGGTCAATCAATAGAGGGTAATGCAGCTGGTCTTCGGTCATGCGGGTACTTCTGTCAGGGTGCGTTGGTTAGGCGTATTCTGCTCCAAGAGCGGCGGCGTTGCAATCTTTTCCGGTGGGACATATCCCAGAAATAAAGTGGGGCAGGCTTCTGTTTCCCGGTGCCTGCCCCGCCCCCCTTATGTTTAATAAAGGGAGTGCGCCCGGATGATAGGTGGGGAGTTTCTGTTTCCCGGCACTCCCCGGGCCGAGTTACGCGCTAGAGCGCGTGCTCGCCGTTAGGCTGCAGCACGAACTGCTACGACTGTGTTGTCGTTAGCGGCAACAAATGCAACGTTGTCGTTGGCATTTACAATTGTGATCCGATATCGACGGAATCATCCCGGGTAAAAATAAGCCTTTTATTACGTCTGTCGAGCCTGATTCGCCCCCATAATTCCCACAGCGCTTTGACAACAAGGCGGCGTGGTTTGCAAATGGTGGAGGCGCCGGGTACTGCCCCCGGGTCCAATCCGCTTATTCTGACTTACGTTTATCACCATAGTTACCGAAGTAACGCCTCTAATATATGCGCTTTCATCGGGTTTGTGAAGGGGTAAGGCGCATTTTCAGCAGGTTTTTGAAGGAAGCGCGCCTATTGAGGCAGATGCGTGTGAGGTGGCAAGGCTATGTTTTGTTATCATGGTAAGGTTGGATCGGGATAGACTTTCAGGCCGGGGTTTGCCATAAGAGCTATATTAACCTATTCCGCTTTCACCCTTGCCAAGGTGCGCCCTATGCCATTGACCGAACAACAAGCCATTGAAATTGAAGCACTGCGCCAAGTGCAAAGCCCCTCTCGGCGGGACGTGGCCCCGGCGCTGGAGGAGGTGCTTTACAAGGCCATGCCGGTGCTTGACCACGGGTTTGTGCGGGTGGTGGATTATATGGGCACGGACAGCGCCATTGTGCAGGCGGCACGGGTGTCTTATGGCCGTGGCACGCGCAAGGTGAACGAGGATGCGGGGCTTATCAACTACCTGATGCGCCACCGCCATACCACGCCGTTTGAAATGTGCGAGATCAAATTCCATATCAAGCTGCCGATTTTCGTGGCGCGGCAATGGATACGCCACCGCACGGCCAATGTGAACGAATATTCCGGGCGCTATTCGATCATGGACAAGGAATTTTACGTGCCGCAGCCAGAGCATCTGGCGGCGCAGTCCACCTCGAACCGGCAAGGCCGCGGGGGTGTGCTGGAAGGTGCGGAAGCAGCGCGGGCGCTGGAGATACTGAAGCAGGATTCCATGCAGGCCTATAAGCATTACGAAGAGCTGCTGAACGCCGACGAGCAGGGCACGGTGCTGGATGGCGACAAGACCGGGCTGGCGCGGGAGCTGGCGCGCATGAATTTGCCGGTGAATTTCTACACGCAGTGGTACTGGAAGATTGATTTGCAGAATTTGCTGCATTTCCTTTCTTTGCGGGCAGACCCTCATGCGCAGTATGAGATCCGGGTCTATGCCGAGGTGATGCTGGATATCCTCAAGGCATGGGTGCCGATTACCTATCAGGCATTCATGGATTACCGCATGGGCGGGGCGGCGCTCTCGGCCAAGGGGCTGGCCGTGATCAAGCGCATGATCGCGGGGGAAAGCGTGACGCAGGAGCAAAGCGGCATGAGCAAGGGTGAATACCGCGAGCTGATGGGCGTGCTGGGCGAACTGGAAAGCGCATGAGCGCTGAACCGGCCTTGCGCGGCGCGGCCTGACATGCGGATTCCCAGCCTTGATTCGGTGAGGGGGATCGCGGCATTTGTAGTGGTGCTCAACCATTTTTATGACGTGGCCCCGGCGTTCAAGGCGCAAACACAAGGGCTGATGGCGTGGACGCCGCTGCACTGGCTGGTTTCCGGGCGGTTTGCGGTGGTGCTGTTTTTCGTGCTGAGCGGGTTTGTGCTGGCACTGCCTTACCGGGCGGGGAAGGCGCAGGCTTACCGGCAGTATTTTATCCGCAGGATGTGCCGGATTTACCTGCCGTTCGTGGTGGCGGTGGGGATGGCGGCAGTGCTTGCCAGCATTTTCAGCTCGCCGCAGCCGGAATGGGCGCAAGGGGAGACGGACTGGTCGTTCATGGTGAGCCCGGGGCTGGTGGCTTCGCATATGCTGATGCAGGGCGTGGGCATGGGCAGTATTTCGCTCAACCCGCCGATCTGGAGCCTGATTTACGAGATACGGATTTCCTTATTTTTCCCCTTGCTGGTGTGGGTGGCGCTGCGGCTGCCGCTGTGGAGCGCGGGCGCGGTTTTCGGCCTTGGGTTCGTAGCGGCGAAGCTTTTTGTGATGATGGACGGGCAGGCGAATTTCTATGTGGGCCAGTCTGGCGCGGGGGCTTTGCTGCTGACGCTGTATTATGTGCCGTTTTTTTATCTGGGGGCGAAGGCGGCGCTGTGCCGGGATGTCATCATCCGGCAGTTGCAGCGCGTGCCGGTGTGGGGGCATGGGGTGATTTTCGGGGTGTTTTTCCTGCTGCCGGCGCGGCTGGTAGAGGCGCATTTCACGGTGAATGACGTGTATTTCGGGGTTTTTGCGCTGTATCTCATTTTCAGCGTGCAGGTGCTGGGGGCGGTGGATGCGCTGCTGATGCGCCGTGCGCCGCTATGGCTGGGCAAGGTTTCTTTCAGCCTGTACCTGACGCATTTGCCGGTATTGCTGGCGATGCTTTACGGCCTGCACGGGCTATTGCCGGAAGGTGTGATCGTGGCGCTGGCGCTGCCGGTGATGCTGGGCGTGGCCGAGGTGTTTCACCGGCAGGTTGAAAGCCGCGCGCAGGCGCTGGGCAAGCGGCTGGCCTGAGGCGTTTTACTGGTTATAGACGATGTGTTTTTTGAACGCGCCGGTTGCGGGGATTTTGACCGTTTCAGTTTTGGCTTCCGCGCCCGGGTTGGTGGTTTCCAGCTTATAGGTGCCGGCGGGGAGCTTGGCGTAGAGATAGGGGCCGGCATCGGCGATGTCGAGCAGGGCTTTGCCACTGTCATCGAGCACGCGCAGGCGCACGTCGCTAATGTAGGCGCCGCCGGGGGCGCTTAACATCACCTGCAGGTTATACTGGGCGCTTTGCGCCTTGAGCTGGGCGAGTTCTTCGTCGCCTATGCCGCCGTTAAGGTAGGTGACGGTGCCGGACTGCTGGCTTTCCAGCGGAAGGGCGGGAATAGCGCCGCCGCCTACGGAAAAGCCGGGCTCGTTCGTCTGCATGGCGGCGGGGTTTGCCACCATGGGCTGCATGGCGGGTGTTTTCCGCTCGTCGGTCTGGGCGAAGGCGGACTGGGTGCTGGCCAGTATAAGCAGGGAAACAAGGGCTTTCGAACGCATGGGTCGCTCCTTCAATTTGTTTCTAGGGGGGCCTAGCTGGCGGCGCAAAAGGGAAGCGATTGAATTCCCCTTTGCTTTGCGATAGGCTATAGCACTGTTTTCAATCATTTGAAATAACGAATTTTATTTATGGTTTTCTTATGAAAAACTGGATCCCGACCCCGAAAGTGGAAGGCACGGCTTCACGGCAGGCGCATTGCGACCTGCCGGAGGGCACGTATGAGCGTGAATTTGGCAAGGAAGGGTTTTTTGGGCCGACTTCGCATCTTTACCACGCGCACCCACCCACCGGCTGGTCGAGCTGGGAAGGGGAGCACCGGCCACGGGCGTTTGACCTGACGCTGCTTAAGGGGCTGGAGAATTTGCCTTGGGCGGCGGCTTCGGTGGTGACTAACGCGCATATGAAATTACGTTTCTGGAAGACAGAAGGGGCGATGAAGCATTTAGTGACCAACGCGGATGGGGACGAGCTGTTGTTCGTGCATTCCGGCGAAGGGGATTTGTTTTGCGATTTCGGGCATCTGGCGTTTTCTGAAGGGGATTACATCATGCTGCCGCGGGGGAGCTGCTGGCGGGTGGAGTGCAAAGGCAAGGCGCAGTTCCTGCTGATCGAGGCGACGGGGGACAGTTACCGGCTTCCGGATAAGGGGATGCTGGGGGGACATGCGATTTTTGACCCGGCAATGCTGGACACGCCCAAGATCGATGCGGCGTTCAAGGCGCAGCAGGGTGAAATGCCGTGGTCAGTGGTGATTAAGCGGCACGGGCGGTTTTCCACCGTGTCTTACCGCTATAACCCGCTGGACGCGGTGGGCTGGCATGGCGACAACCTTCCGGTGAAGATCAACTGGCGGGACATTCGCCCGGTGATGAGCCACCGCTACCATCTGCCGCCTTCGGTGCATACGACGTTCGTGGCTGGCCGCTTCGTGGTGTGCAGTTTTGTGCCGAGGCCCATCGAGAGTGACCCGGGGGCGCTGAAGGTGCCATTTTACCATTCGAACAATGATTTCGACGAAATCATCTTTTACCATCTCGGCGAGTTTTTCAGCCGGGACAATATCCACCCCGGGATGGTGACGCTGCATCCGTGCGGGTTTAGCCACGGGCCGCACCCCAAGGCGCTGAAGAACTCCCAGACCAAGCCCAAGACCATGACTGACGAGGTGGCGGTGATGATCGACACCCGCGACGCGGTGGAGGTTTCGGCGCAGGCGCAAGGGGTGGAATGGCAGGATTATGTGAATAGCTGGAAGGAAAAGGCATGAAGTTAGCCTCGCTTAAAAAACAAGGGCACCGGGACGGGAAGCTGGTGGTGGTGAGCCGGGATTTGTCGCGCGCGGTGGCGGTGGAGGGGATTGCCGGGACGCTGCAGTATGCGCTGGAGAACTGGGCGAGCGTGTCGCGGCATTTAGAGGCGATTTACCAGGATTTGAACACGATTGAAGAGATCGGGGATTTGATACGGTTTGACGCGAAGGACTGCGCGGCGCCCCTGCCCCGCAGCTACCAATGGCTGGACGGCTCGGCCTATGTGAACCATGTGGAGCTGGTGCGGAAATCGCGCGGGGTGGAGATGCCGGAAAGCTTCTGGACGGTGCCGCTGATGTATCAGGGCGGCAGCGACGTGCTGCTGGGGGCGCGTGACGATGTGCCGCTGCCGGATGAAAAGCACGGGATTGATTTCGAGGCGGAGGTGGCGGTGATAACGGATGATGTGCCGATGGGGGTTTCGGTTGCCGATGCGGCCAAGCATATCCGGTTGGTGATGCTGGTGAACGATGTGAGCCTTCGGGTGCTGGCAGCCGAGGAGGTGGCAAAGGGTTTCGGCTTCATGCAGAGCAAGCCCGCGACGAGTTTTTCGCCCGTGGCGGTAAGCCCGGAGGCTTTGGGGGAACACTGGAAGGACGGGCGGCTGCATTTGCCGCTGGTGAGCGAATATAACGGCGTGGAATTCGGGCGGCCCAATGCGGGGGTGGACATGGTGTTCGATTTCCCGACCCTGATTGCGCACGCGGCGAAAACGCGGTTTTTATCGGCGGGCACGATCATCGGCTCGGGCACGGTTTCCAACAAGGACCGGAGCGTGGGGTCTTCGTGCATCGTGGAGCGGCGGATGCTGGAGAAGCTGGAAAAGGGCGAGTCCACCACGCCCTTCATGCGCTTTGGCGACCGGGTGAAGATTGATATGACCGATGAGCTGGGCTTGAGCATTTTCGGGGCGATAGACCAGAAAATTGTGCCGTATGGCCAGCCCTAAAGGGCTTGAACAAAAGCTCAGCTTAGCGCGCGCCATCGTATTGGGCGCGGTATGCGCCGTGCTGATACTGAGGGTTTTGCGCAGCGCGTGGGTGATTGACGACGCGTATATCACGTTCCGGGTGCTGGATAATTTCGTGGGCGGCTTCGGCCTGCGCTGGAATGTGGATGAGCGGGTGCAGGTGTTCACCAACCCGCTATGGCTGTTCGTGCATGTGCCTTTTTACTGGTTCAGCCGCAATGTGTTCCTGATTACCATCGGGATTTCGGCCGTGTGCACGCTGGCCACTGTGCTGCTGCTGCTGCGGGTGCTGCCGGGGACGTGGCTTACGCGCATGGTGTTCGTGCTGCTGCCGCTGTGGCGATCACGCATTTTCTGCGAGCAGATGATTACGGGGCTGGAAACGCCGCTGGTGATGCTGCTGCTGGTATGGTTCTGGCATAGTTTTTTTACGAGGCCGGAAAACTACACGCGCCTGTTTTTCATTGCCAGCCTTGCCATGGTCAACCGGCTGGACGCGGTGGTCATTTTGCTGCCGGCGCTGGTATATGTTGCGACCCGCTGGCTGCTGGCGTGGATGGAGGCGCCTTCCATGGCGAAGCTGGCGCGGGGGCTGCTCAGCTTCTGGCCGATTGCGTGCTGGCTGCTGTTTGCGCTGCTGTATTACGGTTTCGTGCTGCCAAACACCTATTACGCCAAGATGAATACGGGGCTGGGGGACGCGGATTACCACTGGTTCGGGCATTGCTATCTTTTCGACCAGTTTGCCAGTTACGACCCGTTTTCCTACCTGCTGATCTGGGCGGCGATGATTTATGCGGCGATACTGGCCGGGGTGGTGGCGACATGGCCGTGGCACCGCAGGACGCTGGGGCTGTGGCAGGGGGGCGCGCTGCTTGCGGCGATGGGGGCGCTCATGCATCTTAGCTATGTGGAGTCGGTGGGCGGGGATTTTGTGCCGGGGCGGTTTGTGATGCCGGTGTTCATGGTCAGCGTGCTGCTGCTGTACGGCGCGGCGCAGGGCTTGCGGCGGACGGGGCTGCTTGCGGCCATCGCGGCGCTGGGGATGGTGAGCTTCATGCCGAGGCTGGACATGCTGGTGCAGCCCAGCCCGGACAATTGCCGCGTGGGCGATGAGCGGCAGTTTTATGTGGGGCTGGGCTTCGGGTTTGCCACGCATGGCAGCCTGCTGTACCACCTGATCAGCGGGGATATTTATTCGCTGGAAAGCCTGCACCACTATATCCGGTTCAACCCCGGGGTTACGCACCATATTCCCCGGGAATGGCCGATGCCTGCGAATTTTGCCACGCATAAAAAGATCATCGTGTGGTCGATGGTGGGGGTGGCTTCGTATACGGCGGGGCCGAGCCAGATCGTGATCGACCAGCTGGCTTTGGGCGACCCGCTGCTGGCGCGGCTGCCGGCAGACCTGCGGATCGGCTGGCATATCGCGCATTTTACGCGGGATGTGCCGGAGGGTTATATGGAGGCGCGGCGCAGCGGGAACACGGCAAAGATGAGCGAGCCGCTGCGGGCGTTCTATGAAAAGTTGCGGCTGGTGACGAGCGGGGATATTTTCGATCCCGAACGGCTGTATACGATCTGGCAATTCCAGCAAAATAAGATACATATATAGGCATGAGCAACGGTTTGACATTATACAGCTATTTTCGGTCTTCGGCTTCGTACCGGGTGCGGATCGCGCTGGGGCTGAAGGGGCTTGCGGCGGAAATTATCCCGGTGAACCTGCTGAAGGGGGAGCACAACGCGCCTGCCTACCGGGCGGTGAACGCGCAGGGGCTGGTGCCGTCGCTGGTGCTGAAGGACGGCACGGTGCTGACGCAGTCGCTTGCGATCATGGAATACCTGGACGATGCCTTCCACGCCCCTGCCCTGCTGCCGAAGGATGCGCTGGGCAAAGCGCGGATGCGGGCGCTGGCGCAGATCATCGCCTGCGATATTGCGCCGCTGGGCAATAGCGGCACGCAAGCCTACCTGACGGAGGTGCTGGGCGTGAGCGAGCCGCAGAAACTGGCATGGCTCAGGCACTGGATATGCAAGGGGCTGGCGGCGTTTGAGGCGCAGCTTACCCATGCGGGGGAATTTTGCATGGGGGACGCGCCGGGCATGGCGGATTGCTGCCTAGTGCCACAGGTGTATAACGCGCGGCGGTTTGGCTGCGACTTAAGCCCGTTTCCCACGATTGTGCGGATTGACGAGGCGTGCGCGGGGCTGAAGGCTTTCCAGAACGCGCACCCGGCGCGGCAGCCGGACGCCCCTGAAGGTACGGTATAGGGATTTTGCGGATGCGGACATGGCTTGTGGCACTGGGGGTGTTGGCGGCGCTGGGGGCGATACCCGCGCAGGCCAAAACGCAGGCGGATGCGGCAGCGATCAGGCTTCCGGCAGACCCGCTGGGCACCGTAGTGCGGCACGCCGACTGGGTGAATGTGGCCGAGCCGCTGGTGCCGGACGATTTGCACGGGCGGGTGGTATTGCTGAATTTCTGGCGGTTCGGCTGCGCGGATTGCCTTTCGGAAATGGAGGGGATTGCGCAGCTGGAGAAGATTTACGGCACGCAGCTGGTGGTGGTGGGCATTCATTCCTGGCAGTTCAAGGAAGAGCTTTCCGACGAGGCGATAAGCCATGCGATGGTGGCGAACGGGGTGCAGCACCCGGTGGCCAATGATGCGAACCAGGCCATTGCCAAAGCATTCCGGGTGACGCAGTGGCCGACGCAGATACTGCTCAACCCGCGCGGCGGCATTGAGGCGGTGTATGCGGGCGAAGGGCATTTCGATGAGATGCAGGCGGCGATCCAGCGTATGGCCAAGCTGTATAGCGGGCATTTGCGCCACGACCCGGTGAAGCTACGGGGCGACAACACGGTGTATACGCTGCTGGACTATCCCGGCGGCATCGCCTACCTGCCGATGTACCGTAACGCCCCGGCGCTGGCCGTGGCCGATACGGGGCATGACCGGGTGGTGGTGAGCGACCTGCAGGGCAAGGTGCTGGAGGTGATCGGTTCAGGCGCGCAAGGGCATAGCGACGGGATTTTCGAGGATGCGCGGTTCTCACGGCCCGAGGGCGTGGCCGTGCATGGGGAGCTGGTGTATATCGCCGATACGGGAAACCATTTGCTGAGGCTTGCGAACCTGAGCACGCGCAAGGTGGTTACGCTGGCGGGCACGGGGGCGCTGGCTGCGGGGCCGCTGAAGGAAACGCAGCCCGCGGCGAAGTCCATGCTGGCCTCGCCCTGGGCGCTGGCGCTGTGGCCGGACGAGAACCATGTGGCCATTGCCATGGCGGGCAATAACCAGCTATGGAGCTACAACGTGGCAGACAAGACGGTAAGCCTGCTTGCGGGCAGCGGGGACAAGGGCCAGCAGGACGGGCCGGCGGCAAGCGCGAAGCTGGCGCAGCCCAGCGGGCTGGCGGCACTGGGCAACCGGCTGTTTTTCACCGATGCGCAAACAAGCACGCTCAGGGTGCTGGAAAAAGGGCAGGTGAAAACGCTGGCGGGGGATGCGGCGGGCACGGCGGGCTACAAGACAGGGCCGAAGGGCGGAGGACTGATGCAGCACCCGATGGGGCTGGCGGCGGTGGGCGATATGGTATTTATCGCCGATAGCTATAACCATGCGATACGGGCATTCGACCTTAAAAAAGGCCTGCTGGAAAACCTTGCGGGCGGCGGGGAAAGCGGCAAGGCGAACGGAGCGGGGAGCAAGGCCAGCTTCAGCCAGCCGCAGGGGCTGGCGGCGCAGGGCGGCAGCCTGTTCGTGGCGGATACGGATAACAGCGCGGTGCGGGTGGTGGAGGTGCAGGGGCAGAAGGTTTCGCCGCTGGCGGTGCATGAGGAAGCGCAGAAGGAACCGGTGGCGCTGCAGGAGGCCCTGCCCAACGTGACCGAGACCGACCCGATACGGCTGGCGATGCAATCCCCGGTGCGCCTCAACCTTAAGCTCAAGCCGGGCTGGCATATCCACCAGGAAGGGCCAAGCTATCTTGCGTTATTCGACCTGGTGAAGAATAACCAGGTGGTGGTGAGTTTCGACCGGGGGATGCTGCTGCAAAACCGGATGCTGATACCGCCGCGGCTGGGGATGCAGTACAAGCTGCAGGGCACGTTCTTTTATTGCGAGGACAGCAAGCAGAGCGTGTGTGAAGTGCAAAGCATCGACGCGCCGGTGAGTTTCGAGGACGGGCAGGAAAAGCAGCACATGATTGACCTCAGCAAGCCTTAAGGCTGGGCGAGGCGCAGCAGGTTGATGACGGCGCGGCCATAACGGCGTTCGTCGATGAGGGAATAGGCCTTGGGGAAGGCGATTTTTTCCTTGGTGCCGTGCTCCACCACCACGATGCCATCCGGGGCGAGCCAGCCGCCGTCTAGGATGGATTTGAGGGCGGGTTCCACCATGTTGCGGAAATAGGGCGGGTCGAGGAAAATCAGGGCGTAGGGCCTGCGGGCGCGGGGGAGCTTGGTTGCGTCGGCGTGGACGAAATCCACATTCCCGCCCTCGTGCATTTTTTCGGCGTTGAAATGGGCATTGGCCAGGGCTTCGCGGGATTTGTCGACGAAGGTGACGTGTTTTGCACCGCGGGAAAGGGCTTCGAGGCCCAGCGCGCCGGTGCCGCAGCAGGCATCGGCGATGTCCTGGTCGATGAAAGCGTGGCGGTCCAGCCCGAGATCGCTGTGGCTCAGGATATTGAAAATGGCCTCGCGGGCGAAGTCGGAGGTGGGGCGGACGAAGCCGGCGGCTTCCTTGCCCAGTTCTATACGGCGGCCTCTGTGTTTGCCGGAGATGATACGCATGGGGACCTTAGAGCTTGATGAAAGATTTGATGACGCGGCCCTGCACTTCCTTGACCTCGCCCTTGGGCAGGGAGCCGAGGACGAAGGGGCCGTATGACAGGCGCATGAGGCGGCTGACCTTGCAGCCGAAATGCTCGAAGAGGCGGCGGATTTCGCGGTTCTTGCCTTCGCTTAAGGAGACGGTGAACCAGCTGTTGTCGCCCTTCTGGCTGTCGAGGGCGGCTTCGACGCTGCCGTACTGGATGCCGTCGATGGTGACGCCGTCTTTCAGGGCTGCGATCATGGATTCGGGTACGCCGCCATAAGCGCGGACGCGGTAGCGGCGAATCCAGCCATTGCTGGGAAGCTCGAGCTTGCGGGCAAGGCCGCCGTCGTTGGTGAGGAGAAGGAGGCCTTCGGAATTTAAGTCGAGGCGGCCGACGGAGATGACGCGGGGGAGGTTTTTGGGCAGCTTGTCAAAAACGGTGGGGCGGCCTTCGGGGTCGTTATGGGTGGTCATGAGGCCGGCGGGCTTGTGGTACAGCCAGAGGCGCACGGGCTCTTTTTCCTGAAGCAGCTTGCCATTTACGGTGATCGAGTCTGATTCCTGCACGTTGAGGGCGGGGGATTTGACGGTTTTGCCGCCCACTTTCACCTTGCCTTCCTCGATCAGTTTTTCGGCCTCGCGGCGGGAGCAGATGCCGGCGCGGGCGATGCGCTTGGCGAGGCGCTCGCCGGGATAGGTGATCGTGGAGACGGATTCGTTATACAGTTTTTCGGCCATGGGTTTTCAGGCTGCTTTCTTTGCGGCGGCCTGCACGAAGGCATCCATGATTTTACGGTCGGCGTCGGTTACGAAATATTCGGGGTGCCACTGCACGCCGAGGCAGAAGGGATGGCCGCTGAACTCAATGCCTTCGATGACGCCGTCGGGGGCGGTGGCGTTTACGATGCTGCCGGGGGCGGGGCTTGCCACCGCCTGATGGTGGGCGGAGTTGACCGCGATGGTTTCATGGCCGACGATGCGGGAAAGCAAGGTGTTTGCGGCGATGCGCACCTCGTGGCCGGGTTCAGTGCGGGGGTTTTTCTGCTCGTGCTCCAGCGGGTGTTTCACAGTGTCGGGGATGTGCTGGATGAGAGTGCCGCCCAGTACCACGTTTAGCAATTGCTGGCCGCCGCAGATGCCGAGGATGGGGATGTTCCTGTGGATTGCGCCCTGCACCATGCCGTATTCGAAGCGGGTGCGGCGGTCCTTCACCTTCACGGTTTCGTGCTGGGTGGTTTCGCCGTAGAGGGCGGGGTTTACGTCGAATGCGCCGCCGGTGACGACGAGGCCGTCGATCATGCCGAGATAGTGGTCTACCAGCGCGACCTCGTGCGGGAGGGGGAGGGGGATGCCGCCAAAGGTGCTCACCGAGCTGCAATAATTTTCGCGCAGGGCGTACCACGGCATCTTGGAATAGCCGCCGTTTTCCTCATAATCGAGGGTTATGCCGATGACTGGGGGACGCATGGGGGGAGCTTTCGTGGCAAGGCGTTGATCTGCTTGGGTTCGCGTTAACTAGTTTTGCTAAAAACTTACCAAAATACAACCCTTTCTTGGCGGTTTTTTAACCGATAGGTGCTTTGATGGATAATATATACTCAAACCCCGGGAAAACATACGTGGAACGCGCCGTCTCTTCCGTGTCACTTGCTACCGTCGTCGGGACGATTTTCGGGTTCTGCCTGATCTTCGGCGCGATTGCGCATGGAACCAATAACTGGATATCTTTCCTTAGCATGGAGGGCTTCCTGATCGTGATCGGGGGGACCATCGCCAATGCGTTCATGAGCTATCAGGCGGTCTATGTGCACCGGGCGTTCAACGCGGTGTGGCACATGATGCAAAAACCTGCCGCCACCCGCGAGGGGCTGAACGCGGAAATCATGCGGCTGATAAAATGGGCTTACCTGGTGCATTCCAAGGGGCTGATCGGGCTGGAAGGCGAGATTGGGACGAAAATACAGGAGCCGCTTTTGCGCTACGGCGTGGAGCTGGTGGTGACGCGCTACCAGCCGGAGGTGATCCGCACCATGATGAACACGGCGGTGGAGGCGGATTTCGAGCGCAGCATCGCGCCGGTGACGGTGCTGAAAAACATGGCCTCCACGGCGCCGGCGTTCGGCATGGTGGGCACGCTGGTGGGCATGGTGATCATGTTGCAGAACATTCAGGCCGATATGTCGATGATCGGCACGGGGCTGGCGGTGGCGCTGCTTGCTACGCTGTACGGCATTATCACGGCGCGGCTGGTGTGTTTGCCTGCGGCTGACAAGCTGATGCAAAAGCAGGAAATCATGCGCTTCCGCAACTACATGATGACCGAAGGGCTGGTGTTGCTGGCTGAAAAACAGAGCCCGCGCTACATGCAGGACAAGCTCAACAGCTTCCTTGACCCGGCGATCCATTTCGACCTTGACGTGCAGCTCAAGAATTACGGGGCGACGCTTGCGGCAGAGGCGCGCGCGCAGCAAGGCGTGGCATGATCCCCCCGCCGCGCAGGCAGCATACGGAAGACAATGTGGATTCATGGCTGATGAGCTATGCGGACATGATTACGCTGCTGCTGGGGTTTTTCATTATTTTCGTGTCGGTGTCGGAGCCGAAAAAAGAGAAGCTCTCGGCGATCAAGGACGGGGTGAAGGGGCAGTTCGGCTCGGTGTCGCTGGCCACGCCGTTCGAGGGGTTGTTCCGCTCGCTGGTGGCGGTGGTGGAAAGCAAGAATATCCTGAAGGACGTAGCGATTGAAAAAACCGATAAGGGCGTGCTGCTGGAGCTTTCGACCATCTCGTTTTTCCAGCCGCATTCGGCGGATTTCGACGAGGCGATGGTGCCGGTGTTGCAGGAGCTGGTGGCCAAGCTGAAGGCCGCGGATGTGGCAGGCACGAAAATCACGGTGGAAGGCTATACCGACGATGAGTCGGTGGAGACCGAACAGTTCCCCAGCAACTGGGAGTTTTCCTCGGCGCGGGCTTCGCATATCGTGCGGTTTTTCATTGAACAGGGCCTGGACCCGACGCGGCTCAGCGCAGTGGGCTATGGCGCGATGCGGCCCAAGGTTCCCAACCTTGATGTGAACGGCAACCCGATCATCGTCAACCGCAAGCTCAACGAGCGGGTGGTGATCCGGATCGAGCAGCCGCTTTAGGCTAGATCTTTTTCCAGAAGCTTGCGCACGAAGGGCACGGTGATGTTCTTGTGGTGCTCCAGCGCCGCTTCGTCGATGCGGGTGACGAGGGACTGGATTTGCGCCAAAGACCGCTCGGTGCGGGGCAGCAGGTAGGTGATGACCTCTTCTTCGACTTTTAACTGGCGGTCGGCGAACTGCTTGCGCATGGCGGCGGCGAGGACCGCGTCGTCGGCGGCGGAAATGGTGGCCAGCGGGGTGGCCAGCAGGCGGGAGGAAAGGTCCGGCAAAGGGATGGCCAGCTGGGCGGGGGGCAGGTTTGCGGTCATGAGCAGGCTGCCGCCGTTTTCACGGGTGTAGTTATACAGGTGGAACAGGGCACGGGGGTCGCGTAAGCGTTCGAGGTCTTCGACCAGCCAGTGCTGGCCTTGAGGTTCTGCGGGGGTTAGGGCAGAGGCGGGGATGGTGGTTGCGCCAGCGCGGGCGGCCCAGAGGTGGCTCAGGTGGCTTTTGCCGCTGCCGGAAGCGCCGGCGAGGACCAGCGCATGGGAAGGCCAGTGCGGCCACTGGTGGAGCAGGTGCCATGCGGCCTCGTTGCAGGGGGAGATGAGGAAGTTTTCTTCCGTGTATACGGGCTGGTGCGGGAGGGGCAGGGTGTATTGCGACATCAGGGCTTCAGCAGCGGCGGCGCTTCACCCTGATAATAGCCGCTTTGCAGGTAATTCTTGATGGCGAAGCGGATGAGCACGCCGATGACGGCGGTGGCGGGCACGGCCAGCAGCACGCCCACGAAGCCAAACAGGGCCGCGCCGGAGAGCATCCCGAAAATGATCCAGACCGGGTGGAGGCCCACTTTCTCGCCGACCAGCTTGGGGGTGACGAAATTGCTTTCCACCACCTGCCCCACCACGAACACGGCGAGCACCATGAGCATACGGTGGGTGTCGCCGTCGAACTGGAAAAAGGCCACGCCCATGCCGGTGGCCATGCCAAAGAACATGCCGACATAGGGAATAATGACCAGAAGCCCCGTGCCGAGGCCGATGATGATGCCGAATTTGAGGCCGGCCAGCGACAGGCCAAAGGCATAAAACGTGCCCAGCAGCAGGCAGACATTGAGCTGGCCGCGCACGAAGCCGGAGAGGGTGCGGTCTATGATGCGGATCTGCTCGCGGATGGTGCTGATATGGGCGCGGGGGAGGAGGTTATCCACCCGGGCGATGATGCGGTGCCAGTCATACATCAAGTAAAAGGCGACGACGGGGGTGATGAGGATGAGGGAGAAGAAGTTGATGATGGCCATGCCGGACTGGAAAATGCCGGTGAGGAAACCGGCGGCGAATTTCAGCACGGTATCTGAATGGTCGCTGATGGTGGACTGGATATTGGATTGCAGGTTTTCGCCGGCGGACACGTCTAGCCCAAGGTATTTGTGCAGAAGTGGCTCGTATTTGACTTGGAAATCATGAAAATAGGCGGGCATGGCCACGATGAGGCCAGAGAGCTGGGTGACCAGCACCGGCACGACAAGCACCAGCAGCACAACGAGGCTTACGAAGAAAAAGCCCAGCACCATAAAGGTGGCAAGCCCCCTGCCCGCCCCGGTTTTTTGCAAATGGTCGGCGGCGGGGCTTAAGAAGTAAGCGATGAAAATGCCCAGCACGAAGGGCAGCAGGATGGAGCGGATCAGGAATATGAACACGAACAGCGCCAGCGTCATGCTTAGCCAGAAAATCACGCGCTTGTTAGTCACGGGAGACGACCCAGTAGTTGGGGTTTTGCTGGAGGCGGATGTTCTGGGCTGCCAGCGCATTGGCCAGCGATTCCGGCGTGCCGCGATAGTGGACGATGAGGTCTACCTGCTGGGGGGAGATGGCGAGGACTTCCAGCCGGTCTATCATGGGCAGGGAAGACATCTTGGTGCGAAGCTCCGTCCATGAGGACAAGGTGGTGACGGAGGCCAGCATCATCACCGTGTTGCGGTCGCCGCCCTGCACGGCCTTGGTGGTTTCCATTTCCTCGGTTTTCTTGTGCTCGATCTGGGAGGTGATGTCGCGGGCGGCGCGGGTCATCAGGGTTTCCTTGGTTTCCTGCGGATCAGCGCGGTAGGTGAGGACGTTTACTTCATTCTGGGTGCGGTTGATGCGGCGCTTGACCACTTCGAGCTGGGGATCGGGGGTGTGGGTGTATTTGGCCTGCACGATGACGATGTCGCTTACGCCGTAGCGCACGGTGAGGGGCAGCAGGGTTGCGTAGTTGGCGGCGGAGAGGAGCTTGGCATCGACCACGGCCGCGTCACGGGCATCGCCAAAGGGGACGATGATGTCGCCGCTGGCGATTTCAAGTCCCACGGTTTTGCAGGCGGCGCGCCAGGGGTTGGCCTCTTCCCAAAGCATCTGCACGCCGTCTTCTTCATATCCGGGGATGATGAGGAAAGAACCGATTTCCACCACGGGCTTCACGCCGTTGGTGGCGACGCCACCGTTTTCGATGAGCTGGCTGATCTGGTCGCCGTCATAGGTGAGCATGAGGGTGGCGCGGTAGCGGTTGGAGGTGATTTTTTCATCCAGCACTTCGGTGGAGCGCACCATGGCGCTGATGCGCTGGGGGTCCAGCGAGGTGACGATGGCGTGCACCTGCTCGGGCGAGGTGAGCTTGCTGAGCAAATCGGTCAGGCCGTCGAGCTGGGCTTTGGCCATGGCTTGTTCGCGGGCGTCGGCGGCGTCTTTGCCGGTGACATCGACCTCGACTTCGCTATTTACGGAGGCTTCGCCGGCAAGTGCCTGAGGGATATTGATAAAATTGGCGGCTACCATGCAGAACAGGGCGGCGAGGACGCAGAGGAAACGGGTTTTATTGGCCGGGTGCATGGGGGCTCGTAAATACTTTTAAATTTTATTTTATAAAAGTTTGGCTTGGCTTTATAAAGCCTGTGATTACTCATACTCATTTACCGCATCATCCGCAATCGGTAATTCCCGCGTGCGAGAATGCCAGTCTCCTTATCAGGGTTTTGAACATTATGAAGAAAGCTAAAGCCGCTACCTATAAGCAAGCCGGGGTGGATATTGACGCGGGCGACGCGCTGGTGGAACGCATCAAGCCATTTGCCAAGGCCACGCAGCGCAAGGGCTCGATGGGCTCGGTAGGCGGGTTCGGGGCGCTGTTCGATTTGAAAAAAGCAGGGTATGACGACCCGCTGCTGGTGTCTTCCACCGACGGGGTGGGGACGAAGCTTAAGATTGCGCAGGCGCTGAACCAGCATGACAGCATCGGCATCGATTTAGTGGCGATGTGCGTGAACGACCTCGTGGTGCAGGGGGCGGAGCCGCTTTTCTTTCTGGATTATTTCGCCACGGGCAAGCTTTCGGTGGATGCGGCGGCGAAAGTGATTGAGGGTATCGCCAAGGGCTGCGCGGAGTCCGGCTGCGCGCTGGTGGGCGGGGAAACCGCCGAGATGCCGGGCATGTACAAGGATGGGGAATACGACCTTGCGGGGTTTGCGGTGGGAGCTGTGGACAGGAAGCGCGTGCTGCCTGCCAAGGGGATGAAAAAAGGCGACGTGGTGCTGGGGCTGGCCTCTTCGGGGGTGCATTCCAACGGGTTTTCGCTGGTGCGGCACATCATGGCGCTGAAGGGGCTGGATTATGCGGCGAAAGCGCCGTTCGCGCCGAAGAAGACGCTGGGCGAAGTGCTGCTGACGCCAACGCGGCTATATGTGAAATCCTGCCTTGCGGCGCTGAAGAAATACCCGGACGGGATTCGGGCGCTGGCGCATATCACGGGCGGGGGGCTTGAGAATATTCCGCGGGTGCTGCCCGATAACCTGGCGGTGGATTTGCGGGAGATGCCCAAGGCGCTGCCGCCGGTGTTCCAGTGGCTTATGGATGCGGGCAACGTGCCGATTGCGGATATGCGGCGCACGTTTAACTGCGGCACGGGCATGGTGCTGGTGGTGGCGAAAGAGAATGAGGCGGGCGTGACCAAGCTGCTGACCAAAGAAGGCGAAACCGTGACGCGGCTGGGCGTGGTGGTGAAGCGCGAAGGTGAGGCGGTGATTACCGATGAGTAAGCTTCGGGTCGGGGTATTGATTTCGGGCAATGGCAGCAATTTGCAGGCCCTGATCGATGCCTGCCAAGACACGAATTTCCCGGCCGAGATCGCGGTAGTGATTTCCAACAAGGCGGATGCATTCGGGCTGCAGCGGGCGCGGGAGAAGGGTATCCCGGCGCTGGTGATAGACCATAAGGAATTTGATACACGGGCGCAGTTCGATGACGGGCTGCAGCATCTGCTGGACCATCACCTGGTGGACGCGGTGTTGCTGGCCGGGTTCATGCGGCTGCTGAGCCCCGGTTTTGTGCAGGGATGGCATAATAAGCTGCTTAATATCCACCCTTCCCTGCTGCCCTCGTTCAAGGGGGTTCATGCACATGAGGAGGCGATTGCCGCCGGGGTGCGGATTTCCGGGTGCAGCGTGCATTTTGTGCGGGCGGAGATGGATGTGGGGCCGATCATTGTGCAGGCGGCGGTGCCGGTGCTGGCGGGCGATACGCCTGCGAGCTTAGGCGCACGGGTGCTGGCGCAGGAGCACCAATGCTACCCGCTGGCGTTGCGGTGGCTGGCCGAAGGCAGGCTTTCAGTGGTGGATGAAAAAGTGACGATTGCGGGCGCTGCCGAGGCGGAAGGCGCCCTTATGCAGCCGGTTTCCTAGACCTTATTTCTTGTCGTTGGCCTGATTGCGGAAATAGTCGAGGTCCTGTGCTTCGGCGGGGGGCACGCGGTTTAGCGTGGCGGTGGCGTAGATCAGGTCGTTATCGTTCACATGGTATTTCCAGCGGTAGGACAGCTTGCTGTTGTCGCTTTCAGACAGCACAAAGGAGACCAGCCCGCCTTCGGCGCAGTTGCCGCCTTCGTTGCTGTCTACATGTTCGCGGTATTCGGCGTAGCCGTCGGAAGAGGGCAGGCGCTCCAGCCAGGTGTCGCATTTCAGGCTGGGGTAATCCACCACGATATGCTCGGCGTCGGTGATGGCGACGGTGACGGAATATTTGGTTTTGATGCCGTTGAGGTTGATCTGCTCGGCCTCGCCCTGCCAGTTGCCGCGGGCTTTCTTGCCCAGCACGTCTTCACAACATGCCGAAAGCAGCATGAGGGAAAATATCGCCAGTGCGGCGGCTTTGCGGGAATGAACGGTACGACGAAGCAGGGGGCGCATAGTGATCTCCTAAATAGCTAATCAGGTGGATAGCCTAATATATAAGAGACCACAATTAAAGCTTTTTTAGCCTACGATTTCGGTGCCGCTGAAGAAAAAGCGAATTTCGGTTTCCGCATTTTCAAGGCTGTCGGAGCCGTGCACGGAATTGCGCTCGATGCTTTCGGCGAATTCCTTGCGGATGGTGCCGGGGGCGGCGTTGGCCGGGTTGGTGGCGCCCATGATGTCGCGGTGCTTCTGCACGGCGTTTTCACCTTCGAGCACCTGCACGACCACGGGGCCGGAAACCATGTATTCCACCAGTTCCTGGTAGAAGGGGCGCTCTTTGTGCACGCCGTAGAACGCGCCAGCCTGCAGGCGGCTCATGCGGATGCGCTTCTGGGCTACGATGCGCAGGCCGTTGCTTTCGAACACGGCGTTGATCTTGCCGGTGAGGTTGCGCTCGGTGGCGTCGGGCTTCAGGATGGAAAACGTGCGCTGCATGGTCATGGTTGGCTCCAGAATGTTTATATATAGGGGGATGAATCAGACGCGGCTTATATATGCGTAAAAGATACAGAAAGCAACTCTTTTGCAATTTGGGGGCGAAAGGCTAAACAACAGGCTGTACAACGAAAAGAAATTCACTATGGTAATGCCAGTTCAACCCCCTGCTTATCGTGGTGCCTTATGCGTTTCCTTGCGCCCCTGCTCTGCCTTGCTTTGCTTACCGGCTGTACCACCAACCTCACCAAGCTGAAAGACCTCAACCCCGCCGCACAGGATTTCAAAGGGGCGCTGGCGGCAGAGTACCGCGATTTCGCGGATTCCGAGGCGGAACAGGGCCGCAAAAGCGTAGCCAGCCGCTTTGCCGAAAAGGGGCTGGACAGCTACCATGGCAAGGATGTTGCGCCGGATATGGTGGAGCTTTCGCTGCCGCCGGAAGCGCAAGCGGAGCTTGCCGAGGCGCGCGGGCAGCTGATGCGCCTGAGCACCCAGGAAGTGAAGGAAGCCGCGCCGCAGGAACTGGCGCATTCGCAGCTGCTGTTCGATTGCTGGCAGCAGCAGGTGATTTCGGGTATCGAGCCTGAAAAAGCGCTGTGCAAGCCGGAATTCGGCACGTCGCTGACGCGGCTGCTGGAGAAGGTGGGGCCGGAAATTTACGCCCGCGCCTTCCGCCGGGATATCGTGTTCGAGGCGAATGTGACCAAGCTCAGCGAGGCCAATAACGCCGATATCGGCGACGTGGTGTGCGAGCTGCAGGGCGCGAAGGATTACTGGGTGGAATTGCGCGCCTATGTGGGCAAGAAAGCCTCGCAGAAAAAGCTGACGGAGCTGCGCATCGCCGCGGTGAAAAAGGCGCTGGTGAAAGCCGGTGTGCCCAGCCGCCAGATACGCACCCACCGCGAGGGTGGCAAGAGCGTGATGCTGAGCCAAGATAATATTCCCAAAAACACCAAGGTGGTGACGATCACCATTTCGGCAGGACCGCAAAGCGCCAAGGAGGCCAAATAATGTTGATGCAATGGGTGAAACGCGGCGCGTTGCTGTGCACGGTGGCAGGGTTAAGCTCCGGCTGCATGATGTACCGGCTGGAAGAACTGCGCAACACCACGCCGCAGGGTTCGCCGTTCCAGACGGCGCTGTCACGCATGTACATGGATTTTGCGGCCAAGAAGGAAAAGAGCTACGACTGGCCCAATAGCTGGTATTTCGCCGATAAGGGGCTGCGGCTGGCTTATGGCAAGGATGCCGAGCCGGAAGAGCTGGACGGCTGGAACCTTGACGACGCTTCCAAAATGGAGCTGGAAAAGGCGCGCATCCGGGTGATGGACACGCTGACGCCCGCGCTGAAAGCCGGTGCGCCAAACCGGGCGGCTATGATCGAGTTTAATTTCGATTGCTGGGTGGAATACGCGGAAGCCGGCTGGCAGACAGAAGAAATCGCCAATTGCCGCGATAACCTGATGCATTCGCTTAACGGCTCGAACAGCGATGCGGTGGAAAGCCGGCCACTGCCAGCAGAGCCGATGGAGCATGGTTCCAAAAAGAACAAGGTGACCAAATGGGCCAAGCCCACGGTGTTCAAGGCTCCTGAAGGCGAGACAGAAAAAGCGCCCAAGAGCGTGATGCCGGAAAAGCCCGCGGGCAAAGCGGCCAAGGGTGACGCTAAAAAAGAAGTGATGGCGGAAACCGCCTCTTACGCGGTCTTTTTCGAAGCGGGCAAGCCGGATGTGTCCGGACCTGGTAAAAATGTTTTGAATGAGGTGGTTAACTCGCTTAAGGGCAAGTCTGACTACGTGGTGATCCTGCATGTGGCGCCGCTTACGGGCTCTGCCGCGCAGGAAAAAGACTTGCCGGGTAAGCGTATTACTGTGGTAAAGAAGGTGCTCACCGATGGCGGCGTAAGTAGCAGCGCCATTGTGAATGCCGACGGGCCGGAGGCTGCAAAGCCGGTTGCGCGGCGCATCGAGCTGTTCTTAAACGAATAGCGCTTTTAGAATTTTCTTTTCGAGGTTTGATTCAGTTCCGCCATGGCCGACCGTATCCTTATTTTAGATTTTGGCTCGCAAGTTACCCAGCTCATCGCGCGGCGCGTGCGCGAAAACGGGGTGTATTCCGAGATCCGCCCTTACAACACTTCCGATGCCGATATTGCTGCGTTCAACCCAAAGGCGATCATCCTCTCGGGCGGGCCTGCCTCGGTGCATGAGGAGTTTTCGCCCAAGGTGTCGCCCAAGGTGTTTGCCATGGGCATACCGGTGCTGGGGATTTGCTACGGCGAGCAGCTGATGTGCCAGACGCTGGGCGGCAAGGTGGAAAGCTCCGACCACCGGGAATTTGGCCGGGCGATGGTGCAGGTTTCCGATGAGAGCCCGCTGTTCGAGGGCTTGTGGCGCAAGGGCGAGGACCGGCAGGTGTGGATGAGCCACGGCGACCGCGTGGTGAGCTTGCCTGCAGGCTTTAAGGTGATTGCGAAATCCGAGGGCGCGCCCTTTGCGGCGATTGCCGATGAGAAGAAGCGGTTTTACGGGGTGCAGTTCCACCCCGAAGTGGTGCACACGCCCGAAGGCGGCGGGCTTTTGAAGAATTTCACCCACCGCATCGCCGGGTGCAAAGGCGACTGGACGATGTCGGCTTTCCGCACGCAGGCGATTGCGCGGGTGCGCCAGCAGGTGGGCAACGGGCGGGTGATCTGCGGGCTTTCGGGGGGGGTTGATTCCTCCGTGGTGGCGGCGCTGCTGCATGAGGCGATTAAAGATAAGCTCACCTGCATTTTCATTGATACCGGGCTGCTACGCGAGGGCGAGCCGGCGCAGGTGGACAAGCTGTTCAAGGAGCATTTCCACATTCCGCTGGTGCATGTGGATGCGAGCATGGTGTTCATGCAGCGGCTGCACGGGGTGAAAGACCCGGAGCAGAAGCGCAAGATCATCGGCGAGACGTTCATCGAGCTGTTCGAGCAGGAGGCCAATGCGGTGGGCGGTGCGGATTTCCTGGCACAGGGCACGCTGTACCCGGACGTGATCGAATCGGTTTCGGTGGTGGGGGGGCCTAGCGTCACCATCAAGAGCCACCACAATGTGGGGGGCTTGCCCGCCCGCATGAAGATGAAGCTGGTGGAGCCGTTGCGCGAGCTGTTCAAGGACGAGGTGCGCGCGCTTGGGAAAGAGCTCGGGATGCCTGCCGACATGGTGGGCCGCCACCCTTTCCCCGGCCCGGGGCTGGCGATACGCATTCCCGGCGAGATCACCATGGAAAAGCTGGCCATTTTGCGCAAGGCCGACCTGATCTATATCGAGGAAATCCGCAAGGCGAACCTGTATAACGAAATCTGGCAGGCGTTTGCCGTGCTGCTGCCGGTGCGCACGGTGGGCGTGATGGGGGATTCGCGCAGCTATGACTATGTGCTGGCGCTGCGCGCGGTGACCTCCACCGACGGGATGACGGCGGATTATTACCATTTCAGCCATGAGTTCCTGAGCCGCGTTTCCAGCCGCATCACTAACGAGGTGCGCGGGGTGAACCGCATTGTGTATGACATCACCAGCAAGCCCCCGGGCACGATTGAGTGGGAGTAAGGCAATGAGCGAGCTGTTTCGGGAAATTGAAGACGATATCAAGCGCGAACGCTATGAAAAGCTGTGGCATAGCTTTGGCAAGGTGATGGTGGGGGTGAGCGTGATTATCATCCTGATTACCATCGGGATCGTGATCTGGCAGAACCACCGGCAGGCCAAGGCGATGGACAAGACCTCGGAATTCATCAAGGGCATAGACCGGTTGAATATCGAGGATTACAAGGGTGCAATCGGCGTGTTTGACGCGCTGTCGGCGGATCCCGGCAGCAGCTATTACGGGCTGGCGCTGCTGCGCAAGGCGCAGGCGCAAAACGCGCTTTCCGACCATGACGGGGCGTATAAGACCTATAAAACGCTTTCGGAGAACGACCCGGTGTTCGGGGAGCTGGCGAAGATGATGCTGCCGCCGGAAAATGGCGATGTGACCAAGCCGCGCTTAGGCGCGCCGTTTTTCTACACCCAGAGCGAGGCCCGGGGCTGGCAACTGCTGAAGCTGGGCAAGAAGGATAACGCGGTGGCGCACTTCCTTTCCATTTACCGCGACCCGAAAGCGCCCTACTCCATGCATGGGCGGGTGACGGAGGCGCTGCAATATCTTGCGCCGGAAGCGCTGCAGAAGGAAAATGAAGCGATGAAAGATGCTATCGGCAAGCCGGGGAAAGGGCCTGTGGATGAATAAGTGCCGCCTGCTTGCCCTGTGTGCCTGTGTCAGCGCCCTTGGCGGGTGCAGCTCCCTGCCCTCATGGATGGGTGGCAGCGACAAGGCGGAGACGAAACTGGAAGGCACGCGGCTGGCAGTGGTGCCCGCGGCGGCGGAGCTTAAGGCAGACCCGGAAGCGGCCAGTGTGCCGTTCAGCCTGCCGGCGGTGAACGCCAATAGCGACTGGCAGCAGCATACCGGCAATTTCACGGCGCAGAATTCCAACCTGGCGCTGGGGGGGGATTTGAAGCACCAGACCAACGTGCGGATCGGCGAGGGTGAGGAATTCAAGCATATGCTGGTGCCGCGCCCGGTGGTGGGCGAAGGGCGAATTTTTGCCATGGATGCTTCCGGCGCGATCACGGCCCATGCGGAAGCGAATATTGAAAATATCCTGTGGCGCTCCAAGGGCGTGAGCGAAGAAGATGCGGAAGACAGCATCGGCGGCGGGCTGGCGTTTGACCAGGGCGTGCTTTACGCGGTGTCGGGCAGGGGCGTTGTTGCGGCGTTCGATGCGGCGTCGGGCGCAGAAAAATGGCATAAGGCGCTGCACGCGCCTTTGCGCTCCGCGCCGCGTATCGGCGGAGGCAAGCTGTTCGTGGTGGCGCTGGACAATGAAGTGTTCGCGCTGAGCACGGCCGATGGGGAAACCCAGTGGTCGCAGCGCGGGATTACCGAAGAGGCGGGCATTATGAACTCGGTGTCGCCCACGGTTGCGGGTGATGTGGTGGTGGTGCCGTATTCTTCCGGCGAGGTGTATGCGCTGGGGATTGCCGACGGCAAGGAATTGTGGAGTGAGTCCCTGTCCTCGGGCAAGAACACGCAGGCCGACGCGCTGTTTTCCGGTATCGGGGGTGACCCGATCATTGATGGGCAGGTGGTGATCTCGGTGAGCTCGGGCGGCATGGTTTCGGTGCAGTCGCTGGTGAGCGGGCAGAAAAGCTGGCAGAGGCCAGTGGGCTCCATCAACACGCCGTGGCTTTCGGGCGATTCGCTGTTTGTGCTGAGCAATACGAATGTGCTGATCTGCTTTACGAAGTTCGACGGGCATATCCGCTGGGCCACGCAGCTGCCGCGGTTTGAGAAAGCCGACGAGAAATCGCACCCCATCACCATGAAGGGGCCGGTGCTGGCCGACGGCAAGCTGGCGGTGACAGGCAGTGACGGGCATTTGTACCTGATTGCGGCAGATACGGGCGCGATTGCGCAGACGCTGGAGATTCCTGAGCATGTGTATACGGCGCCGGTGGTGGCTGGCGGGCAGATCCTGCTGGTGGACCAGGACGCTACCCTCTATTCGCTCAAATAAACCCATGTCATTCACCGTTGCTATTGTCGGGCGGCCCAATGTGGGCAAATCCACGCTGTTTAACCGGCTTACGGGCAAGCGACACGCGCTGGTGGACGACCAGCCGGGGGTAACGCGCGACCGCAGGGCGGGCGATGCGTCGCTCGGCGGCATGGCGTTTACGGTGGTGGACACGGCGGGGCTGGAAGACGCCGACGAAGGCACGCTGCAGGCGCGCATGACCGACCAGAGCAAGCAGGCCATACGCGATGCGGACGTGGCGCTGCTGGTGGTGGATGGCCGGGTGGGCGTGACCCCGATGGACAAATATTTCGCGCAAGTGGTGCGCAAATCCGGCACGCCGGTGATTTTGATCGTGAACAAGGCCGAGGGCGGCAAGGCAAGCAACGCGATTGCCGAGGCGCATGTGCTGGGCATGGGCGAGCCGGTGGCGATTTCGGCGGAGCATGGCGAAGGGCTGGCGGATTTGTATGACGCGCTGGCGCCGTATGACAAGAGCGAGGGCAAGGAAGCGGACGTGGTGGAAACCATTGATACGCCGATGCAGATCGCCATTGTTGGGCGGCCCAACGTGGGTAAATCCACGCTGATGAACAAAATTCTGGGCGAGGAGCGGGTGCTGACCGGGCCGGAGGCGGGAATCACGCGGGATTCGATCACGATTGATTACGTGTTCAAGGGCAAGAAGCTGAAGCTGATCGATACGGCGGGGATGCGGCGCAAGGCCAATGTGCAGGCAAAGGTGGAAAAGCTGGCCGTGGCCGATACGCTGCGGGCCATCCAATACGCGCATGTGGTGGTGCTGGTGATCGACGCCGAGCAGCCGCTGGAAAAGCAGGAAAACACCATTGCCTCGCTGGTGGAGCAAGAGGGCCGGGCGTTTGTGCTGGCAGTGAACAAGTGGGACACGGTGAAGGACAAACCTGCCTATGAAAAGGCGATCAAGGCGCGGCTTGCCATGGTGCTGCCGCAGGTGAAGGGCTGCCCGATGGTGCCGATCTCGGCGATTGAGGGCACGGGCATCGGGGCGCTGCTTACGGCGTGTTTCAAGGTCTATGCGCTGTGGAACACTGAGCTGGGCACGGGGGAGCTGAACCGCTGGCTGGAATCGGCGCTGGAGGCGCACACGCCGCCAATGGTGCATACACGCCGGATCAAAATCCGCTACATGACGCAGAAAAGCGCGAGGCCGCCGAGTTTTATCCTGTTTTCCAACACCTCGGAAATACCGGAGAGCTACATGCGCTACCTGGTGAACTCGATGCGGGAG
The DNA here is from genome assembly GCA_025360345.1 of Alphaproteobacteria bacterium. Lineage (GTDB taxonomy): Bacteria > Pseudomonadota > Alphaproteobacteria > Rickettsiales > SXRF01 > JANYBV01. Next base: position 8,337 of record JANYCJ010000025.1, on the reverse strand, counting down.
CGGTTTACGCTGCCGGGAATTCCGATACGGGTACGGATACGCAAGAATAAAAACCCTTACTCCGAGGGAGCCGACAATGGATAATGCAATTGAAATCACCAACCTGCGAAAGACCTATACCGATAAGAAGGGGCCTTCGAAGGAGGCGCTGAAGGGGATCAACCTTACCATCCCCAAGGGCTCGTTTTTCGGGCTGCTGGGGCCGAACGGGGCGGGGAAATCCACGCTGATCAACATCATGGCCGGGCTGGTGATCAAGACCTCGGGCGATGTGAAGATCATGGGGCATGACATTGTGGACGATATGCGCGCGGCGCGGCGCTCGCTCGGCGTGGTTCCGCAGGAGCTGGTGCTGGACACGTTTTTCACCGTGCGCGAGGCGCTGGAGTTCCATGCCGGGTATTACGGCGTGCCCAAGGCGCAGCGGCGGACGCAGGAAATCATCGATTCCATGGGGCTTTCGGACAAGGCGGACAGCCATGCACGCAGGCTTTCGGGTGGGATGCGGCGCAGGCTGCTGGTGGCCAAGGCACTGGTGCATTCGCCTTCGGTGCTGATCCTTGACGAGCCGACGGCGGGGGTGGATGTGGAGTTGCGCACGCAGCTGTGGGAGTATGTGAAGAAGCTGAACAAGGCAGGCACAACGGTGCTGCTTACTACCCATTACCTCGAAGAAGCGCAGGAGCTGTGTGACACGATCGCGGTTATCAACCACGGGGAAGTGGTGGCGCGGGACAGCAAGGTCAACCTGTTGCGCACTTTCGACAGCAAGCAGCTGGTGATTACGCCCGCACAGGCGCTGGCGGCGGTGCCCCCTGCCCTTTCGGACATCGGGGAGCTGGACGGGGACGGCCACCTGGTTATCAGCTACAAGCCCAGCAAGCAGGGGATTCAGGATTTGCTGGACCGGGTGAAGGGTTCGGGCGTGGTGGTGCGCGACCTGGTTACGCGCGAGGCCGACCTTGAAGATATTTTCATCCACCTGACGCGGCGCAAGGAAGCGGCTTAGGCCATGTTCTCGTTCCTTCGGGCACGGGTCGACCTTTTCATTATCATCGCGCTGGTGCTGGCGCTGCAGACGAGCATGGTGACGGAGCAGGCGTGGCTCTCCTATGCCGATATCCCGATCAGCATGATACGGGTGTATTTCCACGAGATGGGGCATGGCATTGCGGCGCTGCTTTCGGGCGGGCATTTTTACCAGATAGAACTGGCCTTCGGGCAGGGCGGGCTTGCGCATACCGACGGCACGCGGATGTTCGGCGACGAAGTGACGCTGTTTGGCGGGTATATGGCGCCGAGCATCTGGGGGCTATTGATCTACACGGCGTTTGCGCGCTGGCTGAGCGACCGGATCGAGTGGGTGCCCTATATCTGCATGGGGATTGCGGGGGCCAGCATTCTCTTATGGGCGCGCGATATCAGGACCATCGGGATTGTCGTGTTCGTGATGGCGGTGTTCCAGTCCATCGGGCGGCTGGATTCTGACAAGCAGATGTACTGGGCGGTGAAGTTCCTTTCGGTATACCTGATTATCGGGGGCGGCCTGGACCCGTATTTGTTTTATGCTTACCCGGAATATGATTCGCCGGCGCTGCTGCAGGTGTGGGACGGCCGGGGGCTGGCGGATTTAACCAACCATAAGGAAATTTTCTGGGTGCATTGCTGGATGGGGATTTCGGCGGTGAGTTTCACGATATTTCTGGTGATGGAGTTCCTGGCCGGGGAGATGGTGTTCGGGGACGGGGTATGAGCCTCTGCCCGGTGCGCATCAAGAAGACATGCGAAGAGGCGGTGCGGGGCGGGATGCCGTGGATTTACGCGGGGGATATTATCGAGTCTTCCGAGCTTCTGGGCGTGCCCGCGGGTGCGCTGGTGGACATTGAGTCGGCGCGGGGGCAGTTTATCGGGGTGGGGTATTATAACGCGGCCTCGCAGATTGCGTGCCGGGTGCTGGCGCTGGGAAAGGCGGTGGTGGATGCCGAGTGGTTTGCCCAGAGGTTGCGGCGGGCGCTGACGATACGCGAGAAAGCCATTGGGGTGCCTTTTTACCGCCTTGCGCATTCGGAAGGGGATTTCCTGCCCGGGTTGCTGCTTGACCGCTTTGGCGACGTGCTGGTGGCGCAAAGCGGCACGGCGGGGATGGACCGGCTGATGCCTGCGTGGCTGGAGGCGGTGGAGGCGGTGATCGGGCCACGGGCGATTGTGCTCAGGAACGATACGGGGGCGCGGTTGCGCGAGGGGCTTGCGCAAGGGGTGAGCATCCTTAAGGGCGAGGTTTCCGGGCTGGTGGAGCTGGAGGAGAACGGCTGCACCTATTTCGCCGATGTGCTGAAAGGGCAGAAGACGGGGTGGTTTTTTGACCAGCGGGACAACCGGGCGCTGATTGCGGGGTTGTGCAAGGGCAAGAGCGTGATGGATATTTATTCCCATTCGGGCGGGTTTGGGGTGCTGGCGGCCAAGGCCGGGGCGGCGCAAGCGGTGTGCGTGGACAGTTCGAAGCTGGCGCTGGAGCTGGCGGGCAGGACAGCCGAGCGCAACGCGGTGGCGGTGGAATGCGTGCAGGGCGATGCGTTCGCGGTGATGGAGCGGCTGGCGGCGGAGGGGAAGCGGTACGATATTGTGCTGGCCGACCCGCCGGCATTTGTGAAGAGCAAGAAGGACATTGCGGCGGGGATGCGCGGCTATGAGAAGGTGGCGCGGCTGGCGGCGGGGCTGTGCAAGCCGGGGGGGCTGTTTTTTACGGCCTCCTGCTCGCATTACGCCAGCCGGGGGGCGTTTAGCAACGCGGTGATGGCAGGCGCGAAGAAGGCGGGGTTTTCGCCCCGCATCGTGCAGCAAACCTCGGCGGGGATTGACCACCCGCTGCATCCGAGGTTGCCACAGAATGAATATCTTAAGGGTGTTTTACTAAAAATGGATTGAGCGGCGGGGATTGGCGCAGTACAACCTCTGGGTGTTTTATCACTTGTGGAGGCAGTCATGTTGCAGGAATTCAAGAAGTTCATCGCCCGCGGTAATGTGATGGACCTTGCGGTGGGGATTATCATGGGGGCGGCGTTTACGGGGATTGTGAACTCGCTGGTGAAGGACATCATCATGCCGCCGATTGGCATGATTACAGGGGGGCTGGATTTTTCGAGCCTGTATATCAACCTGTCGCACACGCATTACGACACGCTTAAAGAAGCGCAGGCGGCGGGGGCGGCGACCGTCAATTACGGCGTGTTCCTTAACCAGGTCATTAATTTCCTGATCGTGGCCTTTGCGGTGTTCGTGATGGTGCGGCAGGTGAACAAGCTGATGGTGAAGCAAGAGGCGGAGGTGAAGGCCGCGCCGCCGGTGAGCAAGCAGGAAATGCTGCTGGAAGAAATCCGCGATCTGCTGAAAACTAAATAAGGTTTTTGAATTCTTCGACGATCTGCGAGTAAAGCGCGCGTTTGAAGGGGACGATGATGTCCGGCAGGGCGTGCATGGGCACCCATTTCCATTCGCAGAATTCGGGGTGTTCGGTCTGGATGTTGATGTCGGAGTCCTTGCCGGTGAAGCGCATGGCAAACCATTTCTGCTTCTGGCCGCGGTATTTGCCGCCCCAGATGATGGGGATGAGCTCGGGGGGCAAATCATAGGTGAGCCAGCCTTTGCTTTCCTGCAGGATTTCGGCTTTGCCGGTGCCGGTTTCTTCCTTTAATTCACGCAGGGCGGACTGGGTGGGGGTTTCACCCTTGTCCATGCCTCCTTGCGGCATTTGCCATGCTTCGGAGCGCATGTCGATGCGCTTGGCGACGAAGACAAGGTTTTGGGCATTGAGCAGCATGATGCCGACGCCGTCGCGGTAGGGGAGCTGGGTCATATTATTGCTTGAACTGGTGGCTGGTGATGTAGGTGACAGGAACGAGGGTGAAGCCGCGGCTTTCTAGCTTATCCGACCATGCGGCGATTTCCTGTATGGTGAGCGGGATGCCGCGGGTGTAGGCCATGGCGAAGCCGTGCTTGGAGGCGATCTTTTCAAGGGCGGTGAAGCGGGCCTGAATGGCTTCGGAGCTGAGTTCTTCGTCGAGCATGACGTCTGCCAGGGTATAGGCGATTTTACTGTCGTTGAGCAGTTGCTTGGTTTCCTTGCGTACCGGCTCATGCGGCATGACGAGCATGAGGCCGCGGACATTCAGCAGTTCCAGCGTGTTCTTAAAATTGGGGTCGTTTTGTGAATAGACCTCGTTGTTAGGGGTGACGAAGCCGGTATAGCCCTGAATGCGGCCCATGAGCCACTGGAGCTGGGTGGCGTTGTCTTCGGCGCTCTTGCCCGCCAGGAGGCCGTGTGGGCCGGGGTCGGAGGCGGGGTAGTTCGAGGGCTCCATGGGGAGGTCCAGCATCACCTCATGGCCGGTGGCGCGGGCGGAGTTGCTCCATGTGCCGACATCCTTGGCGTAAGGGGAGAAGCTTAAAGAAATATTTTCAGGGAGCTTGATGGCGGCGGTGGTGACGTTCTTATTCTGGCCGAGGCCGGTGACAAGGATGGCGACCATGGGGTGGTTGCCCTGCAGGGCGTAGGGCTTGGCGTAGTAACGCCACGGCTTGGTGCCGTCGCTGCCGATGACCGGCAGGGTGCCGATGGAGAGTTTTTCACGCAAGGTATCTTTGATGGGATTCAGGGGCACGGTGGCGGAATTCTTGGGTATGGGGGCTTCCGCGGGGGGCGGCTCCACAGGCGCGGCCTGCGCGGTGGGGGTGGCGGTGGCGGGTGTTTCAGGGTCTTTGCGGGCGGTGGGGGTGGCGGTGACGGTGACGTGGCTGGTGTCTGTGGCGGCGGCTGGCGTTTCTGCGGAAGGGGTTTCGGTGGCGGTGGGCGTGGCGGTGGGCTCACCGGCGGGGGATTCTGGCACGATGTCCGGCAGGGGCGCTTTTTCGAAGGAACCATCGGCCAGGCGGATGATGATGCGCCGCCCGGCGTTGCCGGCATCCACCGTTTCCTGCGAGGCGCCGAGCCAGACCAGCGAGGCGAAAGCCACGATGGCGATGCACGACGCCCAGAAGGCCATGCGCCAGTAAAAGGCGGGGTTCAGCTTGATATGCAGCCTGTCCTTAAGCGACATGACCCACCACTGGCCCCGTTATTTCTCGGCGGTGGGCGACACCTGGTTGTACACATTCACAGCGCGGAGCAAGTCGAGGGCGCGCTGCAGCTGGAAGTCTTCACCGGCGGCGATCTCGTCGCTCGATTTCAGCTTGCTTGCGTCTTTCTTCTTGTCATCCTTATCGGACTTGTCAGACTTATCGGCCGGGTTCTCGGTGGTTTTATCGGCGGCCTTGTCTTCTTTGTCCTTCTCCTTGTCCTTCTCTTTGTCCTTGTCGTCCTTTTTGGCGAGGTGGGCTTTTTTCTCTTCGAGGGTTTCAAGGCGCTTGCGCAGGTCGGCTTCGCTGCGGAGCTTATCCTTGTCCTTCAGCGGCTCAATCTTGGCCTGCTGGACTACGATATCGGGGGTGATGCCCTTAGCCTGGATGGTGCGGCCCGAAGGGGTGTAGTAGCGCGCAGTGGTGAGGCGGATGGCACCGTGGTCGGTGAGCGGGATCACGGTCTGGACCGAGCCCTTGCCGAAGGATTTGGTGCCGAGCACGATGGCGCGCTTATGGTCCTGCAGCGCACCGGCCACGATTTCGGAAGCCGAGGCGGAGCCGTTGTTCACCAGAACGACGATGGGGATGTTCTCATCGACCAGCTCGTCGCCGGAATGGGCGTTGTAGCGCTTGGTCTTGTTGGGGTCGCGCTCACGGGTGGAGACGACTTCGCCTTCTTTCAGGAAGGCGTCGGACACGCTTACGGCTTGCTCCAGCAGGCCGCCGGGGTTATTGCGCAAATCGAGCACCACGCCGCGGAGGTTGGGCAGGCTCTTTTTGATGTCCTTGAACTCATCGCGCATCAAATCCGTGGTTTGCTCGGTGAAGGAGGTGAGGCGGATATAGGCGATATCGTCGCCCTCGGCATGTTCCTTGACCGATTTGATTTTGATGACGGCGCGGTTGAGGGTGATTTCAAGCGGCTCGGTGGTGTCTTCGCGCAGGATGGTGAGCTTTACCTTGGAATCTACGGGGCCACGCATCTTTTCAACGGCTTCGGCGAGGGTCAGGCCCATGACGGCTTCGTCGTTGATGTAGCTGATATAGTCGGCGGGTTTGATGCCGGCCTTGGCGGCGGGGGTGTCGTCAATGGGGGAAACCACGCGAACGAGGCCGTTTTCCATGGTCACTTCGATGCCGAGGCCGCCGAACTCACCGCGGGTCTGCACCTGCATTTCCTTGTAGGCTTTTTCGTTCATATAGCCGGAATGGGGGTCCAGCGAGGTGAGCATCCCGTTGATGGCGGCTTCTACCAGGTCGGCGTCCTTGACCTCTTCCACATAGTCGGTGCGCACGCGGTCGAACACTTCGCCGAACAGGTCTAGCAGTTCGAGGGTATCGCTTTTCTCTGCGTAGGCGATGGCGGGGGCGACAATGACGAGGGTTCCAAGGAGGAGGGTTTTGAAGCTACGGCGCATAGGGCTTTCGTGTCTTTCGCTTGGGAGGACGGGGTTTATATCGGGGTTATCTGTGCTTAGAGAGGGCATTCATCCACGGCGCGGGGTCAATGGGCTGGTTGTCTTTACGCAATTCTACGTACAGCTCAGTTGCATCCGCATCATCTCCCATAGCACCAATCGGCTCGCCTTCCAATAAAAACTGTCCGACCTCGACATCAATTTTTTCCAGACCGGCAAGGAGGGTGTGAAACCCGTCGCTATGATGGATGATGACCATCTTGCCGTATTTGAGGAAGGGGCCGGTGAAGACCACCTCGCCGTCGAAGGGGGCGGTGACGGCGGCATGGGCGCGGGTTTCGATGGTGATGCCCTTGGCGGTGTCGTTCTTGCCGCCGGAGGCTCCGAAACGCTGCACCAGCCTGCCGCTGACGGGGGTGCGGATATGGCCTTTGGCCTCTGCGAAGGAATGGGCCTTGGCCTTGCGGCGCTCGTTTTCGGCCTCGGCGGCGGCTTCGGCCTCGGCCTTTCGGTCTTGCTCCACCTTTTCGATGAGCTGCTGGAGGTCCTGGGTTTTGCGGGCGAGGCCGGCGAGGCGGGTTTCAGCTTCCTTTGCCTGCAGCCCAAGTTTCTTTTGCAGGGTTTTGCGCTCGGCGAGCTTGGCGACGAGGTCTTTTTGCTGGTTGTCCAGATCGGCCTGCCGTGCGGCGAGGTCGTCATGCTCGCGGGCGACCTTGTCTTTCATCATGCGCAGCTCGATCATCTGCACGCCCAGCGCGTTGGTTTCGGCTTTGACCGAGTCGGAGGCCATTTTCAGGGCGCGGGCGGCTTTCATGGTTTTGGTGACGTCGCCGGGCATCATGACCATGGCTTCGGGCGGGGTATGGCTTAAGGAGATGGCGGCCTGAACTACGGCGGAGAGATGGGCTTCGTGGGATTTGAATTCCTTGTCCTTGACCTCAAGCTGGGCGGAGAGGGTTTTCAGGCGCTCTTCGGCGGCTGACAGATCGGCTTCGGATTTCTGGGCGGTGGAGGCGATTTTGACGAGCTGCGCCTGCAGCACGGCCAGCTCGGTTTCCACCTGGTCGGACTGGGCCTGGATTTTGGCCTGGGTGGTTTGCGCTTCGGCGATTTCTTTCTGGGTTTGCTGGAGCTGGGCCGCGGGTGCGGCGTCTTTGGCAAAGGCAGGGATGGGGGCGGGGCTTGCGCTTAAGGCGATGGCCAGCGCCCAGAGCTTTGCGCCTTTACGCTGCATTCGCCAGGCTTAACGGCAGCAGGGAGCGGCCGGTCATTTCGGCGGGCTGGGGAAGGTGGAGGAGTTGCAGCAGGGTGGGGGCGACATCGCCCAGCACGCCTTCGGGGATTTCAATGTGCCTGCCTTTGAGCGCCTCCATGACGAAGAGGGCGGGGACGAGGTTCAGGGTGTGGGCGGTGTGCGGCTGGTGCGTGTCATGGTCAAACATCATCTCGGCGTTGCCGTGGTCGGCGGTGATGAAGAGGGCGCCGCCTTTGGCAAGGGCTGCTTCGGTGATGCGGCCGAGGCAGGTATCCACGGTTTGCACGGCGATGCGGGCGGCCTCGATATTGCCGGTGTGGCCTACCATATCGGTATTGGCGTAGTTGACCACGATGACGTCGAATTTACCGGCGTTAATCACTTCCACCAGCGCGTCGGTGATTTCGGGGGCGGACATTTCGGGCTTCAGGTCGTAGGTGGCGACTTTCGGTGAGGGGATGAGGATGCGTTCTTCGCCGGGGAACTCCTCTTCGCGGCCCCCATTAAAGAAGAAGGTAACATGGGCGTATTTCTCGGTTTCGGCGATGC
>JANYCJ010000032.1 GCA_025360345.1 Alphaproteobacteria bacterium | reverse complement strand
CCTCGCCCATGCGGGTCAGGAACATTTTCATCTGGGTGGGGGTGGTGTTCTGGGCTTCGTCCAGAATCACGAAGGCGTTGGCGAAAGTGCGGCCGCGCATGAAGGCGAGCGGGGCGACTTCGATCACGCCATCTTCCATGTAGCGGGTGAGTTTTTCGCCGGGCATCATGTCGTAGAGCGCGTCATAAAGCGGGCGAAGGTAGGGGTCGATTTTCTCCTTGAGGTCGCCGGGGAGGAAGCCGAGTTTTTCGCCTGCTTCCACTGCAGGGCGGGAAAGGATGATGCGCTCGACCTTGCCTGCGTTGAACATGGCCACCGCCATGGCGACAGCAATGTAGGTTTTGCCGGTGCCTGCAGGCCCGAGGGCGAAGCAGATTTCATTGGCGCTTAAGGTCTGGATGTATTTGGCCTGCTGCTTGGAATATGGCTTGATGGATTTTTTCATGGTCTTAATCATGACCATTTCCTGCGTGGCGAAGAGGTTGTGGTTTTCTTCGACATGGCCGTTGCCGCTGGCATGGCCGTTTCCGAGCATACGGATGGCGGCGTCCACCTCAGCGGGGCCTACTTCGCCGCCTTTTTTGAGGTCGGCGTAGAGCGCGTCGAGCACGGCTTTGCTGGCTTCTATCTTGGCTTTATCGCCGGAGAGGGAGAGCACGTTGCCACGGCTGGAGGCGCTGACGTTGAATTTTTTTTCTATCTTCTGGAGGTGGGCGTCGTTGTCACCGAACAACATAGGCACTAGTGAATTTTCCGAAAAAACGATGCTGATGGTTTGTGGTTCTGCCGTCTGTTCGCGGTGTTTTTCTTTCACTAGCTGGCCTTTCTGTAGGTGTTATGAACTTCCAGTACCTCTGCGGCGAGGCTGTTTAGATAGCTTGCCACTACCTTTACTGTAACATATTTCCCGTGAAGTTCGGGTGCATTTTTTACGTGCACGGACTGCATGTAGGGCGATTTACCCATCACCTGCCCCTCATATTTGCCGGTGCGGTCTAAGAGCACGTCCATTTCCATGCCGATGCAGGAGGCGTTGAAGGTGTTTTGCTGGTGGCGGAGCAGGGCCTGAAGGCGCTGGAGGCGCTCGTTTTTTACGGCGTCTTCGACCTGATTGTCGTCGGTTGCGGCGGGGGTGCCGGGGCGGGGGGAATAGGCGAAGGAATAGGCAGAGGCGTATTGCACACGCTCTACCAGCGCCATGGTTTCGCTGAAATGGGCCTCGGTTTCGCCGGGGAAGCCGACGATGAAATCCGAGGAGAAGGCGATGTCGGGGCGGGCTTTGCGTAGGCGGGCGATGATGTCGAGGTAGAAATCCGCGTCATGCTTGCGGTTCATGCGCTTTAAGATTTCGTTGCTGCCGCTTTGCACGGGGAGGTGCAGGTAAGGCATGAGTTTTGGTTCGGAGCCGTGGATGGCGATCAGCTCTTCATCCATGTCGCGGGGGTGGGAAGTGGTGTAGCGGATGCGGTCGAGGCCGTTGATCTTGGCGAGCTGATGGATGAGGCCGGCGAGGTTCATAGTGCCGTAAGGCGATTCGCCGTGATAGGCGTTCACGTTCTGGCCGAGGAGGGTGATTTCGGCCGTGCCCTGATCCACCATGTGCCTTGCTTCACGCAAGATGGTTTCTGCGGGGCGGGAATATTCGGCGCCGCGGGTGTAGGGCACGACACAGAAGGCGCAGAATTTGTCGCAGCCTTCCTGAATGGAGAGGAAGGCAGATACGCCCTGCGGGGCGGTGGTTTCGGGGAGGAGGTCGAATTTCTGCACCGTGGGGAAATCCAGCTCGACCACACCGCCGCCGTCTCGGATGGCGCGGGTGACCATTTCAGGGAGCTGGTGGTAGCTCTGCGCGCCGAAGACCATGTCTCCATAGGGTGCGCGCTTGATGATTTCGCCGCCTTCGGCCTGGCCTACGCAGCCGCCCACGGCGATGAGCATATGCTCGCCTTTTTCGGCTTTGCGGGTTTTTTCGGCGCGGATGCGGCCCAGCTCAGAATAAACCTTCTCTTCTGCTTTCTCGCGGATATGGCAGGTGTTGAGGATGACGAGGTCTGCATCTTCATAGGTATCGGAAGATTGGTAACCCAGCGGTGCGAGGCAATCGTTCATGCGTATGGAGTCATAGACATTCATCTGACAGCCATACGTCTTGATAAAGAGTTTTTTGGTCAAAGGGAGGTTACCTGATATGTATAGGCCTTTATTTTAGCTTTTGGGGGCGCGGGATTCAACTGTTTTCCAAGGCACTGATTTTACTGGCCATTATGAAGTCATTCTGGTGCAGGCCCTTGATTGCGTGGGTGGTGAGGAGGGTTTCGGTGTAGCCCCAGCCGAAGGTGATGTCGGGATGGTGGCCTTCTTTTTCGGCGATCTCGCCGACTTTATTAACGAAAGCGAGGGACTGCTTGAAATTCTTGAAGGTGAAGCGGCGGGAGATGGAGGCCGCGCCGGGGGCCAGCTCCCAGCCGGGGAGCGCGGCGAGCAGTTTGCGCGCTTCGGGGGCGGCCATGGGCACGGAGCCGCCTTTGCAAGGCACGCAGTGGCTGGCGGCGAGATCACAATTTTGCGGGTCGGGCATTGTATTGTCTCCTTAATGCGGTTAGATAGGCGGATTGTAACCCTGCCCCGGATATTTAGCAAATGGCCCCTACCCTCCTTGCAATCGATACTGCCACCGGGCCGTGCAGCGTGGCGGTGTGGAAGGACGGACGGGTGGCGGCCTATGTGGAAAATGTGAAGCCGACGCAACAATCCGCGAGTTTGATGCCGATGGTGGAGCAGGCGCTGGCGGAGGCGGGCATTACCTATGCGGCGCTTTCGGGCGTGGCGTGCACCACGGGACCGGGCAGCTTTACGGGGATACGGGTGGGGCTGGCGAGCGCCAGCGGCATTTCGTTTGCGGCAGGGATTGCAGGCATGGGGTTTACCACGCTGGAGGTGCTGGCCTTTGGGGCGGCGGCGAAGGGGGGGGATACGAGCACCATCCTTGCGGTTTTGAATGCAGGCAAGGGGGAGTTTTACTTCCAAGCGTTCTCGGCCCTGCCGTTCGCGGCGATGGGAGAAACGCAGCTGGGCACGCTGGAGCAGGCGGCAAGCCTTGCCCAAGGAGGGCTGCAATGCGGGAATGCCCCGCTGCTTCCCGGATTTACCGATGCGCTAGTCCCCTTCCCTGCCGCTGATGCGCTGGCGGGGCTTGCGGCCACCCGCGCTGGCGGCGCGTTGCGGCCCTTTTATATCCGCGACGCGGATGCGAAGCTCCCCACCAAAGCACTGCGCTAATTATTACGAAAAAGATATTTGAATCGGCCTGTTGGAATGGGCTACACTGCGCCCAAGCAGATTTAACCAGCAGGGAGTGACGAGGAATGCGGATTTTGCCATTTCGGCACATGGTTGTCGTTGGGTTGATGTGCGCAACGGCATTGACGGGCGGCTGTGCCGACCACCGCGACCCCGGCCCATTGGTGCCGCCGGAAATTTCTTTCAAACAATACCAGCCGATCTATCTGGACGTGGGCAACGTGGATTTTGTTCAGGAATATAAATCGCCGATGCATGAGCCGAACGTGGAGCACCTGCTGCCGATCTCGCCTTCGGAAGCCATGCACCAGTGGGTGAAAGACCGCATCAAGGCCGTGGGGCTTAACCATACGATGCAGGTGATTATCAAGGACGCGCATGTGGTGGCGGTTGATTTGCCGCAGAAAGATTCGCTTACCGGCATGTTCTCGCCCGATCCGAACCGGCGTTATGACGCGCGGCTGGAGGTGGAGCTGCGCATTTACAATGAGGGGGCGATGTCCGACGCCAGCGTGACGGTGGTGGCCACACAGTCCAACACCATCAGCCAGAAGGCGACGCTGGCCGAGCGCAAGGCGGCTTTCGCACATATGACGGTGGTGCTGATGGATTCGGCCAATGCGGAGCTTGAGAAGCAGATTTTCAAATATTTCAGCCGCTACATCATGTATGCGCAGACGCCTTAAGATATTCGTGGCTAGTGAATTGTGACTAGTTGCTTTCAGATCTAACCGCTAACCGCCGGCTACTAATCACTTATGAATATCTACCTGCCCATAGCCGAGATGTCGGTGAATATTTTCCTGATTCTTGGGTTGGGCGGCATTACGGGCGTGCTTTCGGGCATGTTCGGCGTGGGGGGCGGGTTTTTGATGACGCCGCTGCTGATTTTCATCGGCGTGCCGCCGAGCGTGTCGGTGGCCACGGTGGCCAACCAGATCATCGCCTCTTCGGTTTCGGGCTTCCTGGCGCACTGGCGGCGGGACAATGTGGATTTCAAGATCGGCTGGTATTTGCTGGGCGGGGGCATGGTCGGCTCATCGCTGGGGGTGATGCTGTTTCGCTGGCTGAAGCAGCTGGGCTATGTGGATTTGCTGATCTCTGTGGTGTATGTGGCTTTCCTCGGGGGGATCGGGGCGATGATGGCGGCGGAGTCGCTGCGCACGATCCTTAAAGCGCCTAAGAAAACACAGCTGGTGGAAAAGGTGCCGCTGGCGAAGCGGCTGCCTTTCAAGGTGCATTTCCCGAAATCGAAGCTGACGATCAGCGCGATCATGCCGCTGGTGATAGGGTTTTTTGTGGGCGTTATGGTCTCGCTGATGGGCATCGGCGGCGGGTTCTTCCTGATCCCGGCGATGATTTACCTGCTGGGGATGCCGACTTCGGTTGTGATCGGGACTTCGTTGTTCCAGATTATTTTTATTACCGCTAATGTGACGCTGTGGCAGGCGATTACCACGCAGACGGTGGATATATTGCTTGCGGTGCTGCTGCTTTCCGGCTCGGTGGTGGGGGCGCAGTTCGGCACGCGGATTGGCTCCAAGCTTCCGGCGGAATATTTGCGCATGTTGCTGGCGGTGCTGGTGCTGGGGGTGGCGACGAAACTGGCCTTCGGCCTGTTTACCGCGCCGGACGACGTGTTTACGGTGAGTGTGCTGGATGAATAAGCTGCTCGCGGCACTGGCGCTGTTTTGGGTGATGTGCGGGGCTGCGCAGGCGGCCTCGCCGGTGGTTGCGGATTTATCCAATTACCATATCGACATCGATTCGGGGTTTAATGGCACGCGCATTTTCCTGTTCGGGGCCAGAAACGATAACGGCGATATCGTGGTGGTGGTACGGGGGCCGAACCAGAATTACATCGTGCGGAAAAAGGAATCCATGGGTGGGGTGTGGGTGAACCGCTCGCGCATGAAGTTCTATAATGTGCCGAGTTTTTACGCGGTGGCCTCCAGCCGGCCGCTGGAAGAGATCGGGCAGGCAGGGCTTTTCGACCGGCTGGCCATTGGGCAGGACAAGTTGATGGCACCGCCGCCGAATATTCGCCTGAAGGATAGTTTCGACGAGTTCCAGAGCGCTTACCTGCGATTCCAGAAAAAGGAACGGCTTTACGCGTTTGCGCCTGAAAAGGTTAACTTCATGGCCGAGACGCTGTTTAAGACGGTGATCGAATTTCCTGACAATATCCCTTCGGGGGTGTATACGGCGGAGATCTACCTGATTTCCGACGGCGAGGTGGTGGGGATGCAGACCACCCCGATCAGCGTGGTTAAAAGCGGGCTGGACGCGGCGCTCTACTGGTTCGCTCACCACCACCCGGCGTATTACGGGCTTACGGCCATTTTCCTGGCGCTTTTCGCAGGATGGGCGGCAGGCCGCATTTTTGGTAAATATAACTAAGGTTCATTTATGTCATCACCCACACAGCCTAAGACCTATGCCAAGTCCACCAAGTTCATGGTGTGTATTGACGACCGGGAGGAATCGAAGATCGCGCTCAGGCTTGCCTGCATGAAGGCCAATGCGCGGGGCAGCAGGGTATGCATGTTGCATGTCACGGCGCCTGCCGATTTCCAGACGCTCGGGGCGATTGCCGACCGGATGCGCGATGAGCGCAAAGCCGAGGGAATGGAGCTGCTGTCCACGCTTGCCGAGGAAGCGTTCGCCACTTATGGCATCCGCCCCGACCTGGTGCTGCGGGAGGGCTCCACGGGGGATGAGATCATCGCAGCGGCGTTTGAAGACCCGGATGTGAACATGATCGCCCTTGGGGTGGCACAGCAGGCTTCGGGGAGAGGCAAGCTTACGGCGTGGCTGGCCAGCCAGCTGGGCAGCAAGCTGTATGTGCCGCTGCTGATGGTGCCGGGGAACCTGACCGACCAGCAGTTGCAGAGTATTGTGTAACCGGGTATCAAGGGCGCAGACACTATATATAAGGAGTTGCCATGCAACAGGTGGATAAACGGCTTTTGGACTTACTGGTGTGCCCGCTGACGAAAGGTCCGCTGCGCTATGATAAAGAAGCGCAGGAGCTGGTGAGCGATAAGGCGAAGCTGGCCTATCCCATCCGCGACGGCATACCGATCATGCTGGTGGAAGAAGCGCGCAGGCTCGACGAGGCCTAATAGCGGCCCTTCGGGGCTACTTCACTGGCGATGGCGCTGCTTGCGGATTTCAGGTCTTCGAAATTGCTCATGATCCGGCTGGCGGCGGCGATGGTTTCCGGCTCGGCAAAGCGCACCGTGGAATGAAAGGCGCTCTGGGCGGATTTCAGCAGGTCGGATCCGGGTTCCATCATCAATGCCCCTTATGCTTGTGGAGGATTTTCATCATATCCAGCAATGCGTCGGAAAAGCGCACCAAGGCATGCTGCTGGGTTTCGGCCCCCAGCTCCTTGAAGCCTTTCATGGCGGTGAGGTAATGCTCCTGCACGGCGAGCATTCGCTGGAGGATTTCGGTTTCAGTGGGGCTTAGCTTGGTGGGGATTTCGCCGATGCGGCTGATTTCTTTTTCCAGCGTTTCGTAAAAAGCGAACATATCGTATAGGGAATTGCGGGCGATGCGCTCATGTTTTTCCCGGCTGATGCCGCGGGAAAAATGGCTGCTGCCCTGCTCATTTTCGTTTCCACTCATGGTGTCCATCATTGCGGAATTCGTAGTGGCCAAAGGTTTCTCCTATCGCTCATGGTTTGAGTATATGACAGAAAAGTTAATTTTTCTTTGTTTTTACCCCTTTGCTTCGTTAATTTATTAATTTTTTTGCGACGTTTTCTTTAACAATGTCGGGCAGATCACCGACAAGACCCATGGCATGGCGCATAAAAAGTTTTTTCAGTGGCGGCAGCTTTGACACCCCCCACAGGCCAAGGCCGCGGGCCAGGCGCACGGGAATGAGGTTGAGGCCGAAGAGGCGGTTCAGGCCGTCGGTGACAGCAACCATGGTCAGGTTATCGAAGCGGCGCCAGCGCTGGTAATGGGCCAGGGTGTCTGGGTCGCCGAGGTCGAGGCCGAGGCGGTGGCGCTTGATAAGCAGCTCGGAAAGGACGGCCACATCGCGGAAGCCGAGATTGACCCCTTGCCCGGCAATCGGGTGGATGGCGTGGGCAGCATCGCCGATCAAGGCGGCGCGGTGGGCTATGTAGGTTTTGGAATGCATCAGGGAAAGGGGGTATGCAAAACGCGGGCCAGAAAGCGACAGCTCGCCGAGATAGCCCCCTACCCTTTCGCGGATTTCCTGAAGCAGCTCAGCTTCGGGCAGGTCGAGATATAATTGCACGCGGTCTTCGGGCTCCACCCATACGAGGGAGGAGCGGTTGTGCTGCATGGGCAGCACCGCGAAAGGCCCGGCGGGCAGGAAACGCTCCTGCGCGAGGCCGTGATGAGGCTTTTCATGCGCGATGGTGCAGACGATGGCGGTCTGGCCGTAATCCCACTCCATGGTGCCGATGGCCAGTTCGCGGCGGATGGCCGATTTTTTGCCGTCGGCGCCGATGAGCACACTTGCAGTCAACTCGGAGCCATTATCGAGCCTGATATGCACTTGCGCGGCGTCCCGCCGGATTTCGGCGATGGCGCACCCCTCGTGAAGCTGCAGCGAGGGAAGCTCTGCGGCTGCCTGATGGAGCGCATGGCGGATGTGGCGGTTTTCAACGATGTAGCCAAAGGGCTGGTCGCCGATTTCGGTATGGTCGTAATGCAGGAAAAAGGGCTGCTCGCCATCTGACACGCGGATATCGTGAATAGGCTGGGCGTGGGGGGCCATGGCCTGCCATGCGCCGATACCTTCGAGCAAGGCCTTAGAGCCGAAGGCGATGGCGCTGACGCGGCCGTCGAAGGCCGGTTCGAGCTGGCTGGAGGCGCGGTCGCGTTCCACCACCGCCACCTTAACGCCTGCGCGGGCAAGGGCGATGGCGAGGCTCATTCCGACCATGCCCCCGCCGACGACAATAACGTCGCAGGGGCGATGCTGTATCTGGGTCATGTTGCTATTTGCGGGGCAGAAGATGAGGATTTACTAAAAATTAAAGCATTACTGGCATAAATTCCGTGGTATAATGCCTTGAATCTTTTGCGGAGGATACCATGAACGAGGACCCGGGATCAAACAAATCGTCAGGTAAAAAATTCAATTACGTTATCTGGTGGACTTACCTTGTCATAGCCGTGCTCGCCATTCCGTCGCTTGGCTTCATCATCACCAATACCATGCCGGTGAGCGGGTTTTTGCAGCTGATGGTGTTTATCATCGCCTGCTGGTTCTGCACCTATATGGGCATGAAGCTGATGAGCAACCCTAAATTCGCCCCGCCGACCGACAAGGAATAGCGCCGCCAGAGAGCGAAATTCTAGACAAATGCGTTGCTTTGTCCTGTGCGCAGATTTACAATGCGCACATCTAAAACAGTATAAAAAAATATCTTAAAGTCTCGCAGGACCCGCCGTCACTACTCATTTCGGAAGGTCCCATGTCCAGCTTCAATATCCGCTCGATTATCGACAATATCCAGGACGAAGTCCGGAAGTTCGCAAAAACGAACGAAACCATCGCCAGCCACACCAACCTGCTGGCGCTGAATGCCACCATTGAGGCGGCGCGCGCGGGTGAGTATGGAAAAGGGTTTTCCGTGGTGGCGCAGGAGGTGAAGTCGCTGGCTTCTCAGGCAGCTACCAATTCCAAAGAATTACGCACCACGGTGCTGGCGCGCATCGCCCTGCAAAGCGACCAGCTAACCACGGAGTTTGAGCAGACGCATTACAGCCGCCTTTCGGAAATGGCGCAGACGCTGGTGCAGCTTATCGTCCGGAACTTATATGAGCGCACGGCCGATGTGCGGTGGTGGGCCACCGACGAGGCTTTCCACAGCTGCCTTACGGATATCAATGACAAGACGGTGGCCTATGCCAAGCAGCGGCTGGCGCTCATCAACCGGTTTTACTCAGTGTATAGCGATCTGCTGCTGGTGAATGCGCAAGGCAAGGTCATCGCCAATTCACAGGGGGATACGTACCGCTCGGTGGTGGGGATGCATGTGGGCAACCAGCGGTGGTTCACCGAGGCCATGGCAACCCGCAGCGGCGACGAGTATTTCGCCGATGATATTTATAACGATCCGCAGCATAACAACAACGCGGTGGCTGTGTATTCTACCGCAGTGCGCAAGGGGGCGGACGTAAACGGCGAAGTGATTGGCGTGCTGGGCGTGTTTTTTGACTGGCAGGAGCAAAGCCGGGTGATCGTGCGCGATGAACCGAACCTGTCTGCCGAGGAATGGAAACGGTCGCGGGTTTTGCTGCTGGACAGCAAATTCCGCATTATCGCGGCATCCGACGGCCAAGGCCTGCTCACGACGTTTAAGCTGGAAAACAAAGGGCAATCCAAGGGTTACTACTTTGACGGCTCGGGCGGGTGCGTGGCTTATTCCAAAACGATCGGTTACCAGGAATATGATGGGTTGGGCTGGTGGGGTGTGCTGGTGCAGAAGGGCGACACCCCTGCCGCTTAAAAAAACCAAGCGATGCAGCTACGTGTTTTTATGGTGCGGCGCAGCAGCAAACGACGATTTTTTATAGCCACGCACTAGCCCCAAAGTCATTCCGGAGACGTTACTGTCACAAATAATTCATTAAAGTCCGCAGCCCGCAAAGCTAGGCTCAGCAAGGGTTTGGTTGATTTTAACCTTTGGCTGTGCTAACATGTTTACATGTGCAAGAAACTTTATATCATCACCGCGTTGCTGATATTACCTTTTGCAAATACGGCAGCAGCGGAAGAACAACTGGAGCAGCATGATAAGCGCGCCCAAAAGTTGCTGGCAACCCTTAAAATGTTTGGAATTGCCAATCCGGAAGTAAAAAACCTGGTTCAGAACACTTCAGCCAAAATTGAAAAAGACGGGTTTTACTACCTTGCCGACAAGAAAACCGAAGACGGGCGCTTTGCCCTCCGGATGGATTGCCAGGGTATGCCCAAGATGGCGAAGCTCCAGCTGGCCTATGTGCCCAAGGAGTCGCATTACAGTGTCATGGCCAATACCAAGGGCATGATGCTCAATTACCACTACAGCTTCAAATAGCCGGCACTAAGCCGGTTTTTCAGGGAAAAAGCCGCAGCTTTGCAGCATTTGCAGCATATGGGGCGGCGGCGGCGCCTGTATTTCGATGGGGGGCTTTTTATCATAGAGCGGTATGGTGATGGCACGGGCATGGAGCTGCATGACCTGCCCGGGCGCCTGTGTGCCGTAAATACGGTCTGCGATGATGGGATGGCCGATGGCTGCGCAGTGGACGCGGAGCTGGTGGGTGCGCCCTGTCTGGGGGGATAGTTCCAGCCAGGTGACATCACCCGCGCTTCCCAGCACCCGGTACAGGGTCTGGGCGGGCATACCCCCGGTTTCGGCCACCTTCATCCACCAGCGCTTGCCGCTTTCGCTCTGCTTGGCGAGGGGCAGGTCTATTATGCCTTCCGGCTGAGCAGGAATACCCTGCACAGCCGCCCAGTAAGTTTTTTTGATACGACCGGAAGCAAACATTTTGCCCAGCTTGTCGAGAGCATGGCGGTTGCGCCCGAGCACAAGGCAGCCGCTGGTGTCGCGGTCAAGCCGGTGGGCGAGCGACGGAGGGCGCGGAAGGCCGAAACGCAGCGCCTCAAAATGCCTGTCCAGCGTGTCGCCCCCGCCGGTGCCGGCATGTACAGGCAACCCGGCCGGCTTGTCGAGGACCAGCATCAGGGCGTCGCGGTATAGCAGGCGGGAGAGAATTTCTTCGTCATTCATGCGCCTTCTATAGCCTGAAGCAAAAAAAAGGGGAAGCGCTATGCTTCCCCCAGTCTCCTCAGATCAGGCGCTGCCTATGCCGAGCACTCGGCGCAGCACATCAGGTCGTTATAGCTGAGCATGTCTTCAGGGTAGGTAACATAGTTGAAATCAATGCGCTGGGTCATTTCGGTGCGGGGAATGACTACGCAGCCGGAAAGCGTGGACAGCAGGGCGGAAAGGACAAGGAGGCGAGAGATCATGGCAGACATCCTTTGCTTAATGTTCTGCCTTAATCTTATTTAATTTTGTATAATTCCACGTTAATAAGTTAATAATTATGCGTAAATTATAGGTGGTATTTTAATTATTTCTATTTCGGTCAATCATCTATTTTAACTTGATTTATTCGATATATTTGCCCGCTTCCATTCCTGCGCGTGTGTATTTTTTTTCAAAAAAACACAGTGGTGAAATGGGCAAGAGGGTTTTGGAAAGATCTCACTACAACGATGCGGTGAAGGCGCGATACGCATCCGCATCTTCTTCGTAGAAATTATATGCCCAGCCAGAGAAATGCAAAACCCGCGGAGCGCGCTGCCTTGCTTTTGAAAAAAATACGTGAGGACGTTTATAAATTCCTTACCAGCACATGATTATACTGAGTTGCAGAATGCATCGGGTTCGGCACTGCCGCATTGAAATATCACGCGCGAATGGGAATTATTACAAAAATGTAATAAGACTTTTTCCCGCTTTGTCATAAATATGTCATAAAAGCATGTTAGATTTGAAGATAATAAAAATTCTCAGGTTTGCCGCGTCGCGGCTGTGCGAGGGAGGAAATACGGGGTTTAGCATTTTCGGCCGGGGACTTGTCGAGAATCCGGTACACAATGCTAAATAAATACAAACAATTTTACATAAATTTTCGCTAAATTTATCTAAGAGACAAATGAAGCGCTATACACGATTACACGACAATTAACGGTCACACGGCATCGGTTTGCCATGGTGGCCTATAATATTTTGGGAGGGGCAATTTATGTTTTTGAATAAAAATAAGGTAGTCAACATTCTGTCGGTCCTGGCGATGACCACTTCTACGGTCGCATGGGTCGAAGATGCAATGGCAATTCAGGCCAGCGCGGCTTCTACTACTGCTGATGATGATGATGATGGTGGTGGCGGTGGCCCTGGCCCTTCTTCTTCCAGCTCGCCGCTGGCAAGCCCTCCTTCCAGTCCTCCGTCTTCTTCGAGCTCGCCTCCTTCTTCGAGCTCGCCTCCTTCTTCGAGCTCGCCTCCTTCTCCACCACCTCCACCACCTCCTCCACCACCGCCGCCGCCGCCGCCTCCGTCGCCCCCAAGCAGCGGTCATGCAGGTCATGCCGGTGGTAGTGGTCATGCCGGTGGCAGTGGACACGCAGGTGGCTCTGGCAGCGGCTCAGGTAACGGCTCAGGCAGTGGCCACGCAGGTGGCTCCGGTGCAGGTGCAGGCAGTGGTCACGCAGGTTCTGGTGCAGGTTCTGGTGCAGGTGCCGGCGCAGGCGCAGGCAGTGGCCACGCAGGCTCTGGTGCAGGTGCCGGTGCAGGCACTGGCCACGCGGGCTCTGGTACTGGATCAAGCAGCACCAGTAGTTCTACCAGCAGTTCCTCGGACAGCTCCAGCGGTTCGTCTGGACACCGGAGTTCATCTACCTCGGATAGTTCCAGCGGTACGTCTGGGCACCGGAGTTCATCTACTTCGGATAGCTCCAGCAGTAGCTCCGGTAGTAGCAGCTCCACTTCGGACAGCTCCAGCGGTACGTCTGGACGCCGAAGCAACTCATCTACGTCCGCAAGTTCGAGCGGCAGCGGAAGCTCCACTTCGGACAGCTCCAGCGGTACGTCTGGGCGCCGAAGTAATTCATCTACTTCGGATAGCTCGAGTGGTACTAGTTCAGGTTCCTCTACCAGTTCTACAAGCTCTACGAGTGGCAGCTCCACTTCGAACAGTTCCAGCGGTACGTCTGGACACCGAAATAGCGGATCTACTTCGGATAGTTCGAGCGGATCTAACTCGAATAGCTCCAGCGGTACGTCGGGACACCGAAATAATGGATCTACTTCGGATAGTTCGAGCGGTACTTCTTCGGATAGTTCCAGCAGTACTTCCTCGAATAGTTCGAGCGGTACTTCCGGGCATCGAAATAGCGCCGCCACCGCGGCCAGCTCCAACGGTGCTTCTTCAGACGGTTCTTCTACCAGCTCAAGCGGTACTTCTGGTGCAAGACATACCACCAACTCTACCTCTTCGAACGGTGCAAGCAGCAGTTCGAACTCTTCCAGTTCTTCCGGGCAGGGTTCAACCAGTACGGGTGGTAAGAACGCAACGACCAGCAGTACCACCAGTTCCGGTACTACTGGACACAGGGGTTCGACCAGCGGCAACGGCGCGACCAGTTCCGGTGGCGACGATGGCAGCACCTCCACCACGTCCAGTGGCGGCAGGAAGTCTGGCAGCACGACCAGCAGCGGTACAGGTACGGGTGCGAGCAGTACCGGTACTGGCGGCAACATTTGCTACCTAGTACCCTGCATCAAAGGTAAGGCCGCTATCGTTCAGGCCGGTTTCGGCACTCCCGACCAATGCCAGCAGCAAGGCATGATCGGTTTGTACGAAATCGCCCAGTTCAATCTCGAGAATCAGATGTTTGCTCCCGATGATGGAACGTGTACGAAAGATTCCAACGGTAGCAGCAGCAGTTCTGGTCAAGGCGCCAGCACCAGTTCTGGCCAAGGCGCCAGCACTGGTAAGGGTAGCACCACCAGCGCAAGCTCTGGTAAAGGCGCCACAACCGGCAGCTCAACGAGCGCAAGCTCAAGTGGCACCAGTGGCAGCAGAAAAACTGGTGCAACCAGCTCTACTGGCAGTTCCAGTGGTAAAGGTGCAAGCACGGGGCGGCGCGGTTCTACCAGCGCTTCCACGAGCAGCAGTTCTGGCCAAGGCGCCAGCACCAGTTCTGGCCAAGGCGCCAGCACCGGTCGGCGTGGTGTGACTACCGGCAGCAGCTCTACCAGCAACAGCTCTACTGGTACGAGCAAAACGGGCAGTTCCACGGGCGGCTCCACGAGCAGCGGCTCCAGTGGCGCAGTTCCGCTGACCTGTTGGTTTGCATCCTGCTCTAAGGGTACGATCAGTATCCTGAGCCAGCAGTATGCAGGCAGCTGTCCTTCGAGTCCCCAGTCCTACACAAGCCAGAACTCTGCCCAAACGGCAGCATTCAATGGCAAGTTCGACCCAACCGACAACACGTGTTCGGGTGCGGCTGGTAAAGCGAAGGCTGTTTCAGGACCGGGTGGCGCTGGCAAGGCAACTGCCGCAGCCGGTAAGGCTACGGCCGCTTCGGGTAAAGCCGCACCGGCCAATACCGGTGGCCGCGACGTGATGTCGTCCGCCAGAGCGATGAAGCAATGCTTCACCGCGATGTGCGTCAACGGCGCTGCTAAGGCGATGGCGATCATCACCGTGAAGGCTGATGCTCCCTGCCCGGCTGGTGAATCCGCAGACCAGAACGATGCAATCGACAAACTGCCTAAAGACGCTAATGGTAACGCATGTGCCGCTACCAAGAGTGCCGCAGGCAGGGCCCAAGCCATAGGTCGCGCCGACCAGTTCGACGGCGATGATGCTGGCAAGGGTGGCGATGACGCCAGCAAGGGCGGCGGAAGGGCCGGTAGCTCTTCGAAGTCCGGCAAGGGCAACGCCCCTGACAGCCCCAAAGGCAAAGGCCACTAAGCCTTAGCTTTACTACAAAGGCCAAAAGGCGCATGGATATTTTCCATGCGCCTTTTGCTTTATGGCCCCTGCCCCGCCGCTTTCGCAAGGCTTGTAAAGCCTTGTGCGCAAACCCTTCATATGACTCAGGAATGATTCTGCATATGCGCTTCACTTAACGCTAGACCACAAGCGGTGGTGATAGTAAAACATATCTATATAACACTCTCGGGGGAACTGAAGCATGATGGATATTGTTGTTTTTCAAAAAGGTGGCCTGGTGATGTATCTGCTGGGCGCGATGTCGGTATACGCGCTGGCCGTTGTGCTGTTCAAAATCGCCCAGTTCCGCAAGGCCAATATTTTTGACCGCAGCTTTATCGAGCCCGCTTTACGTGAAATCAAACAGGGCGACCGTTCCCGCGCCACCAAGACGCTGGCGGGCATCAACGGCCCTATCGCGCGGATCATGCGCGTGACGTTTGAATGCGTGGCAAACCGGGAAATGTCGCAGAAAAGCAAGGAAGCTGAAATCCTGCGCGTCGGCTCGGGCGATATCCGCTACCTTGAATCGCATTTACGCGGACTGGAAATGACCGCGCAGGTTGCACCACTGATGGGGCTTCTGGGTACCGTGATCGGGATGATCTCCTCATTTTCCAAGCTGAGCCTTTCGGGCACGCGGGTGGACCCCACCATTCTCGCCGGCGGCATCTGGGAAGCGCTGCTTACCACTGCGGGCGGCCTTACGGTTGCTATCCCGGCGCTTGCAGCACATTACATCCTCGACGGCATTATTGAAAAAGTGCGCGCCACGATGAAAGACGTGTCGGTGCAGATACTGGCGCTGGAAGATGAGTTCCGCCGCAATGAACGGGCGCTGGCTATTGAAGAAGCCAAGCGCGCCGACATGCAGCGCAAGGCGCAGGAAGAAGCCGATGCGCGCTCACGCGAGGAAACCGAGATGCGCAAGCGCAACGAGGCCGACCAATGGGCCGAGGCCCAGCGCCGCAACGCGCCGCAGAAAACTTCTACGCTGCACCTGCTTAGCCCCAAATATACCAACGCCAACTAATTTTTTCCGCGCGGGTTTAGCCCATGGATATGGATTTTGAACGTTCTTCACGCCGGGTTGTCAACCTACCGCTGACCCCGCTGATTGACGTGATGTTCATCCTGATCATCTTCTTCATGCTCACGACCACGTTCATGCATGTGGAATCGCTAGAGCTGAACCTGCCTTCGGTTTCGCCTAAGCCTGCGGAAAAAACCGATGTGATGCACCTGTTCATCCAGGCCGACGGGGCGATGCTGCTGGGCAAGCGCAGGCTGGACCAGCAGGAGCTGACCGAGTCTCTGTCGCGCATGTTCCAGAAAGACCCCAACACCAAGATCATGCTGCTCACCGCCGAAGGGGTGACGATGCAGCAGTTGGTGAACGTGATGGACAATATTTACCAGGTGGGCGGGCGCAGCCTGTTTGTGCGCAAGTGGGAAGCCGCCCCGGCGGAAGCCATGGTGAAGCCCGCTGACGCGGCTGCGGACGCCACGGCCGCGCCGGCTGTTGCAGCGCCTGCGGCAGTGGTTGCCGCACCTGTGCCTGCGGCTGGAGGACACTAATGGATTTTCCACGCACGCAACGCAAGAAGCTTGAAATCAGCCTGATCCCGATGATTGACGTTTCAATGTTCCTGCTGATCTTTTTCATGGTGGCGGGCTCGATTGAAAAATTCGAAATTATTCCCGTTGACCCGCCGGTGGCGCAAAGCGGCAAGCTTATGGATGAAGGCCATGTGCTGATCCTGCTGGGGCGGCATGAAGAAATTATCGTCAATGACGAGATTGTGCCGATGGAAGAAATGCAGAAAATGCTGTCCGATGACCTGCACGCTAACCCTAACAAGGTGGTGACGATCAAGGCAGATGCCACGGTATCGGCCAACCGCACCATCGAGGTGATGGATGCGATCAAGGCCGCGGGCGGCAAGAATCTTTCGGTGGTCACGCAATCGAAGGCGCTGTTGCATGTTGAATAAGCTGAAAGAGCGCAAGGCGGCCAAAGCACAGGCGGTGGCGATACCGATGCCCAAGCAGTCGGGGCCGGAATACCTCGACCAGAAATATTTTGTGGGCACGCTGGCGGGCGCTGTGGCGCTTCACCTTGTGGGGCTTTATGTATGGTATATCATCCCCTCCATGGAGGTGGTGGAGATACCGGTACATGCGCTTTCGATCAAGCTGGGTGATGGCGATCCGCTGACGCAGGAAGATATTGACGCCAGCCAGCCGAACGCCACCAACGCCAACGCGGTGGACAGTGCTATTTCACAGGCCGTTTCCAATGATGACGGGCAAGCCTCCAAGTCGGCGATCAGCTCCATGGAAAAGGCCCTTACGGGCGATAGCGACCCGGTTGACCGGGCGATGGACAAGGCGCTGGCAGGTTCGGGCAACGACCTGCTGATAGCCGAATCGCGCAAGCTGTCTTCGGCGGCGAAGCAATTCGTGCGCACCAATAACATCCAGGCCAAGGGCAGCTCACGCGGGAGCAGCACGGCCAAGGACGCGGAAATGGCCACGCGCTATGAGCAGCTGGTTTCCGACTGGATCAAGAAATTCCAACGCTACCCAATGGAAGCGCGTGAAAAAGGCGAAGAGGGCGAGACGGTGGTGCGTATCCGCATTGACCGCAAGGGCAATATCCGTTACCGCATCCTTGAACATTCCACTGGCAGCGCGGCGCTGGACCGGGCGGCCATTGATATGGTGAACCGGGCGAACCCTGTGCCCGCCGTGCCAAATGATTACCCGAAGGATGATCTGATCGAATTCCTGATCCCGGTTAATTTCACACTCAAATGAGTGCCCCCCCTACCCTTTTGGTTACCGGCGGCGCGGGTTTTATCGGCAGCTGTTTCGTGGCGCTTGCAGTTTCCAAAGGCGCTAAAGTAGTGGTGCTGGACGCGCTGACCTATGCGGGAGGGCGGGACAATCTGGAAGGGATTGCGCCAAAGGATTCATGGGAGCTGGTGGAGGGATCGGTCTGCGACGGTGCGCTGGTTTCAGATTTGCTGAAGAGGCACGGGGTGAGCCATGTAGTGAATTTCGCGGCAGAGTCGCATGTCGATAATTCCATTCTTGGGCCGGGAGCGTTTATCGATACGAATATCGTGGGCACGTTCCAGTTGCTTGAGGCCTGCCGGGCTTATGCGAGTGGCGGCGATTTCCGGTTCCTGCAGGTGTCTACGGATGAGGTCTATGGTTCGTTAGGCATGACGGGTCGCTTTTGCCTTGAGTCTCCGTTTCGGCCTAACTCACCCTATTCCGCAAGCAAGGCCGCCGCAGACCATCTGGTGCGGGCATGGGGGATCACCTATGGCTTACCGGTGATTACCACGCATTGCAGCAATAATTACGGGCCACGGCAGCACCCGGAAAAGCTGATACCGACAATGATACTCACCGCGCTGGCTGGCAAAGGGCTGCCGGTTTACGGCGATGGTAAGAACGTGCGCGACTGGCTGCATGTGCAGGACCATTGCGAGGGGCTGTGGCTGGCGCTAATGAAGGGGGAACCGGGCAGCGTGCACCATTTCGGCAGTGGCGACGAGGTGGAAAATCTTGCGCTGGTGCGGATGCTTTGCGCCATACTGGACCGCCTGCGGCCAAAGGCCAGCGGGCGCTATGAAGAGCAGATATGTTTTGTGACGGACAGGCCGGGGCATGACCGCCGCTATGCGATTGACGACTATGCCACGCGGGCGGCGCTTGGCTTTATGCCTAAGCACGCGTTGGCGGAAGGGCTGGAAAGCACAGTGGCGTGGTATCTGGCCAACGGGGCATGGTGCAGCAAAAGACAAAAAAGGAGCGAGGCATGAGAGGAATAATCCTTGCGGGGGGCGCAGGCACGCGGCTGGCGCCGATGACGCTGGCAACGAGCAAGCAGCTTTTGCCGGTGTATGACAAGCCGATGCTGTATTACCCGCTTTCGACGCTGATGATGGCGGGCATTCGCGATGTCATGGTGATTTCCACGCCGCGCGACCTGCCAGTGATGCAGGCGCTGCTGGGTGAGGGCGCACAGTGGGGCATGAGGTTTTCCTACGCGGTGCAGCCGGAGCCGAAGGGGATCGCGCAGGCGTTTATCATTGCCAAAGATTTTATCGGGTATCAACCGGTGTGCCTGATACTGGGTGATAATATTTTTTACGGCGCAACACTGGGCGCGCAACTTCAGAAAGCCGCGAAAATCACCTCGGGCGGGCATGTGTTCGCTTACCGCGTGCGCGATGCGCAGCGCTATGGCGTGATCGAGCTGGATGCGGCGGGAAAAGTGCTCTCCATCGAAGAAAAGCCTAAAATGCCCAAATCACCGCTGGCTGTGACGGGTATTTATTTTTATGGACCGGATGTGGTGCAAGTGGCCGAAGGCCTTACCCCTTCCCCGCGCGGCGAGCTGGAGATCACGGATGTGAACACGCACTATTTACGCGCGGGCACGCTGAGCGCGCAGCTGCTGGGGCGCGGCGCTGCATGGCTGGACACGGGCACGCCGGATTCCTTGCTTGCGGCGTCCCAGTTCGTGCAGACCATCGAGGCACGGCAGGGCCTTAAAATTGCATGTGTGGAGGAAGTTGCGTATCATAGGGGTTTCATTGACAGCGCTCAACTACAGGACCTTGCCGCACGCTATGGCAGCAATGATTACGGCGCGTATTTACGGCAACTGCTTCCATGACCGATACGATTCTGGTTTTAGGCAAGGATGGCATTCTCGGCCAGGCGCTGTGCGCCCAGCTGGGCCCGCGCGCGCAAGGGCTTTCACGCACGGAGTGCGATTTCATGGCGGTTTCGTTCCTGGACAGCATTGACCAGGCGTTTATGAAAAAGCCGTTTGCGGCGATTATCAACGCGGGCGCCTATACACGGGTGGATGATGCGGAGAACGAAGACAGCGGCACTTTGCTCAGGGTGAATGCGGTGGCGCCGGGGGAGCTTGCACATTGGTGCGAGCGGCATGGCATACCGCTGGTGCATTTTTCCACCGATTATGTTTTTGACGGTCATGGCAGCAGCCCATGGAAGGAAGACGACACCCCTGCCCCGCTGAACGCCTATGGCATGAGCAAGCTGGTGGGCGAGCGGGCGATAACGGCGACGAAGTCCGCGCATTTGATTTTCCGAACCTCATGGGTGTATGCCGATCACGGGCGGAATTTTTTTACCACGATGCGCGCGCTGATGCGCGAGAAGGAAAGCTTAAGCGTGGTAGACGACCAGATCGGGGCGCCTACTTTTGCGGGACATCTTGCAGCGGGCGCGGTGGCGGCGCTGGAAGCGGCCATGGGACAGGCGGCATTTCCCAGCGGGATTTATCATTTGTGCAGCGGGGGGGAAACCAGCTGGTATGGTTTTGCGAAAGCGATTTTAGCGCGTGAGACGGAAGCTGTTTGCAGGGAAATCTTGCCGGTTGCCGCCAAGGATTACCCGGGAAAGACCACGCGACCGCAGAATTCGAGGCTGGATTGCGGCAAGGCAAGGCTTGCGCTGCATGTGGCGATGCCTTCATGGGAAGATGGGCTAGACGCCTGTTATGGGGCGGCCAGCCTGCGCTAAGCGGGCGTTCAGCAACTCGGTGAAGCTGGTGGCGCTGCCCTGTTTTTGCAGCAGGGCATATTCTTTTTCAATTTGTAGCGATAATTCCACGAAATGGCGCAGGGCGGATTTTGCTTCATCTCCGGCGATGCCAAGGCTGCCCTGATCCAGCTGGCGCAGGATGTTTTCCTTGGCGGCGATAAAGCGGGCGGGCGCTTGCGGGGCGGTGGAGAGCGAGCCGGGGGTAAAGACGTATTCGTGCAGGGGCGTGTTGATGTGATAGATGGCCGGGATGTGGTTAAAGGCGGTTATGGAAAACAGCAGGTCTTCCATAACGTCGAGGTCTTCGCGCCACTGGCCGGGAACGCGGGTTTTGTCGAATACGAGCATGGCATTCGGGGCGTAGTGGGTTTGCAGGTATTGCGCGGGCGAGAGCGCGGCATCGGACTGGCGCAGGCCCTGCAGGCCAAGTTCGCGCGGCGGGGGGCGGTAATCCATATAGCGCAGGGCGCAGGCACAAGCGCCATGGGTTTCGGCCATGGGGAGCATACGCAGGAGCTTATCAGGGTAGAAGCGGTCATCGGCGTCGAGCATGGCGATGATGGGGGCAGCGGCTTGTGCAAGGCCGGTGTTGCGGGCATGGGACACGCCGGTGGCGGTGCCGCCGGTGGCGATGAAGCGCAGGCGCGTATCTTGCAGACCTTGCGCGGCGAGCACGGCGTGATAGTCCGTGGCATCGTCGGCGATGATGAGGGCTTCCCAGCTATCCATGGTCTGGGCCTTCAGGCTTTCCACGGCGCGGGCGATGGTGCCTTGCGCATTGTAGGCAGGGATGAGCACGCTGACGGCGGGGGCGGGCATTTCAGCTCTGGGTGATCTCGGCAGACACGGAGACGGAGCTTGCCATGCGCAGCGCGCCGGGCTTATCAGCTTCCACGCGGACTTTTGCGATGCGGCTGTCGAGGGCGAGGATATAGTAAGCAACATCGGTCACGAGGCGCTCAAGCAGCTGATAGCTATGACGGTCGAGATGTTCGAGCACGCGGTTTTCTATGATGCTGTAATCAACAGCATCGGCGATGGCATCGGAGCGGCCCGCGCCGGTGTCTGCCACCTGCATTTCAATATTGAGGATGACGAGGCGGCGGGCTTGCTGTTCCCATTCATAAATACCGAGCACGGTGCTGGCGGAGAGGTTCTTGATGCGCAGGGTGAACATAGGTTTTACAGCAGGTGCTGCCCTCCATCGGTGTATATAAGCTGGCCTGTGGTTACGCCCTTGCACAGCCAATGGGCGGTTTCGGCGACCTGCTCGAGCGAGGCGATCTGGCCGAGCGGCAGCCGGGATTTCAGCTGCTGGATATAGGCCATGTCCAGTTCATTGGACGGGAGCAGGATGCCGGGGCAGATGCCGTTGACACGGATATGGGGGCCGAGCTCGCGGGCAGCCATTTCCGTGAATTCGGCGAGGGCTTTTTTGGACATGAGGTAGGCGAAATGGCTGCCCTGGGTATGGACAATTTCACTGTCTATCATGTTAATGACGCAGCCCTTACCGAAAATGCGGGCGAAGGCCTGGGTCATGAAAAACGGGGCTTTGAAGTTCACTTCCATCTGGCGGTCAAACATGGCTTCGTCGGTTTCCATGAGCTTGCCGCGCTCGAAAATGGAGGCATTGTTTATCAGGGTCGTGCAGTGCGGCATCCGACGCTTTACTTCGCTTACAAAATTAGGGATGCCCTTGATGTCGTGCATATCGTGGCGAACGAGAATGCAGGCAGCGCCGAGGGCTTCTATTTCCTGCTGGATTTTGCGTGCGGCTGGCTCGGAGCGGTTATAATGCAGCGCTACATCGTGACCGTGGCGGGCGAAATGCAGCGCGAGCGAAGCCCCTACACGCTGGGCGGCGCCGGTGATGAGAATGGCATGTTCGTTAGTCATATGGCTTTCTGACTCAGGAAACGGCTGCCGGGCTTGATCGCGGGGGTGGATTTAAGGTTGTCCGGCACGTTTTCCGCAGAAAAGGTGGGGATGTCCAGCGACATGAGGGAGATGAGCGGGAGGGTAAGGCTTACGTCATTTTGCGAGCGGCGGTCGATGAGGCTGGCGACGGCCACGGGGATTGCCCCATGCTCCTTGATGCATGTCACAGCTTCCATGGAGGATTTACCCGTGGTGACAACATCTTCGACGATGAGCACTTTCTGGCCGGGCTCCAGCATGAAGCCGCGGCGCAGGGCGAAGCTGCCGTCCACGCGCTCGCAGAACATGGAAAGCACGTCGAGCTGGCGGCCCATTTCATAGCCGACGACGACGCCGCCCATGGCAGGTGCGACAATGACATCAATGACCTGGCCGGAGGTCTTCACCCAGTTTCTTACCTTGTCGGCGAGGGTTTTGCAGAGGCGTTCGGCACGCTTCGCATCGAGCAGGACGCGGGCACATTGCAAATAGGTGGAGCTGTGCAGGCCGGAAGAGAGAATGAAATGGCCGGTGAGAATGGCGCCGGCATCTTTGAATTCCTGAAGAACCTGTTCTTTTTCCATGGGCTTTACTCCAATGCGATATTATCGATCAAGCGGGTGGCGCCCAGCGTTGCCGCCACGAGCAGGCGGGCGGGCGGGGCATAAGCGGTCATTTCATCGAGGGTGTATTCACTGCGCAGCTCAAGATAATCGACCCGGAAGCCGGATGCGGTGAGCGCGGCAATGGCTTTATCCAAAGATGCTTTTACGGGGTTGCCGGCGCGGATGGCATCGGCGGTGATTTGCAGCGCCTTGTGAAGCTGGGGGGCGGTTTTTCGCTCCTCGGGCGTGAGGTAGGCGTTGCGCGAGGACAGGGCGAGGCCGTCCGGCTCGCGCACGGTTTCCACGCCGGCAATTTCGACGCTGATGTCGAGGTCGTTGACCATGCGCTGGATGACGCAAAGCTGCTGGTAGTCTTTTTCACCGAACAGGGCGATATGGGGAAGGACGCGCAGCAGGAGCTTGGCGACCACGGTGGCCACGCCATCGAAATGGCCGGGGCGGAATTTGCCCTCAAGGATGGTGCCGAGCGCACCGGCGGAGATGGAGGTAGTAAAGCCTTCGGGGTAGAGGTCGGAGGCGTCGGGGGCGTAAACCAGGCTGGCGCCGGCCTCGCCCGCTTTCTTAACATCCGCTTCCAACATGCGGGGATATTTTGAAAAATCCTCGTTCGGGCCAAATTGCTTCGGGTTTACGAAGATGCTGACCACCACGATGTCGGCGAGCTCTCTGGCCTGGGCGATGAGGGCCTGGTGGCCGCTATGGAGCGCGCCCATGGTGGGAACCAGCGCAATGCGCTTGCCGTCCATGGCATAGCCCGAGAGGGCTTGCTGGAGGCTTTCCATGTCGCGGCTAATGGTTAATTGCATAGCATCCGCAGTTGATTTATAAACGTTGCTTCACTGGGTTTTAGGGAAAAAAGGTTTAAAGGAATGGCACTTCAAATGCAATGGCGTATTGCGCATGGCTGAGGGAGGCGCGCGGGGGCGGCTGCTCACTTTATACGAAAAACGCGTGGAAAGCGGCGAGATTCAAGACGACGCGGCGCAGCGCGAGATTCTGCAGAGGCTACAGATACTGGCCGATACGCTTGCAGAAAGGCCTGCCGGGCCGGGATTGCTGGGGAGGCTGCTAGGCAAGGCGCAGGAACCGCCTAAGGGATTGTATATCTGGGGG